>DAOOHL010000064.1:0-12059 GCA_035416185.1 Propionibacteriaceae bacterium | reverse complement strand
CGTACTGAGCGCGCTTCTTGGACAGGATCAGGCGGCCCTCCTTGTCCTCCTTCTGCTGGACGAGGGCTTCGATCTCGTCGCCGACCTTGACGACGTCGAACGGGTCGACGTCGTGCTTGATGGACAGTTCCTTGGAGGGGATGACACCTTCGGTCTTGTAACCGATGTCGAGCAGAACCTCGTCCCGGTCGACCTTGACGACGGTGCCGGTGACGATGTCGCCGTCGTTGAAGTACTTGATGGTGGCGTCGATGGCTGCGAGGAATGCCTCAGGCGAGCCGAGGTCGTCGACGGCGACGTTGGTGACCTCAAGAGAGGGCGTCATGTAGGAGGGCTCCGATGGTGGACATGTGGTGCACTGCGACCCCCGTAGGGCCAAATCTCGAGAGCCGACACATACGGACACACGACCTACTCCATGCCGAGGCTGCGTAGGTCACAACGCCCGGTCAGACTATCGGCCACGCGGTGGGAGGGTCAATTTGGGAGGCCGGTTCGTGACCCACTCGTGATGAGCGGCGAGGCTCAGTGGGCAGCCGCGTGCCACGACCTGCCCAGCCCCACCGACACGTCGAGGGGCACGTCAAGGTGGACGGCGTGGCCCATCCGGTCGCGCACCAGCTCGGTCAGTGCGTCAGCCTCGCCGGGTGCGACCTCGAAGACCAGCTCGTCGTGCACCTGTAGCAGCATCCGCGACCTCATCCCAGCCCGCGCGAGCCCGGACTCCACATCGAGCATGGCGACCTTGATGATGTCGGCCGCCGACCCCTGGATCGGGGCGTTGAGGGCCATCCGCTCTGCCATCTCACGACGCTGCCGGTTCGACGAGCCGAGGTCGGGCAGGTAGCGGCGACGGCCGAGGATCGTCTCGGTGTAGCCGGACTTTCGCGCCTGGTCGACGATGCCCCGGAGATAGTCGCGCACCCCACCGAACTGCTCGAAGTACTCCTCCATCAGCACCTTGGCCTCCGAGGTCTCGATCTGGAGCTGCTGCGACAGTCCGTACGCCGACAACCCGTAAGCCAGGCCGTAGTTCATCGCTTTGATCTTGGCGCGCTGCGCTGGGCCGACCTCGGCGGGAGCGACCGAGAACACCCTCGATGCCATCACCGTGTGGAAGTCGTGCCCGGAGCGGAACGCCTCGATCAGCCCGGCATCGCCCGAGGCATGGGCCATGATCCGCATCTCGATCTGGCTGTAGTCAGCCGTCATCAGCGTCTCATAGCCGGACCCCACGATGAACGCTTCCCGGATCCGCCGGCCAGCCTCGGTGCGGACGGGGATGTTCTGCAGGTTCGGCTCTGTCGACGACAGCCGGCCCGTGGCAGCGATGGTTTGCACGAACGTCGTGTGGATCCGTCCATCGGGCGCGATCGAGGCCCGCAGGCCGTCGACCGTCTGACGGAGGCGGATGGCGTCGCGGTGCTCGAGCAGGTGGGCGAGGAACGGGTGTGCCGTACGGATGAAGAGCTGCTGGAGCGAGTCAGCGTCGGTGGTGTAACCGGACTTCAGCTTGCGCGTCTTCGGCATCTGCAGCTCGTCGAAGAGTACGGTCTGGAGCTGCTTGGGCGAGCCCAGGTTGATCTGCTTGCCGATCACCGCGTACGCCTGCTGCTCGGCAGCAGCCACCCGGGTGTCGAAGCCTTCGCGAAGCTCGTTCAGCAGGGCCTCGTCGACAGCGATGCCCGTCCGTTCTAGCGTGGCGAGAGTACGTAACAGCGGCAGCTCGACGTTCTCCAGGAGCTCCGCTCCGCCCCGCTGCTGGAGCTCGACGGCAAGAGCTTCAGCGAGGTCGATGACCGCACGCGCCCGGATCATGCCCGCCTCGCTCGAGACCGCGCTGCCTGAGTCGTCGTCGCCCTCGTCGCTGAAGTCGAACGCGTCCTGGGCGTCGTTGGCTGGCTCGGCGACCTCACCGCTGGTCTCGACCCGCAGCTCCCTCTTGAGGTGGCGCAAAGTCAGGTCGGCCAGGTCGTAGGTGCGCTGGTCGGGCCTCAGGAGGTAGGCCGCCACCTGAGTGTCGCAGGCAAGCCCCTGGAGGTCCCAGCCGCGCTCCCACAGGGCCAGCAGTGGCCCCTTCGCGTCGTGCAGCGCCTTCGGATGAGCTGGATCGGCCAGCCAGCCCGCCAGTGCCCGATCGTCGTCGGGGCTCAGGTCGGCGGTATCAACCCAGGCCGCTGACCCATCGGCGGCGGCCAGAGCGAGCGCGGTGATGTCACCCGTACCCGCTCCCCAGCGCCCGACGGCGTCGACGCCCGTCAACGCCCCCGTACCATGCTCGCCGAGCCACCTGCCCAGCTCCCCCGGCTGAAGCCGCTCACCGGACATGTCGAACCCACCCTCGGAGTCCATGTCGTCGGACTGGGGCAGCGTCTCGAAGAGCCGGTCGCGCAGCACCCGGAACTCGATCGAGTCGAACAGGGTGTGCACCGCCTCCCGGTCCCACTGCCGGCGCCGCGTCTCGTCCAACCCGATCGGTAACTCCAGGTCGCGGATCAGCGCGTTCACCTGACGGTTGCGGACGACGTCGGCCAGCCGGTCGCGGAACGACTCCCCCGCCTTGCCCGGCACGCTGGGAGCCTGACGCACCAGGTTCTCCAGACCGTCGTAGGCCTCCAACCACTTTGCAGCCGTCTTGGGGCCGACACCCGGCACACCAGGCAGGTTGTCGCTGGTCTCTCCGACGAGGGCTGCGAGCTCGGGGTAACGGGCGGGAACGACGAAGTACTTCTCCAGCACAGCCGCGGGCGTCATCCTGGCCAGGTCCGAGACGCCCTTGCGCGGGTACAGCACCGTGACATGGTCGGTCACCAGCTGCATGGCATCGCGGTCGCCCGTACAGATCAGGACGTCGAGGCCCGCCTGCGGTGCCGCGGTGGCCAGCGTCCCGATGATGTCGTCCGCCTCGTAACCATCGAGCTCGACGTGCACGATGCGCATCGCATCAAGCACCTCCTTGATCAGGGCCACCTGGCCAGTGAACTCTGCTGGCGATGTGGATCGGTTGCCCTTGTACTCGGGGTAGACCTCCGTACGGAACGTCGTGCGGGACACATCGAACGCAACAGCGACGTGGGTCGGCTGCTCGTCGCGTAGCACGTTGATCAGCATCGCCGTGAACCCGTACACCGCGTTGGTGTGCTGCCCGGTCGACGTGGAGAAGTTCTCCACCGGCAGCGCGAAGAACGCCCGGTAGGCGATCGAGTGGCCGTCGATGAGCAGCAGCTTGCCCCGCTCGGGCGCGTCAGTGGTCGCGGTCGTCACAGGAGCGACCCTACGACACGCGTCCGACAAGTCTGAACGGCCTCAGTAGCGTTCGCCCATGCCAGAGTGGGCACATGAGCGACGCGACTGTTCCCGACCCTGACACCATGACCGAGGCCGACCTGCCAGCCTGGCTCACCGAGGTCTACAGCCCGTTGGACAACAAGCTCGGGATCGAACTGGTCAGCGTCACCCCCACCCGGGCGACCGCCCGCATGCCTGTCGCCGGCAACACGCAGCCAGCCGGGCTGCTGCACGGTGGCGCCTCCTGCGTCCTTGCCGAGACGCTCGGCTCACTGGCGGCCTACGCCTACGCGCGCGAGTCAGAGCGGGTGCCGGTGGGCGTGGACATCAACGCTACCCACCATCGGCCGGTCCGCAGCGGCTGGGTGACGGGTACGGCGACCGCGCTGCATCTGGCCAGGTCACTGGTGACCTACGAGGTGGTGATCACCGACGAGGAGGGCCGCCGGACCTGTACGGCACGCATCACCTGTGCGCTGGTCAGGCCCAAGCAGTAAGGGGCTCAGCCCTTCTTGCCTGGCTTCTTGTGGGAGACGACGGCCTCGGCCACCTCACGCATCGACTTGCGCAGGTCCATGGCAGTCTTCTGGATCCAGCGGAACGCCTCGGCCTCCGACATGCCGCCCTCCTGGAGCAGGCCCTTCGCCTGGTCGACGGCCTTGCGGGTCGCGAGCCGATCCTCAAGATCGGCGACCTCGGACTCGACGCCGACGAGCTGGTCGAACCTGGCGCGGGCGACCTCGATCGCCGGGACCACGTCCGACACGTCGAACGGCTTGACCACATAGGCCATCGCACCGGCCGCGACCGCACGCTCCACGAGCTCGCGCTGCGAGAAGGCCGTCAGCATGACAACGGGCGCGAGGCGCTCCTCAGTGATCTGCCCCGCTGCGGTGATCCCGTCGACCTTGGGCATCTTCACGTCCATCACGACCACATCGGGGTTGAGCTGACGTGCCAGCGCGACGGCCTCCTCGCCGTCAGCCGCCTGACCCACCACCTCGTAGCCCTGCTCGGTGAGCAACTCCACCAGGTCGAGGCGAATCAGAGCCTCGTCCTCGGCCACCACCACTCGGGTGCGGGTGATGCTGCGGTCGTCCGTCGTTGCCTTCTCAGTCACGACAGGCATTCTTCCACAACAGTCCTCCCGTACCACTGTCGCGCGGCTGGGGCCACATCGGAGGCCATTGTGTGGCAGTCCCACGGCCGTGGCAGAATGTTCCGCGCCCACCTGCCCGGGTGGCGGAATGGCATACGCGGACGGCTCAAACCCGTCTGTCCGAAAGGACTTAGGGGTTCGACTCCCCTCCCGGGCACAAGTCGCTACAGACTCTGCTGGTAGCGGTGCACGTGAAGCGTGTTGGTCTTGCCGGGGATGCCCATCGGGGACCCGTACACCACCACCATCCGGTCGCCTCGGTTCACGATCCCCGCCTCGCGACAGATCCGATCCACTTGGTCGAGCATGTCCTGCGGGTCCGTGTGCTGAGCGGTGGTGAACGTGGTGACCCCCCACGCCAGCGCCATCACCTGTCGAGTCTCGTCCGAGGGCGTGAAGCAGAGCACCGGAATCTCGGACCGGAGCCGGGAGAGCCGCCGCGCCGTGTCGCCGGACTTGGAGAAGGCCACCATGTAGCGAGCGCCCAGTCGGCCAGCCACCTCGGCGGCAGCCATCGCGATCACGCCGCCGGTGGTGTGGGGATCCCACACGATCTCGGCGATCGACGAGAAGCCACGCTCCTCGACCGCGGTGATCACGCGAGCCATCACCTGGACCGCTTCGACGGCGTAGGCACCGACGCTGGTCTCGCCCGAAAGCATGACCGCGTCCGTGCCGTCCAGGATCGCGTTCGCCACATCCGAGGCCTCGGCCCTGGTCGGTCGTGGGGCAGAGATCATTGACTCCAGCATCTGTGTGGCCACGATCACCGGCTTGGCCCACTTCCGGGCAGCCCGGATGATCTGCTTCTGGACCAGGGGAACGTCCTCGAGCGGAAGCTCCACCCCCAAGTCGCCACGGGCCACCATGAAGGCGTCGAAGGCGTCGATGATGTCGTCGAGGTTCGCCACCGCCTGCGGCTTCTCGATCTTCGCGATGACGGGGATCCGGCGACCCTCCTCGTCCATCACCTTGTGCACCGCATCAATGTCGCGGGCGCTCCGTACGAACGACAGCGCAACCATGTCGAGCCCGTTGCGCAACGCCCAGCGTAGGTCCTCGGTGTCCTTCTCGCTCAGCGCTGGCACGCTGACGGCCACGCCGGGCAGGTTGATGCCCTTGTTGTTGCTGACCGGGCCGCCGACCACCACGTCGCAGATGACATCGGTCGGGGTCACCTCCTTGGCCCGCAGCTCGATCCGACCGTCGTCGATCAGGATGGTGTCACCGGGCGACACGTCACCCGGCAGCCCCTTGAAGGTGGTCGAGCAGCGCTCGACGTCACCGGCGATGTCGTCGATGGTGATGGTGAAGGTCGCGCCGTTGATGAGGGTTACGGGCCCTTCGGCAAACCGGCCCAACCGGATCTTGGGACCCTGCAGGTCGGCGAACACCGCCACGGTCTTGCCAGCCCGCGTCGCGGCCTCCCTCACCTCCTGCAACCGCGCCAGATGGTCGGGATAGTCTCCGTGGCTCATGTTCAGCCGGGCCACGTCCATGCCCGCCGCAACGAGCTGTGACATTCGCTCCGGGCCCGACGTTGCCGGGCCGAGCGTGCACACAATCTTGGCTCTACGCACGCTCCAACCCTATCGGTTCTTCAACGGCGCACTGTGGCCAGGGCCAGCGCGAGATCCTCAGGTGGCTCGGAGGTGAACAACACCTGATCACCCGTACCCGGATGGGCGAACGACAGCTCTGTCGCGTGCAGCCACTGTCGCTCAAGGCCCAGCCGCGCGGCGAGGACGGGATCAGCGCCGTACAGCGGGTCGCCCACGCACGGGTGCCGAACGGCTGCCATATGGACGCGGATCTGGTGGGTGCGGCCGGTCTCGAGATGGATCTCGAGCAGCGATGCGGTGCTGTGCGCCTCGAGCGTCTCGTAGTGGGTGACCGAATGTCGGCCGCCCTCGACGATCGCCATCTTCCAGTCATGCCCCGGATGCCGGCCGATCGGCGCCTCGATCGTGCCGGTCAGGGGGTCCGGCAGGCCCTGGACGAGCGCCTGGTAGGTCTTGCTGACCGTACGGTCGCGGAACGCACGCTTCAGGACCGTGTAGGCGTGCTCGCTCTTCGCGACGACCATCAGGCCCGAGGTGCCGACGTCGAGCCGCTGCACGATCCCCTGCCGCTCCGGGGCTCCCGAGGTCGAGATGCGGAACCCCGCCGCCGCCAGGTGCTCGACCACGCTGGGCCCCTCCCAGCCGAGGCTCGGATGGGCCGCCACACCTGCGGGCTTGTCGACGACCACGATGTCGCGGTCGTCATGCACGATCCGCACACCGGAGACCATCACGGGGGTGACGTGCACCGTACGTTCCGCCGGAATCTCGATCTCCAGCATTCCACCGGCATGGACCCGGTCAGACTTGCTCACCA
Organism: Propionibacteriaceae bacterium; assembly: GCA_035416185.1. Classification (GTDB taxonomy): domain Bacteria; phylum Actinomycetota; class Actinomycetes; order Propionibacteriales; family Propionibacteriaceae; genus JBHAES01. The sequence goes on along the minus strand of DAOOHL010000064.1, from coordinate 5,233 downwards.
CCCGGCCGTCGAGGCGGATCCCGCCATCGGTGGCAATCTGCTCGACGCGCGAGCGCGAGAGGCCCGTGATCCGCGCGGCGGCCAAGTCGAGCCGCTCCCCGTCCAGTCCATCGGGGATCAGATAGATGCTCACTCCGGCTTGCTCCGTACAGTGCCGTCGAAGTCAGTTGACCCGAACAGAGACATGGCGATGATCAGGCCTGCTGCGACGGTGAGGCAGATGTCGGCCACGTTGAAGATCGCACCGAAGTACTTCACTTGGAAGAAGTCAATGACGTGGCCGTACAGGAACCCTGGCTCACGCACGAGTCGGTCGATAAAGTTCCCGGTGATCCCGGCAAGCAGCAACCCGGTCACGATGGCCCACGACAGCACCCGGACCTTCGGCGCCAGGACGACCAGCACGACCTGGATCGCGATGGCGGCCAGCCCGGTGAAGAACAGGGTGAAGTCGCCACCGCCGAGGCTGAACGCGGCGCCAGGGTTCCGGATCAGCCGAAGCGTCAGCAGCCCACCCACGTACTCGGGTGGGTTCATCGGGTCGAGGTTCGCCACCGCCAGGATCTTGGTCCACTGGTCGAGGAAGAGCATCCCCGTCGCCACCAGCGCGATGACGAGCCTCGAGCGGGCTGCACCCAGGACGGGCCGTGTGCCGCGGGAGCTGCTACCGGTCAGCGCCGTTCCTCGCGCTGCTTGCAGGTCACGCACATGGTGGCGCGTGGGAACACCTGGAGGCGGGCCTTGCCGATCGGCTGGCCGCAGTTCTCACAGACCCCGTACTGGCCGTCGTCGAACAGCCGCAGAGCGAGCTGTGACTGCTCCAGCATCTCGCGGGCGTTCTGCGCCAGCGACATCTCCTGGTCGCGCTCGAAGTTGCTGCTGCCGACGTCAGCGGGGTCACGCCCGGCCCCGTCCGAGCCCTCGCGCAGCCGCTCCGCGAGCTCGGCCTCAGCGACGCGAATGGCCCGCTCCATGCGGGTAACCTCGTCGACGAGCTCTCTACGAACCTCGTCCAGCTCCTCGGCGGTCCAGGGATCCTCACCCGGCAGCACCGGGATGATGGGGACCTCGGTTTCGCCCTCAGTGGCGGCGCCGTTCTTCCGAGCGGTGGGCATTCCTGGCAACTCCTGATCTGTCGATGTGGGGAGCACCATACACCGGCTGCACGAAACAAGGCTGAAGCCCGGACCACTCGTGGGAGTGGCCCGGGCTTCAGCGTTGGTTCGTCAGCCCTGCTCGTGCAGCAGAGCGTCGAGGCGGGGCGTCGAGGAGGAGTCCTGCGACCGTGCCTCACCGATCAGAGCCGGCTTATCACCGGGCTGGAACGCAGCGCCCTCCAGCGCGGCGATCTGCTGGCGCAGGTAGTCGGCCAGGTTGGTGCGGAAGCTGCCCTCGAAGGCGTTGAGGTGGCCGATCTTGCCCAGCAGGTCGTCTCGCTCGGACTCAAGATCGGAGAACAGCTCGGCACGGCGCTGCGTCACCTCACGATCGAGAGCATCGGCGCGGGACTGGGCTTCCTGGGTGAGCCGCTCTGCGTTGACGCGGGCCTCAGACTCGACGCGGTCAGCCTTGGTCCGGGCGTCAGTGGTGACCTCGTGAGCCTTCTGGGCAGCCTCGTCCAGACGGCGCTGAGACTCGGTCTGCGACTCCTCGGACAGCTTCGCCGCGGCAGCCTGGGACTCCTCGGCAACCCGTGCAGCCTCAGCGTTGGCGCGCTCGGTCACCTGACGAGCGTTGGTCTCGGCCTCTTGGGTGAGCCGCTCGGCGGCAGCCTTGGCGTCGCTGAGCATGCGGTCAGCGTCGCTCTTGGCCTCGGCCACCAGGGCCTCGGCCTGCTCGGTCGCCAGCTGGACCAGCCGGACGACTGCCGAGCTAGCCTCGGGCGCTGTGGTGACCCGCAGCGGCAGCGCCACATCGGCGCCAGCCACCTGGGCCAGACGGCTGGAGAGCTCCTCGACCTGGCTACGAAGGCGCTCATTCTCCTGCGCGAGGCGGGAGGCCTCCTCCGACTCGCGGCCACGCTCATCGAGCAGGGCCGACAGCCGCTGGTTCTCCTGCAGCATGCCCTCGTTGGCGCCCTGGCTGGTGCGGGCCTGCTCCAGCTCGAAGCGCAGTCGGTCGTTCTCCTGCTGGACGGCGGCGAGCTGCTCGGACGCCTGGCCGAGCCGGTCGACCTCGCCGCGCAGGCGGTCGATCTCGTCGAAGTCGACGGGACCGTCGGAGGACTGGGCGGCGTCGAGCTGGCGGCGCAGCTGCTCGGTCTCAGCGGTCAGCTCGACCAGCGTCTGCTCCACCTTGTCGACGAAGATGTCCACATCGGTCACTTCGTAGCCGTTACGGCGGGACATGTGGAACCGGGTCTTGCGGACCTCGTCCAGCGTCATGGTCATCGTTGTGTACACCTCATGAGAGCGGTCGGTTCGTGCCACCCCGTCGGGATGGCGCTGACGGCGCGGGACCCTGCCCCGCAGCCTCGGCTGTCAGGCTACTGCCTTGAACCGGACCGTACCAACGTTTGGCTGCTCAGCTCTGGTTGTAGAAGCCGCCTGCGATGCGTTCCTTGTCCTCCGCGGTGACCTGCACGTTCTGCGGCGACAGGAGGAAGACCTTGTTGGTGACGCGCTCGAACGTTCCCCGGAGGCCAAAGATCAGCCCGGCGGCGAAGTCGACGAGCCGCTTGGCGTCGCCGTCCTCCATGTCGGTCAGGTTCATGATCACCGGCAGGCCGTCGCGGAAGTGCTCGCCGATCGTCCGGGCCTCATTGAACGTGCGGGGATTCACCTTGACGATGCGGGACATGTCAGCAGTAGGGGGGGCGACCGCCACCGACCCAGCACGCCGCTGGTCGATGGGGGTCACCGTGGCTGAGGGCCGCTTCTCGGCTGCCTCGTCGTACGTCTCAGCCTCGACGACGTCGGTGAGCTCCACATCGGCTGTGTGCTCTTCGTAGTCGGAGTAGCGGTCGTCCTGCACGAAGCCGAGCCAGGCGGCGCCGCGCTTGAGGAAGTCGGCCATGGGAGTCCCCTCTTGGGTCGTGTACCCCATGAGGCTAACGCCGCAACACCCTCTGGTCGCTGCGACACGCGGGCTCACCCGAGCCAGCAGATCCCCGCCAGCCGCCCGGCCTCAGCACCGTCGCGGCGATAGGAGTGCAGGTCGGCGGACTCGCGGGTGCACCCACCCAGGTCAACGACCCGACACCCCTGCTTGACCAGCACTGCGTGAGCACCCGCAGCAAGGTCAAGCGCCGGGGAACCGGTCGCCGACACCGCCCAGGTCTCGGGGATCTCGGCGGTGACCTCAGCACGCATCGCGGCGGGCACCTCGTAGCAGCGGCCACACACCGACGGCCCGACCCAGGCCTCAACATCGGCGGCGCCAAGGTCCGCCATCGCGGCCAGGGTCGCCTGAAGCACTCCGTCGATCAGCCCCTGCCGGCCAGCATGAGCCGCACCGACCACCCCCGCCGTGGGATCGGCCAGCAGGATGGGCAGGCAGTCGGCCGCGCGCACCGCGATCCCGACTCCCTTCATGCGCGTGACCAGCGCGTCGCCGACGAGGGAATCCGGCGACTCGTGGCCCGCGGGGTCCGCATGCGGGAGGGCTGCCAGTGTCTCGGCCGTGATCTCATGCACGCGGGTGCCATGGACCTGGTGGACCGTGGCGATCGCGGTCAGTCCAAGACTCGCGCGGACCAGCGCGAGGTTCTCTCGGAGCGCGACACGGTCATCGGCGTCCGCGCGACCGAGGTTCAGCGTCCCGAGTGGGCCTTGGGACACTCCGCCATGCCGGTCAGTGAACGCGACCCCGACGCCATGGTTGGCGCCGGGGTCGAGGCGTGCGTGGAACAACGGGGGCTACTTCATGAAGTCCGGCACGTCGAGATCGTCATCACCGTGCGGCGCCTGCTGCACGGCCGGGAACGACTCCACCGGCGCCGACTGGGCAGGCTGCTGCTGCGGAGCTGCCTGGGCGGGTACGACCTGTGGCACCGACTGCAGCGGACGCCCCACGGGTCGGACGTCAGTCCGACGCGGATCGGCCTGCTGACGGGTGGTCCTCGGCTGGCCCTCCTCGAAACCTGCTGCGATGACCGTGACCCGGACCTCGTCACCCAGGGCGTCGTCGATGACGGTGCCAAAGATGATGTTGGCCTCCGGGTGGGCAGCCTGCTCGATCAGGTCGGCGGCTGCGGAGACCTCACGAAGGCCGAGGTCCGACCCGCCAGCGATCGACAGCAGCACGCCGTGAGCACCGTCGATGCTCGCCTCGAGCAGCGGCGATGAGACCGCCATCTCGGCAGCGGCGCGGGCCCGGTCCTCGCCGCGCGCCGAGCCGATGCCCATCAGCGCTGAGCCGGCGTTGGACATGACCGCCTTGACGTCGGCGAAGTCGAGGTTGATCAGGCCGGGCGTGGTGATCAGGTCGGTGATGCCGGAGACGCCCTGCATCAGCACCTGGTCGGCCTGCTTGAAGGCGTCGAGGATCGACACGTGGTGGTCGGTCATCTGGAGCAGTTTGTCGTTGGGGATGACGATGAGGGTGTCGACCTCCTGCCGGAGCGAGGCGATGCCCTCCTCTGCCTGGCTGGAGCGGCGGCGACCCTCGAACCCGAACGGCCGGGTCACAACACCGATGGTCAGGGCACCGAGCGACCGGGCGATCCGAGCAACAATCGGGGCGCCGCCCGTACCCGTGCCACCACCCTCACCGGCTGTGACGAAGACCATGTCAGCGCCCTTGAGGACATCCTCGATGTCCTCGGCGTGGTCCTCGGCCGCCTGCCGACCCTTGCTGGGGTCGGCGCCAGCGCCAAGCCCACGGGTGAGCTCTCGGCCGATGTCGAGCTTCACATCGGCATCGCTCATCAGCAGCGCCTGCGCGTCGGTGTTCACCGCGATGAACTCGACACCGCGCAGACCGGCCTCGATCATCCGGTTGACGGCGTTGACGCCGCCGCCGCCAACACCAACGACCTTGATGATGGCCAGGTAGTTCTGTGACACGCCGCCCACTGGGTTCCGCCTCGCTCGCTCGCTCGGATCCGGACGCACGGCCCGGACATCCCGGTCAGGCTATGAGACCACCGCGCCGATCGCCACCACCTGCGCCGCACGGCCGCGCGAGCCTCGACCTCAACTGGAGAGTCAGGCCTTCAGGGATTCCGTGCTACCGGGCCGCGCGAGCCTTGCACCAGCACCAACAACCCTGTGGCAGCGAGGCACGCGACCCA
>DAOOHL010000063.1:0-12102 GCA_035416185.1 Propionibacteriaceae bacterium | reverse complement strand
TCATAGGCCTTCAGGACCACCGACGTCACATGCTGGTCCTTGACGATCGTCTCGCTAATCAAGCCATAGTCAAACGCTCAACTATAGTGATTCTCGGTTCAATTAGCCAGGCGCCGATCATTGTCTTGACGTACGTCATGGCGAGCGATGGATACGCTCTTGGATGCCTCCTAGTCATGGGAAGAATGCCAAGAAGTGCATTCATGACTGTCTCCACCTGGACGGCGATCTCAGAATCCGGACGAGACCTGGCTGACCGCCCCATGGAGCAGGCCCACCTCGTGCAGCAGGTCCAGGAGGGTGTAGCGGGATCGGATCGTCTGGGCCTGCAGGTAGGTCTGCCGCATTCGCTCCGGTGAGATCCCGATCTGGGTCGGTTCGTACACTCCCCCGACTGCCTTCAGCTGGGCGCGGACCTCATCCGCCGTCATCAGCAGCGGGGCGATCCGGTCGAGGATCCTCGGCCATGCTGCCTGGATGTCGCGAACGCGGTCGGCTGCCTGGTCGCCTCGTACGTACTTGAGTCTCGACTGCGCGACCGCAGCGTCGGCGATGACCGGGTTGGTGTGCAACGCCCGAACCCGCGCCTCGTCCTCGGCGGGAGAAAGCCACGCTGCGGCACGCTCGTCGGGGTCGATGTCCGAGAGGTCGTACGAGCGGACCACGTCGTACAGCGCGCAGATGGCGACCGTACCCAGGCCGACCTTCATGCCATGCGACAGGGGCGGCTCCCAGTCCAGTCCGTGACCTTCCATCTCCCACTGATGCGAGAAGTTGTGCCCAGCACCCGAGGCGGGCCGGGACGACTGATGGGCCTGCATGGCGAGGCCAGACATGATCAGGCCCTCGGCGAGGCGTCCGATCGCACCGACCTCGCGAGCTGCGAGTCCCGCCGGGTCCGAGATCGCGCCGCGCAACGGTGGCTGCACGAGGTTCCACACATCCGCATCGATGGGCTCGATCCCGAGTTCGTCGGCGATCACCCAGTCAGCGCCAGCGGGCACCTTCTCGATGATGTCTCCGTACCCGGTCGCGGTCAGTCGTACGGGCGCAGCGGCCATGATGTCGAGGTCGGCCACGATCGCGGTCGGCGCCGGGCAGGTTCTGGTGATCTTGAAGCCAGCACGGGTGATGGACGCACCGAACGCGGCGTACCCGTCCTGGGACGCGGCCGTCCCGACGACCAGGTAGCCACGGCCCAGCTCACCCGACGCCAGCTTGCAGATGTCGTTGAGGGTGCCCGACCCGATGGCGCAGATGACGGCGTCGGTGGCGGCCAGGTGGTCGCGGAGGGGGACGACGTTGGCATAGTCCGCGTACAGGGTTGGGATCCCCGGGAACACAGACGGTTCGAGGACCGTCACGCCAGCAGCCTCGAGTGAGGCGACGACGGCTGGACCAGCCACGGCCCAGGTGTTCTCGTCCGCGACGACCAGGGCCGACCGACCCGGGAAGACGTCGGCGAACAGCCGGCCCGTCGCCGTCACGATGCCTCGGCCGAACTCGATCGCTCGGGTGTCGCTAGCGGTCCGGAGTGCGGCGGTGATCAGGTCGCTGGGCATGGTTCCCCTCTCGTCTCGTACCCCAGTCTGGCCTGCCCAACCGCTGCCGGATGCGCGTTCATCTTGAAACGCTATTGTCCGATCGAGGGGCTGGCTCAGCCCACGGAGGAGGAGAACGTGGCCAACCGGACGCTGGTGCTCATGCGGCACGCGAAGTCATCCTGGGAGACGAACGAGGACGACATCCACCGTCCGCTGTCGAGTCGTGGCAAGCGTGACGCCGAGGCAGCCGGCCGTTACCTCCAGGAGCTGGGGCTCTCATTCGACGTCGTGCTGCTCTCGCCGGCGGCCCGGGTCCGCGAGACGTGGGCCGGGCTGACTGCCGCGGGAGTCACAGCCTCCAGCGAGCGGGTCGTCGACGACATCTACCACCGGGATGCCGACGCGATCGTGGCGGCGATCCGCGAGGCGGGCGGCCACGCCTCGACCGTACTGGTGGTGGGCCACTCCCCCACGATCCCGGAGACCGTCGAGTTGGTCGCCGAGCGCGCCACCACCAAGGACTGGTTCGCACTCGACACCAAGTACCCCACATCGGGCATTGCGGTCATCGAGCTCGACTCAGAGTGGGACAACGTCGGCGACGCCAGCGGCAGGCTGATCGCCTTCACCGTACCCCGCGGCTGACCCGCCCCCGCGACCGGCACGCCCGGCCCCCGGTTCGACGCCGAACTCTCAGATCACTCTGGACTGAGTCCGTATCGTGGCTGCATGACACATGTCCTCCCCGCACCGGTCGTCTCGGTCACCGTCTATCCCGGCCAGGCACGGGTGACCCGCCGTGGCCGCATCCAGCTGCCTGCGGGGACAGCCGAACCCGTCGTCGTCGATGACCTGCCCCTCTCGGTGGTGCACGAGTCCGTGCGCGTCACTGGTCGTGGCGTCGGGGCGATCACGGGGGTCGATGTCCGCACCTCGCATCACCCCAGCGACGAGACCCAGCGGGTGGCGGAGCTGCTCGCTCAGCGCCAGCGGCTCGCGGTCAGCGCGCAGGAGATCGTCGACCGGCGCCGCGTTCTCGACGTACGCATCGCGATGCTGGAGTCCGTCGCCTCGAGCGCCGGTCGGCCGTACGCCAAGCAGCTCGCCACCGCGGCCCTCTCGCCCGACGACCTCGGCCCGGTCTCGGAACGCCTGGCGGGGCAGCTCGCCGACGTGCTCGGCGCGAAGCGTGGCCTCCTTGATGAGGAGAAGGCGGTCAGCGACCAGCAGGCCAAGGTCGACCGCGAGCTCGCTGAGGCGGGCGGGTCGTCGCCTGATCGCACCGCCGTCGTCGTCTCGGTCGAACCTGGCGAGGGTGGGGAACTGGAGCTCGAGGTGTCGTACCTGGTCGACGGCGCCACCTGGGAGCCGCGCTACGACATCAGGCTTGACGAGACCGAGGTCGACGTCACCTGGTTCGGGATGGTGCAGCAGTGGTCGGGCGAGGACTGGCCGGAGTGTGAGCTGCGCCTGTCGACCGCGAGGCCGACCGGAGCGATCCAGGTGCCGGACCTCAACCCGTGGTACCTGACCGAGCGAGTGGTCGCGGTGCGCTCCGCCGCGCCCCAGGCCATGGCGTACGGGGCAGCGCCCACCGGAGCGATGATGGACGCCGACATGTCGATGGCCAGGATGAAAGCCGCCCCGATGGAGATGCTGGAGGCCCAGGTCGAGGAAGGCATCACGGCCATGACGTACGTGATCCAGCGGCCGGTCGCCGTACCGTCCGACGGCTCGAACCACCAGGCCAGGATCACGAGCTTCCGGCTGCCCGCCCGGGTCGACCACGTCACCGCCCCGGTGCGCAGCGACGACGTCTACCTTCGCGCTACGGTCACCAACCGGTCCGAGCACACGCTTCGAACAGGCCGCGCCTCGCTCTTCCACGGCACCGAGTTCGTCGGCGTCTCCGACATCGACATCGTGGCTCCGGGCGAGGAGGTCGAGCTCGCGCTCGGTCTTGACGACCGGATCCGCGTGAAGCGCGAGCTGGTCGCCCGTACGACTGACAAGGCCTTCATCGGCGGTACGGCACGACACGAGGCACGCTGGCGCACGACAGTCGCCAACCACTCAGGCAAGGCGGCCACGATCACGGTGATCGACCAGGTGCCCGTATCGAAGTCCCCCCAGATCACCGTCAAGGACGTCAAGGTCGTGCCCGACGCCAAGGTCGACGATGTCGGTGAGGTGACCTGGCAGCTCGACCTCGCCGACGGGGTTCAGGCCGAGCTGTCGCTCGCGGTCAAGGTGGAGGTCGCCAAGGGCACCGTGATGATCGGCTGGCGCGAGTAGCGCCCCCTGCGTCACCGCTCGTGGATCAGGCCCTCCTGCTTGGCCTGTCGCATCGCCTGGAGGGTGCCGTTCTTGACCGCCGCCTTCATGATCAGGTATCCGACCAGAATGGCGAGGATCATCACGATCACGTAGACGACCGCACCGATCGTGAAGAACAGGAAGCTGTCGCTGGAGCTCATCGGGTTCCTTCCGTCGTGGTGCGGCCAGTCTTCCCGATGAGTGGTCCAGCGTCCGGCTTGCGTCAGTAGCGGTAGAGCTCCGGCTTGTACGGGCCCGCGACCGGCACGCCGAGGTAGTCGGCCTGCTCCTGGGTGAGCTCGGTCAACTCGACGCCCAACGCAGCGAGGTGCAGGCGCGCCACCTCCTCGTCGAGCTCCTTCGGCAGCGTGTAGACGCCGACCGGGTACTCCTCGGGCTTGGTGAACAGTTCGATCTGAGCAAGGACCTGGTTGGTGAAGGAGTTGCTCATCACGAACGAGGGGTGACCGGTGGCGTTGCCCAGGTTGAGCAGGCGACCCTCCGACAGCACGATCACGCCGTGGCCGTCAGGGAAGATCCACTGGTCAACCTGCGGCTTGATCATGTTCCGCTCGATGCCGGGCCACGCCATCAGGCCAGCCATGTCGAGCTCGTTGTCGAAGTGGCCGATGTTGCCGAGGATCGCGTTGTGCTTCATCCGCGACATCTGCTCGGCCGAGACCACCTTCGTACAACCCGTCGTGGTGATCACGATGTCAGCGGTCGAGATGATGTCGTCGAGGCGGGCAACCTGGTAGCCGTCCATCGCTGCCTGCAGGGCGCAGATCGGGTCGATCTCGGTGACGATGACCCGGGCACCCTGGCCACGCAGCGACTCCGCACAACCCTTGCCCACGTCGCCGTAGCCAGCCACGACCGCGACCTTGCCCCCGATCAGCACGTCGGTGGCGCGGTTGATGCCGTCGATCAAGGAGTGCCGGCAGCCGTACTTGTTGTCGAACTTCGACTTGGTGACCGAGTCGTTGACGTTGATCGCCGGGAACAGCAGGGCCTGGTGCTTGGCCATCTCGTACAGGCGGTGCACGCCGGTGGTGGTCTCCTCGGTGACGCCCTGGATCGAGTTGGCGAGCGCGATGAAGTCGTGGCGGCCCTCAGCGAGTGCCGTACGGAGGTGGTCGAGCACGACCTTCCACTCCTCCGATTCGCCCTCAGCGGCCTCGGGGACGGCCCCTGCCTTGAGGTACTCGACGCCCTTGTGGACGAACATCGTGGCGTCGCCGCCGTCGTCGAGGATCATGTTCGGCTGTACGTCACCCCACGACAGGATCTGCTCGGTGCACCACCAGTACTCCTCGAGGGTCTCGCCCTTCCACGCGAACACCGGGACGCCCTGGGGATCCTCGGGGGTGCCGTTCGGGCCGACGACGATCGCCGCAGCGGCCTCATCCTGGGTGGAGAAGATGTTGCAGGAGGCCCAGCGGACCTCGGCACCCAGCGCGGTCAGGGTCTCGATCAGCACCGCCGTCTGTACGGTCATGTGCAGCGAGCCGGCGATCCGGGCGCCGGCCAGTGGCTTCGACTCGCCGTACCGCTCCCTCATGGCCATCAGGCCGGGCATCTCGTGCTCAGCGAGGGTGATCTCCTTGCGGCCGTACGGGGCAAGGTTGAGGTCGGCGACGCGATAATCCATGCGGCTGAGTCTATTGGCGCCGCAGGGGTGCTCCGGACCAGGCCGTCAGCCCGCGGTGGCGGCGATGTGGGTGAGCGCGAGGTCGTACCCGCCCAGTCCCAGCCCGACGATCACACCGGTGACGTACGGGGAGACGACCGAGTGGCGGCGAAACTCCTCCCGAGCGTGCACGTTGGAGATGTGCACCTCGATCACCTGCTGCACCTGGACCACCGCATCGGCAACCGCGATCGAGTAGTGGGTCCAGCCGGCCGGGTTGATCACGACGGGCACCTTGCTCTCGGCCGCCTCGTGCAGCCAGCCGATCATCTCGCCCTCGTGGTCGGTCTGCCGTACCTCGACGTCCAGGCCGAGCCCCTCCCCCGTACCAACCAGGTGCTCGGCCAGCTGCGCGTGGGTGACGTGCCCGTACACCTCAGGCTCTCGCTTGCCGAGCCGGCCGAGGTTGGGACCGTTGAGGACGAGGACGCGGGTCATGACCGTCATAGTGCCATCTGGACTGCTACTCCGTACGCCCTAGACCGAGGGCGAGGTAGGCAGCGCCGAAGAGGCCGTGCTGGAGGAGGCAGACGTAGCGCTCGACATCGTTGCCCTCGTCGTGACGGATGGTGCGGATCCGTACGTCACGTCCCTCGGCGGTCGACACGAGCCAGCGCCGGGTCTTCTCGACCACCCGGTCCGACGAGTCGTCGTCGAGCATGATCAGCGAGGTGCAGCGGTCGTCGCCGAAGGTGTCGAACGGGTCGGCGAAGGGGTCGCGCTCCTTGGCGCCCTGGATCACCGGTACGAGCTCGGCTGCCTCAGCGGCGAGCGCAGGACGGCCGGACGCGTCACGGAACGCCTCGGCGATGCGCCGGGAGGCCCTGGCCGCCAGAACCGTCCCGCCCCAAACCAGGGGAAGGTCGTCGGCGAGCGAGATGGCGAGGTCCTTGGCTGGGTTGACGCCGATGTTGGCGAACGGGGAGCAGGCCTCGGCGACCTCATCCATGGCGTCTGCCACGCGGACAGGCTGGACGACGGGGCCCAGTCCGATCCGATTGAGCGCCTCGAGCAGCACGACCGCAGCAGCGAGCGGGTCTGAGGTCCTGGTCGGCACCACCGTGGTGTTCCGCCCGGCTGCCTGCTCGGCGATCGGAGACCCCTCGGGGCAGGCGACCAGTACCTGAGCCCCACGACGGGCCGCTTCGGCGATGGTGTTCGACACGTCCTGGTCGTAGGTGAGGCCGGTGAGCACGAGCACCAGGTCGAGAGCCCCCACCCAGGCCGGCAGGGCATGGGTCGGCCACGCCACGAACGGCACCGGGCAGTGCGGCTCCAGGACGGCGCGGATCAGCCGTGACTCAGGGCCGGAGGCAATCACCGCGCGTGGGCGGTAGCGGTCCCCCAGGTCAGTGATGCTGGAGAAGTCAGCCTGGGCACTCTCAATGCGCACCCGGGCACCCGCCTCAGCGAGGCGGCGCAGCGGCTCGTCGCGCTCGAGCAGCCGGATGTCCTCAAGGCGGGCGTCGTCAAAGTCAGGCATGGGACCTAAGCGTAGGGGTCGGGCTTGACCAGCCCGGCGTTGTAGGCGACCAGCACCATGTGGACCCGGTCGCGCAGCCCGAGCTTGGCCAGGACGTGGCCGATGTGGGTCTTCACCGTGGCCTCGGCCAGGTACAGCCGCGACGCGATCTCGGAGTTCGTCAGCCCTTGTGCCACGGCAGTGAGCACCTCGAGCTCCCGCTCGGTCAGCGTGGCGATCCGGTCGGCCGCACTCGTCGACGCTGCGCCGACGGGCAGGAGTGGCAGGAACCGATCGATCAGCCGCTTCGTGGCTGACGGAGCGACGACCGAGTCACCGTTGTGCACGGCCCGTACGGCTGCCAGCAGCTCATCGGGACCGGCATCCTTGAGCAGGAACCCGGAAGCGCCGGCTTGCAGCGCACTGAAGACGTATTCGTCAATGTCAAAGGTGGTCAGCACCAGGACCTTGACGGGCGCCTCGGTAGCCACGATGCGACGCGTGGCTTCGATGCCGTCAAGGATCGGCATGCGCACGTCCATCAGCACGACGTCGTACCCCTGCGGGGACCGGGTGACGGTGGCGACAGCGTCGGCGCCGTTGCCCACCTCGCCGATGACGGTCATGTCTGGCTGGGCATCGAGCACCATGCGGAAGCCGGTTCGTACCAGCTCCTGGTCGTCAGCGAGCAGCAGACGGATCATGCGCTCCTCTCGGTTGGTGCGGGCAGGTGGGCGATGACCTCGAAGCCGCCGCCGGGTCGGTTCTGAGCGACCAGTGTGCCGCGATGGGCCGCGATCCGCTCGCGCATCCCCACGAGCCCGAAGCCACGCCCGTCTCCACCGCTGGACCCTCGGCCGTCATCCGACACAGTGACCGTGAGGCCGCGTGGGTCGTGCGAGAGCCGAACGACAGTCGCAGCGCCTTTCCCGGCATGCTTCACGACGTTGGTCAGCGCCTCCTGAACCACGCGGAAAGCGGACAGCTCCTCAGTTGGGCTGAGGGGCGGGTGCGCCGTAGGGTCCCCCTCCTTGGTCAGCGTGACGTCGACGCCGGAGTCATGGAGCAGCGTGACCATGTCTTCCAGGTCGGCCAGCGTCGTGGTCGGGGCCAGCTCCAGCGGCTCGTCGGTGTGCAGGACGCCGACCAGCTGCCTGGTCTCGGCCAGTGCGGAGGCGGCGGTGGTTCTGATCGTCGCGACCGCCTTCGCCACGGTCTCTTCGCGCTTCGGGCCCGTCGCGTGGGCCATGGTGTAGGCAGCGCCGTCGGCCTGCACGACGATCACCGACAGCGAGTGGGCGACCACATCGTGCATCTCGCGGGCGATCCGCTGCCGCTCGTGGACCACCGCGAGCGCGGTCGCCTGGTCGCGCTGCCGTTCGAGGGCATTGGCGCGGCTCTCCAGGGCGAGCACCGACAGTGCCCGCTGACGGGCGAGCTCCCCCATGAACCAGGCCGCCATCACGACGGCCGAACCACCGCCCCACAGCAGCGCGAAGGTCAGCAGGGCCGACTCAGGAGGCATCGTCCATGCCCACGCCCCGACCCCCGCGGCCACCATCCCTGCGGCCAGCCAGTAACGCGAGCGGGCCGGGGTGCCGAACGCAGCAACGGCATAGATCACCATCGGTACGGTGATCTGCCCCAGCAGGATCTCCGTGGGGAGCAGCATCAGCTGGAACAGGTGAGCCGCAACGACCCCGTACGCCGCCGCCTGCGGTCGTGTCCGCCGCCACACGAGCGGTACGAGGAACAACGTCGACAGCAGCAGCCCCCACCGCGAGTCGGCGCCCTCGTCGAAGCGGGCGACCGTGTCGGGGACGATGAACACCCCCAGCACCAGCGCGATCATCCCATCGGTGACCTGCGGGTGGCGCGCGAGGAAGTGAGCCAGCCGACTGAACACGCCTGAAGCCTAGTCAGCCGGCCCAGCACACTCGCGACTCGGTCAGCGGACGGCCACCTCGGAGATCTCCACCGGTTTAGCAGCGCACCGCTGCCACGGATCCCTTCACTATGGAACGACGTTCCACACATCACCCCCGATGTGGTCGAGCTCAGCTCTCGACGCCGGGGTTCCTTGCCTCGTCGACCAGCAGCACAGGAATGCCGTTGCGGATCGGGTAGGCCAGGCCACACCCCGCCGCTGCGCAGACCAGTTCTGACGCCTCGTGGTCGACGATCAGCGACGCGTGGCAGCTCGGGCACGCCAGGATCGAGACCAGTGCCTCGTTCAGTTCGGTCATGCGGTTTCCTCCCTCACAATGGCGAGCACCTCGTCTCGCAGCTGACCCATCAGGGCCGGGTCCTTGGCCTCGACGTTGAGCCGGAGCAACGGTTCAGTGTTGGACGGCCTCAGGCTGACCCACCAGTCGTCGCCCCGGACGGTCAGGCCGTCAACCCGGTCGGCGGCGCCGCGCCCGTCGAACCTGCGCTCGACCCGATCGAGCATGGCGGGTACGTCGGCGACGGTGGAGTTGATCTCGCCCGAGGCGGCGTAGCGGTCGTACTCGGCAGCGAGCTGCGACATCGTACGGTCGCTTCGCCCCAGCAGGCCGAGCACGTGCAGCCCGGCGAGCATGCCCGTGTCGGCACCCCAGAAGTCGCGGAAGTAGTAGTGGGCCGAATGCTCCCCGCCGAAGATCGCCCCATGGCCAGCCATCAGGCCCTTGACGTACGTGTGCCCCACCTTCGAGGTGACCACCTGGCCGCCGCGCTCGGTGACGACCTCAGCGACGGTGCGCGAGGTGATCGTGTTGACCACGATCGTCGCGCCGGGCTCCCGCTCGAGCTCTGCCGCGGCGATCAGGGCGGTGATCACCGACGGTGACACCACCTCGCCGCGCTCATCGATCACGAAGCAGCGATCGGCGTCACCGTCGAACACCAGAGCCAGGTCGGCGCCATGATCGACGACCGCACGCTGCGCATCGACCAGGTTCTCCGGCTCCAGCGGGTTGGGCTGGTGGTTGGGGAAGGAGCCGTCCAGCTCAAGGTAGAGGCCCACCATGTCGACGTTGAGCGGGCCGAGCACGGCCGGGGCGGTATGCCCCGCCATGCCGTTGCCGGCATCGACGACGACCTTGAGGCGCCGCATCCCATCCAGGTGGACCAGGGAATGGAGGTAACCGGCGTAGTCGGCGAGCACGTCCCGCTCGTAGTAGCTGCCGCGCGCGTCGGCCAGGACAGGAGTCGCCCCCGCGTCGATCTCGCGTGCCCGATGGGCGACCGCGACCAGGAAGTCGGCGCTCACCGGCTGCGCCTGGGCGAGGCAGAACTTGATGCCGTTGTAGGCGGCCGGATTGTGGCTGGCCGTGAACTGGATGCCCGGCAGGTCGAGGAAGCCAGAGGCGAACCACAGCTCGTCGGTCGACGCGAGGCCCGCGTCGACGACGCTCGCTCCAGCAGCCATGGCACCTTCCGCGAAAGCTCGAGCCATCGCTGGACCGCTGGTGCGCATGTCGCGACCCATGACGAACGTTCCGCCAGCCAGTGCCATCACCTCGACGTAGGCGGCTCCTACGGCGCCGGCGCCCCGCTCATCCCACTCGGATCCGACAATCCCGCGGATGTCGTTGGCCTTGAAGATCTGGTCGTGCAGCACCGCGCCAGCCTAGTGGTCGCTAGTGGGCCGGCGCGGAACCTGCGTCAGCAAGGAGCGTCAGATGTCCCCGTCGCCCTACCTCGACCACGGTGGGTGGTAGCGGCGTGACGAACGGCGCATCTGTCTCTAGCTCTCCGTCGAAGCCGGCTGCTTCCCGTACGGCATCGGCCAGCGCGACCAGGTCGTCGTGGGCGTGCTCGCGCGCCACGTCGAGCGGCAGCCTGATCACCTCCCAGCCGCGCGGCACGGACAGACTCGTCGAGTGTGCAGCGCAGAGATCGTACGAACTCGGCTCAGAACGCAGCGCCAGCGGCCCGAGGACCGCGGTCGAGTCGGCGTAGGCGAACGTCAACGTCGCTGCCGCCACACCCTGGCAGCCGGCGCGTGAACACTGTCTCCGACCCACCCGGGCAGGCTAGTGCGCCACCCCGGCCATGGCGGGGAGGCACGCCACGGTCCCATTAGGCTGCGTCCCATGGCCCGACACCGAGACCGACACCAGCGCGGCATGCGCGGGCCGCTCGTGCCGATGTCGGCGGCTGCGGGTCCGATGCTTCGTCGGCAGCGTCCCGTGTCGCCGGCTGAGTTCTTCATGCAGTGTGTTGGTGACGCCCTCGCTCGGATCACTGAAGCCTGCCCCGAGTCTCTGATAGGCGTCGAGGTCGGCATGGAGGACGTTCCCGACGTGACCGGGCAGTGGTCAACCCGGGTTCCTCTCGCAGCGGCCCAGGAGGCGACCTCAGGCGGCCCAGCGCGGATCGTGATCTATCGGCGTCCCGTCGAGCACCGGGCCACGACACGCCGGTCACTGCGCCGGCTCGTCCATTCGACCCTGGTCGAGCAGGTCGCAGCCCTCACCGGGATCACCGTCGAGCAGTTGGACCCCGAAGGAGAGACAGACCTCGACGACTGAGGTTGGGCGGTCTCAATCTGACCGAACTCATGATGCAGGGGGCCTGGATTCGGCAAAGTGATCCTGACGGCGCAGCGCTGTGCCGAGACCCAGGAGATCGCGATGACACCCACCCCTGGACACGTGACCTTGATCGCGCCACTGTCCGGCGTCCTCGTCCCCATCGAGAGAGTTCCCGACCCGGTGTTCGCCGAGAAGATGGTCGGCGAAGGGATCTCGATCGACCCGACCAGCAACGTCCTGCTGGCACCGGTTGACGGCGAGATCACGCTGATCCACCCCTCCCAGCACGCGGTGACCGTACGGCACGAGTCCGGTCTCGAGGTGCTGCTGCACATCGGGCTGGATACGTTCCGTCCCGTCACCGAGGAGCGCATCGAGGACCATCGCATCCACACGGAGTATTGCCGCCTCCGCGCCCAAGCGGCCGCCACTATCAACCGTGCCGAGAGCGAGGGGCGCCGCGTCATCGCCGTGGGCACCACCTCCGTGCGCGTGCTCGAGACGGCCGCACGGGCGGCGGAGGGTGCCGGCGTCAGGCCGTGGGACGGCCCCACCGACCTGTTCATCACC
>DAOOHL010000062.1:0-12143 GCA_035416185.1 Propionibacteriaceae bacterium | reverse complement strand
CACCGACTCCGCCGCCCGAGGTCCATCGCTGCTTGTCGTCACGGAGCTACCCGGCCGCCGCTGGCATGTCCGGCAGGTGCTCCACGACGAGGCCGCCGACCACGACTGGTCGTTGGTGGCCGACGTCGACCTCAACCTCTGCGACGAGGTCGGCGACCTGGTCCTGCTGACGACAGCCCTCGAGGAGACCGGAACGCCGATCCGCTGAACCGCTCGCCAGCACACTCAGCACACCCGTCGACGACACCAGGTCCCCACCGGCACGATCCGGTGCTCGAACGCCGGCAAGAGTCGTCGTACAGCATGCCAGGCCGCCGAGGAGAGTTCTCGTCCACTACTCGTCCCTCGGGGAAGCCCAGAGGCTGCGCATTTCGTTCAGGTCGCGCTCGTTGTGCTGGGCGATGATGTGCGAGATGAACCCGCTGAAGTCCTCGGTGTAGGTCTTGTCGATCGCGGCCTGGAGGCGGCGGATCTCGTCGGCGGTGTCGCGGGGGACCTCCTCGCCCTTCCGCTTACCGCGTTTGATGGTCCGCATCGGGCGGCGCGCCTGGTCGGCGAGTAGGGCGTCCATGGCGTAGTAGATCGCCGCCTGGGGCCGGGCCTTCCGGATCATGTTCCAGGCCTGTACGGGGCCGTACCCCCGGTCGAGCAGCACGGCGTAGGCGGTCGATGGTCCCCGGTTGACCCCCATGTGGCAGTGCACGAGCGCCTTCGCGCCACGCCCCGCGGCTCCCCGGACAGCCTCGACGGCCTTGTCGAACAGCGATGCCGGGATGTGGTGGCCCTCGGCGTCGTCGGTGCCGAGGTTGAGGTAGGTGACTCCACTGTCTTCCCAGAGCACCGTGTCGTTGTCCTCGATGCGCAGATCAACGACGAGCCGTACGCCTTCGTCGAGCGCCAGCTTCGCCAGCCGTACGGCCTCGCGCGGCAACAGCCCGAAGTCACCACCGGTGGCCAGATCGTCGGTGATCCACGCCCAGTTCGGTTGGCTATGCACCGACACCTCGGGCTCCCTTCAGGCAGACGTGGAGGCCCACCGTACCGGCCTTGTCGAGTCCTGCCCATCCGACGTCGAGCGGGGCGTCGGTCACTAGGGTTGGTGTACGTCAGCACTACCTGCAAGGAGGAGCCATGGAGCTCATCAGCACCGCGATCCCCGACGGTTCCACCATCGACCTTCGGCACGCCGAGCCGGCGATCGGCGGCGAGAACCTGTCGCCCGACCTTGCCTGGACGCAGGGACCTGAAGGCACCCAGAGCTACGCGATCACCTGCTACGACCCCGACGCGCCCACCGGCAGCGGCTGGTGGCACTGGGTGGTCACCGACATCCCGGCCGACGTGACGTCGATCCCGCTCGGCGGACCGACGCCGGAGGGTTCCCGCTCGTGGGCTAACGACTACGGCTACTCCGAATGGGGCGGCTGCTGGCCCCCACCCGGCGACCCGGCGCACCACTACATCTTCACAGTGACAGCGGTGAACACCCCGAAGCTTGACGTCCCGGACGAGGCCACCCACGCCTACGTACGGCTGATGCTCCACTTCGCCACACTCGAAACCGCATCCTTCACGGGGCTGTTCGCCAACCCAGCCGCGTAAGCGGAGCATCGTCTGACCCGACCGTGTCGTCACGCCGGGTGTCATCTCCCTGGGCTAGGGTCGCAGACCTATGTCTCGTCCCGCCCCTACCCCTGCCCGCGTCCAGCCGCAGGGTTCCACCGAAGGTACGGGCCGTTGAGCCATTCCGCCTTCGAACGCCTCTCGCCGGCGTTTCCGCAGCGCGCTCCGTGGGGCACGTCGTCCGCCCTGCGCGCCTGGCAGGCCGAGGCGCTCCAGACCTACCTCGAGCGAGAACCACGCGACTTCCTCGCCGTCGCCACCCCCGGCGCCGGCAAGACCACCTTCGCCCTGCGCGTGGCCACCGAGCTGCTCTCGCAGCGCAAGGTCCGGCGGATCATCGTGGTCGCCCCCACCGAACACCTGAAGGTGCAGTGGGCCGACGCCGCGGCGAAGGTCGGCATTCAGCTCGACCCCGGTCTGGGCCAGGCGCGCCGCGCTAGGTCCCGCCAGTTCGACGGGGTCGCCGTCACGTACGCTGGCGTCGCCGCGAGCCCCTGGTCGTACGAGGCCCGTACCCGCAACGACCCCACCCTCGTCATCCTCGACGAGGTCCACCACGCCGGAGACTCCCTCGCCTGGGGCGCGGCCACGGCGCAGGCGTTCGGCGAGGCCACCCGACGGCTCGCCCTCACCGGCACCCCGTTCCGCTCCGACGACCACCCGATCCCGTTCGTCACGTACGTCGACGGCCCGGGCGGCACCCGCGTCTCGCAGGCCGACTACACCTACGGCTACGCAGAGGCACTTCGCGACCACGTCGTACGCCCCGTCGTCTTCATGACGTACGGCGGGCCGATGCGCTGGCGCACCAAGGCCGGCGACACCATCGAAGCCAGCCTCGGCGAGCTGCTGACCAAGGACATCACCGCGCAGGCGTGGCGCACCGCGCTCGACCCGGCTGGCGAGTGGGTCCAGGCGGTGCTCCGGGCGGCCGACCGACGGCTGACCGAGGTGCGTCGTCACGTCCCCGACGCTGGTGGGCTCGTGATCGCGACCAACCAGACCACCGCCCGCGCGTACGCCCGGATCCTCCATGACGTGACCGGCACCAAGCCGACCCTCGTGCTCTCCGATGACTCGGCCTCCAGCCGTCGGATCGACGAGTTCTCGCATTCCGAGGTCCGCTGGATGGTTGCCGTGCGGATGGTTTCCGAAGGCGTCGACGTCCCGCGGCTGGCCGTCGGGGTGTACGCGACCTCCACCCAGACTCCTCTGTTCTTCGCGCAAGCGGTGGGGCGGTTCGTCCGGACCCGGCGCCGCGGCGAGCTGGCGACGGTGTTCCTACCGACCGTCCCCACGCTGCTCGCCCACGCCTCGATGCTGGAGCGGTCCAGGGACCACGTGCTCGGCCGCAAGGAGTCAGCTGACGAGGACGTCTGGGCCGAGGCCGAGGCGCTCCTGGAGCGGGCCAACCGCGAGGACAAGGCCTCCGACGACCTGCTCGGCCAGTACGAGGCACTCGAGTCTCAGGCCACCTTCGACCACGTGCTCTTCGATGCCCAGCAGTACGGGCTGCACGCCGCCCCGACCAGCCGCGATGAGCAGGACTACCTCGCCCTGCCCGGGATGGTCGAGCCCGACCAGGTCGCCCCCCTGCTCCGCGAGCGCCAGCGCAGGCAGCTCGCGCGACAGGCCCGCACGACCTCCCGAGCTAACCCCGAAGAAGCCCTCCACCGCGCCCTCGCCACCCGCCGCAAGGAGCTCAACACGCTCGTCGCCCAGTACGCCCGGGTGAAGGGGATCCCGCACAGCCACGTACACGCCGATCTCCGCCGTCAGGCGGGCGGGCCCCCGATGGCCCAAGCGACGACCGAGCAGGTGGAGGCAAGGATCGCGCTGCTTCGACGCTGGTTCTGAGAGACCTGCACACCGGGAGTCGACGACCTACCCGCCCTTGCGGCTCCACCATCCGGCAAAGACCCCAATGATCACGACAACACACGTCGCTGCCAAAGCCGAGGGCACCCACGAGCCCTGCGCGAAGAAGGCCAGGAACCAGAGCAGGGCGACTGCGGGGAAGAGGCGGATCAGCCGGCCGCGCATCCGGCGTTTCTCGGCAACCATCCTGCTGTCGTCAGGATTGATCGCACCGGAGGTCCAGGACTCCTCGGTGCGCGTCTCCCAGCCGTGGGTGGCGCGGTATGTGACGATGGTCTTGCGCCAGCGCCGCCGGTTGGCGATGTTCGCCGCGTAGGCCCGCTCGGCAGCATCGAGGTGGCCGTTACCATCGAGGTCAGGGTTGACCGGCCCACCCGGACGAGGCTCAAAGCGCTCGAGCTCCTGGCTGGTCGGCTCAGGTGCGACCACCGCAGGACCGGCCTGCCATGGCGGCGCCTCGAACTGTGGCGCGGCCTGGGCAGCGCCCTTCCCGTCGGGCTGCGTGGCCGGGTACGGCTCCCATGTCGCCATGCAGCCCAGGGTACCCAGCCAGCGTTCCCGGGGTAGGTTGCCGAACGTGGCGAAGTCAAGGGGTGGTCCGGCGTGGGACCGGATGGCGGCGGTACGGAGTCGTCGCCGCGTGCGTCGTTGGCTGACGGGTCTGCTCGCCCTCCTGTTGGTCGTCGCCCTTGCGGTCGGTTGGTGGTGGTGGACGTACCGCTCTCCATTCACCCAGCGCACAGAGGTGGTCACCACGGGCTACGTCGCGACGTACGTCTCCGATGGCGACACGATCGTGGTCGCGGATGCTTCGGGGATCGAGCATTCGGTCAGACTGGTCGGGATCAACGCGCCTGAGGTCGTGCACGGCGCCGACCCCGGCGAGTGTTTCGGCACCGAGTCACGCGAGCTGGCCCGGAGCCTGCTGCCGCGTGGAACTCCGGTCGCCCTGGTCGCGGACCCCGGACTGCCCGCGGCTGACCAGTACGGTCGCCGGCTCGCCTATGTCGAGGTGAACGGCGTCGACGTCGGCCGTACGCTGCTCGACCGGGGAGCCGTCGTCGTGTACGAACTGAAGAGCCAAGCCATCCCGACCCGCTCAACCCCGTACCGACAGGCCGAACGCAGCGCGACCGCTGCCAAGGCTGGCCTGTGGGGCGCCTGCCCAGCCCCGCCGACCCGCCGCAGCTGACCTCATTCGAAGGCCAGTCCCAGTTTGCGGCTGAGCCGCCCTTCGACACGCTCAGGATCGAAGGGGTGCGCTGTTGGCACGTGTCAGCGCGGCGCCCGGGCAATCCTTGGGGTGCCTGATCCGCCTCACCCTGAGCGCGCTACGATGCTCACTCGGGCCAAGGGGAAGTGGCCCGATATCCTAGGGCGGTCGGCCCGGCGGAGTCTGCACCCGCTCGAGAGATCGAGGGCTGTGGCCGCTGGTCGACCGCCCTGCATGTTCTGGCTGACTCACGACATGTCAGCCGGCTCTTCAGTGGCTCCCCCGGCACACGAAGCGCTCGATGCTCTTCTCGGGTGCGCTTCTCGGGGTACGCCCTTGTCGGGTGCGCTCTCTCGGCTGCGCTCTTCGCGGATGCGCCTCTTCGGTCCCTGAGCTTGTCGAAGGGCCCGATGCGGCCGATCGCGTCGCGACGTCACCCTTGGATCACTCCTTGTCAGCACCATCTTCAATATCAGCACGCACCTCCCCTACACTCCCCACCGTGACCACCAGTCGACGCGGCCTGCTCGCTGCCACAGCGGCCATCCTGGCTGGCTGCGCCACCAACCCGACGCCCATTGCTGGCACCTCGTCAGCGCCCGTCCCGCCCGCCAGTGGGACTCCGGCCGCCACGTCATCAGCCTCTGCCAGCCCGGGAACGACCTCGGCCGCCTCCGTGACCCCCCAGTCAAGCCCGACGCCGACCCCCACACCGACCCCCTCCTCGGCGCTTCCGGCCCGGTCGGAGATCGTGGCCAGGTTCGGCTCCCGGGTGCCGAAGCAGTGGGGCATGGAGGTCACCGGACTGGTGCTGAGAAGCGCGTCGCCGCAGGTGTGTCTGACGTACGACGCCTGCGGCGGCCCGTACGGCTCCAAGGTCGACCAGGAACTCCTCGACCTGCTGATCCGCGAGAACATCCCCGCGACGCTGTTCCTGAATCAGCGCTGGATCGAGGTCAACCGCCCGACGTTCGACCAGATCGCGTCCTCTCCGACGCTGTTCGACATCGGCAACCACGGCACCCGCCACATGCCGCTGTCCGTCACGGGGAAGATGGCCTACAACGAGCCCGCCACGCAGAACGCCGGCGAGGTGTACGACGAGGTTGCCGGCAACCACCACTACCTCACGACACTGCTCGGCAAGCCGCCGAGGTTCTTCCGTACAGGCACCGCGCACTACGACGAGGTGGCCATCGAGATCGTACGGGCGATGGGCGAGATCCCGATCGGTTTCGACATCAACGGCGACGCTGGCACCACGTTCACCACGGCCCAGGTGATCCAGGAGACGGGACGCGCCAAGAAGGGCTCGATCGTGATCGCCCACATGAACCAACCCAGCCGGCAGACGTACGAAGGGATGGCCGTCATCCTGCCGCGCCTGCGCGACAAGGGGACCGCGTTCGCACGCCTCTCTGACGTCACCCTCACCTGACCACAATCTCCCCTCAGTTGGCCGCGACGTCATTCCCTGCGGCAGACTGGGCCCGTACGGGCTCGTGCCCGAGTGATGCACACCGATGTGGAGGCGCCCCATGAGTGACACTGCCAAGCTCCAGCTGCCCGACGGTCGTACCGTCGACCTCCCGGTGGTCATCGGCTCGGAGAACGAACCTTCGGTCGACATCAGCAAGCTGCGCGCGCAGACCGGCTACATCACCCTCGACGACGGGTACGGCAACACCGGGTCGTGCCTGTCTGACATCACCTTCATCGACGGCGACAAGGGCATCCTGCGCTACCGCGGCTACCCGATCGAGGAGCTGGCCGAGAAGTCGTCGTTCATCGAGGCCGCTCAGCTGCTGATCTGGGGCGAGCTGCCGACCGAGGAGCAGCGCCGCCGGTTCGGCAACCTGCTCGGCGAGAACGCCGCCCTCCCCGAGGAGATGCGTCGTCACTTCAACGCCTTCCCGGCCCACGCCCACCCGATGGCAATCCTGTCGGCGATGATCAACGCGCTCCAGGCGTACGACCTGCCCGGCCTGAACATCGACTCGGCCGCCGAGTTCGAGGCGGTGGCCGCGTCGCTGCTGTCGAAGGTGCGCACGATCGCGGCAGCGTCGTACAAGTCGTCGATCGGCGAGCCGATCGTCTACCCGCGCTACGACCTGAGGTACGCCGAGAACTTCCTCCACATGATGTTCACCAAGCCCTACAAGGAGTACGTGCCGACCCCCGAGGTGTCGCATGCGCTGAACATGATGCTGGTGCTGCACGCCGACCACGAGCAGAACTGCTCCACCTCGACCGTGCGCATGGTCGCCTCGTCGCAGGCCAACCTGTACGCCTCCGCCGCCGCTGGTGTCTGCGCCCTGTGGGGGCCGCTGCACGGTGGCGCCAACCAGGCTGTGATCGAGATGCTCGGCGAGATCGAGCAGTCGGGGATGACGGTCAAGGAGTACGTCGCCAAGGTCAAGGACAAGTCGACCGGCGTGAAGCTGATGGGTTTTGGGCACCGCGTCTACCGCAACTTCGACCCCCGCGCGAAGATCATCAAGAAGGCCGCCGACGAGCTGCTCGACAAGATGAAGATCTCCGACCCGCAGCTCGACCTGGCCCGCGAGCTCGAGGCCGCTGCGTTGGCTGATGACTATTTCGTGGAGCGCAAGCTCTACCCGAACGTCGACTTCTACTCGGGCATCATCCTGAAGGCGATCGGCATCCCGCTCGACATGTTCACGGTCATGTTTGCCATCGGCCGCATGCCGGGCTGGATCGCCAACTGGAAGGAGATCCACGACAACCCGGCGCAGCGGATCTACCGTCCGCGGCAGGTCTACACCGGCCCGACCGAGCGCGAATGGGTCACTCGCAAGGACCGCAAGGCCGCGCAGGCGGAGCAGGCCTGACGTCTCGCACCTTCGACAAGCTCAGGCACCGAGTCACTCGTCGGTCCCTGAGCATGTCGAAGGGCTCAGTCCGTGGTCGGGGACCTGTCGTCCCTGTCATAGGCTGGGACTGTGCCGAGCTACTGGAAAGACCCTGACCGTACGCCGATCACCAGTGACGAGGCGATCCGGCTGTGGGCAGGCGAGGCCTACGACCTGCTGGTCCGGGTGGCGTCGCGCTACAACAAGGTGGTCGGGCCAGCCGAGCTGGTGTCCCGGGCGCAGGAGCTGACGGGCGTACGGACAGACGTCCCCACCGTCGAGTGGTACCCACGACTACTGCAGACAGTCATCCATCGTTGTCACGCCACAGGCGAGCCACCCCTGACCTCGCTCGTGGTGAATCCGCGCGATGAGTCGGTCGGGGTCGCGTACGCCGAGGTGCTGAAACTGCAGGGACTGGCCGGCGCCAACGCGCTCGCCCGCGAGAAGCATGCCGCGGCGGCTCGGCTGGACTGCTACCTGAAGTACGCCTCCAACGTGCCCCCCAACGCCACCCCGCAACTCACCTCGACTGCGCGCCGCGCGGCCACTGCTCCGGCTCGTGCGCGCGCCGCATCGGGGCCTCGTACGCCGCGGGCGGTCAAGCCCGAACCGGTCCCGGACAAGCCGCTGAACCGGGTCTGCCCGACCTGCTTCCTGGAGACCCCGCTCAACGGGGAGTGCCAGAACTGCATGTGAGGGACCGCGTGGCTCGCTCAGTGTGGCGTGACGTCGGAGAACAGCAGGTAGGCCGCGATCACCAGCATGGTGACCCCGATCGCGATGTCGATCACCCGCCAGACCTTCGGCCTGGCTAGGTACGGAGCGAGTGCCCGGCCACCGAAGCCGAGTCCGGTGAACCAGACCAGACTCGCCGTCGCTGCCCCGAGGGCGAACCACCACCGCAGTCCCCCCTGCTGGTTGGCCAGGTTGCCGAGCATCAGCACGGTGTCGAGGTAGACGTGCGGGTTCACGTAGGTGAGCGCCAGGGCAGTCAGGACCACACCCCGAGCGGAGCCGGCGCCTTGCGCGGCTTGGAGGCCCTTCGCCTTGGCCGCAGCACGGAACGACTGGATCGCAAACCAGACCAGGTAGGCCGCGCCCGCGACCTTGAACACCAGCAGGATCGTCGGGTGCTGGGCGACCACCAGCCCCACGCCAGCGACTCCGAGGGTGATCAGCAGGGCGTCCGACAGGGCGCATATCGCAACAACAGTGGCTGTCCGGTTGCGGGCGATGCCCTGGCGAAGCACGTACGCGTTCTGCGCTCCGATCGCGACGATCAGCGATAGTCCAGCGAGGAACCCGGTGACGACCGCCTGCAGCACCGGAACACCGTACCGGCTGCCCACTCGGTGCAGTGGGGGCACCCGCGCGCATGAACTCCGCTGCCTCGCCCGCCCGAGCCGGTGGACGAGGTCAGGCGTGGGCGTCGACCGCAGACTCCTCATGGGTGGTCACCCAGAATCTGCCCGCCACCAGCAGCCCCGCGACGGCCAGGGCCGCGTTCAACACGAAGGGCCATGTCCGATCCTGGCTGGACAGCCAGCCGGCGATCCAGCCGAAGGGCGCGGTGGCGAGCATCACGACCGTCCGTTGGATCGCCATCACTCTGGACCGCTCGTGCTGGTCGACGTGGAGGGCGACGAGCGACTCAGCGAGCATGAAGAGCATCCCGATGCCGAAGGCGTCGAGCATGAGGCAGATGCCGAGGAGGGCGTAGGTACTGATCGTCGCCCCCTCACCTGGGACGGGGATGCACACGAGGAGTACCTGGCTCGCCAGGACGGCTGCAAACCCGATCAGGGTGGGGCGCCGAAGGGTCCCCTTGTGGGTCAGCCAGGGGATCACGGTGAAGAAGAAGACCACTGACAGCACCGACTTGACCATCGGCAGGAAGGGCAGCACTGCGTCGGGCACACCCAGTCGCTTGCTTGCGACGATCTGCCAGAACGTCGCGGTGACCAGCGTCACGGCGCCAACGATGGCCGCGATGACAAGGGAGAACAGGGTGCCTCGCGACCGTACGATGAGACCCAGCACGGGCCGGTAGCCCCACAGCACCCGCCAGATGCTGGTGCCGCGGGTCTGCTCTCTGCGCAGCTCCCCCACGACGGTCTCGGTCGTCCAGCGGTAGAGGATCCAGATCTTCACCGCCATCACGACGGCGGCGTTGATGTAGAGGATCCGGACGGCGGGGACGAGCCCGTACCGCGCCACCAGGAAGGCGGCGATCGGGGCGAACAGCGCCGAGAAGTCGGCCGCGACCTTGATCAGCGAGTAGACCTTCGTGAGTAGGGCGCGGTCGACATCCTCCACCAACAGGCAGTCCCAGGAGTTCATCGTGATCTGCCACGTGCCGTTGATCACGGCCGCGGCGAGGAACCACCAGAAGTTCTGCGCGAACGCCCAGATCAGGCAGGGGATCACCCAGGCGACGATGTCGAACACCGCGGTCGTGAGGCGGCGGCCCAGCTTGTCGGTGACCACCCCGCTCAGCAGCCCGCAGACCACCTGCGACAGCATCGACAAGGTGGCGAGGAGGCCGATCTCGGTGTCGGCGACGCCGAGCGCCAGCATGAAGACCGACGCGTACGGCAGCACGAGCATCATCGACAGGCCCCACATGGGCTCGGTGTAGACGCAGGCGCGACCGTTGCCGCGCAGCTCCAGCAGCGTGGCCAGCATCGAGCTGCGCGGACGTCCCATGCGGTCAGTCAACCCAACGGGTCATGCGCTGTGCAAACAAGGCAAGTGAGAGGTCTCGACGGTGGCTAGGCGGGGTTCGGCGCCAGCGTCTCCAGCAGCGGCTCGTCCAGCTCAGCCAGGCTGTCGAGCACTGCACTGCACAGCGCCAGCACGTCATCGGCCGGCGGATGGAAGCCGGGCGGCACGCAGACCACGGTCATCCCGGCCGCGTAGGCGGACCGGACGCCGTTGGTCGAGTCCTCCACGGCCACCGACCGGGTCGGGTCAACGCCCAGCAGCTCGCACGCCTTCAGGTAACCGTCAGGCCAGGGCTTGCCCCGGTCGACCTCTTCGGTCGACACGGTCACCTGCAGGTACGGGGTCAGTCCCAACTGCGCGGTGACAAGGTCGATCAGCCGCCGGGGCGACGACGACGCGATCGCCACCGGACCCCGGGCCGCCATCCGCTGCACGGCCTCGACGGCGCCGGGCAGGATCGGGAGGTGGTCGGCATAGGCTGCGGCGACGCCGTCGATCACCCGTACGGAAACCTCCTCCCACGTGCCCGACAGCCCGACCGTCTCGGCCAGGTAGGTCGCCCACTCCCGGGTGCTCATCCCCATCATCGCTGGCGTCGCCTCATCGGGCCAGGCGAGGTTCTCGGCTGCGGCCAGCCCGCGCCGTACCTCGTCCCAGATCGGCTCTGTCTCGATCAGGATGCCGTCCATGTCGAAGACGACGGCCTCGGGAGATGTCATGACCTCACCGTAACGACACCTGGTTGGGCGCTGGTGTCACTTCCACTTGGTGAGGAACTCCGTGCCCCAGGCGGCCAGCTTCGTGGCGTCGTCAATGCCGGCGATCCCGAGCGTGCCACCGTACGGAGAGACCGCGCCGCAAGCCATCCCGTCCAGGTCGTCCGACTCACCGCAGGTCCACGCGCCGATCCTCGTGGGATCTTTCATCCCCTGGGTGAAGGTGTCCACGGTCATCCCCGACATCACGATGGCGACAGTGATCGTCTCACCGTCAGAGCTCGCGTACATGCTGAAATCGGTTGAGGGCGTCCCCATGGCCTCCAACCCACCGACCTCGGTGGGCATCGCGGGGGCCTTCCCAGCGGGGGCATTGGTGGCCGCGGCGGTCGTCTTGGCCGTGGTGGCCGGTGCCGTCGGTGCGGCGATGGTGGGCGAGGTCTGCGTCGTTGCCCTCGTCGTAGCTGTGGACGCGGGTCTGCTCTGGGTGGCTGGCGACGCCGCCTGGGAAGCGGTCCGAACGACAGAGGGGCTGGTCCCGGCGGCCGGCGCGCCCTTGCCCTGGCTCCCGTACCACCACAGCCCGCCACCGACGGCCATCGCCGCGACAGCAACGGCAACGACGATGGCAGCAATCGGTGCTGCGCTCCGCGTGGGCCCGCTGGCAGGTCCGCCGGGAGCCGGCCGGTAGGGCGGCCCTCCCGGCCCCCCTGCCTGCGGCCCGCCCAAGCCTGCCGGGGGGCTGCCCTGGAACCCACCCGGGTGGTTCTGTTGCCAACCCGGCTGACCGTACGGACCCGCCTGGCCAGAGTTGCCCTGCGGCGGCTGCCCGTACGGGTTCCCGGGCTGGTTCCCTTGGCCCGGGCCCGTGAATCCCGGCGCACCGCTCGGCTGACCGCCCTGGCCGAACCCTGGCGCGCCGTACGGCGGACTGCTGGGGAGGTTGGGCGTGGGCTGTGAGGAGCCCCACTGGGGTCCCTGACCTGGATTACTCCACGGACCGTTGCTCATCGACACGCCTCACTTCCTGGATGGACGGCCCATCATCCCGCGCGTAAGGGGCTCATCCCAATCGAGGGTGTAGTCGCGGTCTGGAAGTCGCCGGCTTTGAGT
>DAOOHL010000061.1:0-12209 GCA_035416185.1 Propionibacteriaceae bacterium | reverse complement strand
CAGTCAGCTCGGCGGGCGGAGCTCTGCAGGGCTACCCGGGAGAGCGGTCGGCCGAGGTACTGGCGCTGATGGCCGAGGGTAGGCCCAACAACGAGATCGCAGGGTCCTTGGTGCTCTCCGGTGCAGCCCCGGCCAACCATGTCGCGAACGTCTTCGCCAAGCTTGGGCTGGGTCCCGAACGCGAGAGCCGACGGGTACGGGCGGTGCTCGCCTACCTGACTGCTGTGGTTGGGCGACTCTGAGGGCTGGAAGCTCCCCCGCCTGGACTCGAACCAGGAACCTACGGATTAACAGTCCGACGCTCTGCCAATTGAGCTACAGGGGATCGCGGCCTAGGAAGGCTAGCAGATTGTCACCGGGTCTGTCGTGTCGGGTTGGGCGGACGGGAGGCGGTCACTCCACGTCGGCCTTGAGCTCGGCGAGTCTTCTGTCGACGGCCTCTCGTACGCCTGGACGATCGAGCGAACGGCCGTCGGCTGCCGACGCTGACCAGACCAGCGGAGCCTCGGGGTTGGCGAGGTCGCGGCGGCCACTCAGCTGGACGTGTACCGCGCCGGCCTTGATCCGTTCGGAGACCAGGATCGACGCCTCGACCCGGTCCTTCAGCAGCATCGGGATCCGGCCAGGCTCGGTCAGCGTGACCCGCTCGTTGGTCTGACCCGCCCATGACAGCACCCCTGACTCGCCGTCCCACCTGGCCAGGTCAACCTGGTGCCAGCCGACCACTCGCCACCCCTGCGCGTCGCGGATCGCGATGTGCCCGGGCAGCCCGGCGACCAGCACGTCCTCACCCCTACCCCAGGCCAGGACGAGAGGCTTCGGCAGGAGCTGGGCGAGTTCGTCGTAGGCGTCCTTCGGCAGTCCGCCGCGTGCGTTCCAAGGCATTCCCCCATTGTCCCCGACGCACACCCCGACTTCCGGCGGAACTCCCGACCCGGCTGTGAGGTTGTCGAGCCAACTGGTGTTGTCCGGTTGTTGTCGGCCCGACTGCTGTGGACAACTCTGTCGACCGCCACGGCGAGGACGAAGGTCAGGTCATGACCACCACAGCATCCCCCACCACCGCCCGTACCTCCTTCTCAGCCGCTGACGAGACGGAGGCAGCGATCACGATCGAAGCGGGCGTGCTCGCCGCGGCAGCCCTCACCGCTCCGGCCCGCCTGGACGGCACCGACGCTGAGCTGCTCACCTTGGTTCAGCTCGGCGAGGCCGCCCTCCACGACCTGCTGACCGCGCATGCCTGGCTCGTCAGCCTGGCCGTGGCGCAGGAGTTCCGCGGGATCGGTTCTCGCGATGACCTCACTCAGCAGGCCTGGCTGAGCCTCGCGGAGGCCGTCTGGCGGTTCGACCATCGTCGAGGCAGGTTCAGCACGTACGCCCTGCCGTTCGTCAGGGCGGGAGTCCGAACCGCCATGGCTCGTGAGCAGGGACTCTCGGAGCGCCAGCAACGGGGCACGCGGAAGGCGCTCTGGGCAGAGACCACCTTGACCCAGGAGCTCGGTCGGACGCCCGTCGCAGAAGAGGTGGCCGACCTGCTCGGCCGCGATACCGGCTGGCTGCAGTGGTGCCGCACGCGAGGGACCACGGCTCCGCAGGACCTGATGGAGGAGATCGTCGATCCAGCCCAGACCGTCACCCATGCCCCCTACAGCCCATGCGACGGCACGCTGGCAGAGGCGTTGGCCTCACTCCCCCGCGTTGAGCGAACGATTGTGACGGGGCGCCACCTGGCGGAGCAGCCGATGTCGTACGAGGCACTGGCGGCCATGCTCCACGTGACGACCCGGACTGTACGGCGATGGGAGCATCGAGCCCTCGCCGTGTTGCGAACCCACCTGACGACCAGCGCCAGGTCAGTTGCCGCCTGATCAGTCCCCGCTCGACAGCCGGAGCAGCTCCTTCCGCTGCACCTCCAGAGCCACCATCCGGCCGAACATCTGGTTGTAGGCCTGCTCGTTCTCAACCGGGTTGGTGCGCTGGAGTCGCGACTTCAGATCAGCAATGGTGCGCAACAGCGACAGCAGGCTGAGCTTGGCGCAGTACGTGCGGGCATAGCCGACATCGATCCGTACGGGCAGAGGCTCAACGCTCAGCTGCATGGCCAGGTGGCGAAGGCTCTCGTCGGTGAGCGCACCGACGACGGCCTGAGCGAACCGCCGCTCCTCGGCGCCGGCCCGGTCGACTCCGCTGAGCGCTGTGAAGACCGCGGCGTACGCCGGATGGGTGAAGTCGGCCGCAGTGACGGCGAACCAGGGCTCGGGCGCCTTGTCGAACACTGTCGGACGCTGCAGCATCAACTTCAGCGTGTCGCGCTCCACCACGAGGCTGCGATCGTCTGGCGACG
The DNA here is from genome assembly GCA_035416185.1 of Propionibacteriaceae bacterium. Classification (GTDB taxonomy): domain Bacteria; phylum Actinomycetota; class Actinomycetes; order Propionibacteriales; family Propionibacteriaceae; genus JBHAES01. The sequence goes on along the minus strand of DAOOHL010000061.1, from coordinate 9,865 downwards.
GTAGCTGGAGGGCGACCAGGGTCTCCTCGTAACCGTCATCCTGCGGGTCTGGCGGGGGCTCGTCGTCGTACGGCCTGCCGGGATCGACCGGCGGCGCCGGGCGACCCTTGGGACCGCCCGGGATGCGGCGGTTGGCCACCCGGGACACCACCTGGCGAACCTCGTCCAGATCCATCCCGACCAGCTGGGCCAGCTCACGCACGTAACCAGCCACGAGCGAGGTGTCACGGATCGACCCGATCAGCGGAGCGGCTGCACGAAGAGCCCCGAGCCGACCGTCGACCCGGTCAAGGTCGAACTGGCTGATCACGTTGGTCATCACGAACCGGTACAGCGGCTGCCGGGTCGCGACGAGCTCCCGTACGGCCGCCTCACCGCGCTCCAGGCGCAGGTCACACGGATCGAGACCTGATCGCTCCACCGCAACGTAGGTCTGGGCGGCGAAGTGCTGGTCACCCCCGAACACCTTGAGCGCAGCCTTCTGTCCCGCCGAGTCACCATCGAACGTGAAGATCACTTCGCCGTGGAAGGCGTCGCCGCCGAGCAGCCGCTGGATCAGCCGGGCATGGTCATCACCGAACGCCGTGCCGCAGGAGGCGACTGCCGTGTCGACCCCAGACAGGTGCGCCGCCATCACGTCGGTGTAGCCCTCCACGACCACAGCCTGGGCCTTCTTGCCGATGCTCTGCCTGGCCAAGTCCAACCCGTACAGCACCTGCGACTTCTTGTAGACCGCCGTCTCCGGCGTGTTCAGGTACTTGGCGGGCATGCGGTCGTCGTCACGCAGGCGCCTCGCCCCGAAGCCCAGCACGGCCGCTCCGGCATCGCGGATCGGCCACAGCGCCCGCCCCTGGAAGAAGTCCCAGCCGCCCTGACGCATCAGCCCGGCGCCGATCAGCTCCTCCTCGGAGAAGCCCTTCGACTTCAGGTGCGTACCGAGCGCGCGGCCGGACTGGGGTGCATAGCCCACCCCGAACTTCTCCGCTGCCTCTCGCCCGAACCCACGGGAGTCGAGGAACTGTCGAGCGATCACCGCCTCTGGCGTGAGCAACTGCCCAGCGAAGAACTCCGCAGCAGCCGTGTTCGCCTCCAGGATCCGCAGCCGCGTCCCAGCCGGAGCCCGGGTACCGAACCCCGACTCCTCGTAGCGCAGCTGCACTCCGTACCGGTCGGCGAGGTGCTCGACGGCCTCGGCGAAGGTGAGGTTGCTGACCTTCTGGACGAACGTAATGACGTCGCCACCCTCACCGCAGCCGAAGCAGTAGTAGAAGCCGCGGGCGGGTGTCACTTGGAAGCTGGGGGTCTTCTCGGCGTGGAACGGGCACAGGCCCTTCAGCGCCCCACCGCCGGCGCTGCGCAGGGACACGTGGGAGCCGACGACATCGTCGATCCGCGCTCGGTCGCGGACTTCGGCGATGTCCTCATCGTTGATCCGCCCAGCCACGTCCGTGAGTCTACGAGGCGCGACCGACAGCCGCGCGATTGACCGGTATGGGAGGCTGGCTGATTGTGGATGTACCGGACTGGGTGGCCGCGCTGACCGACGACAGGCTTCGCCGCGACTTCGGCGACGTCACGTTCGAGCGTGGTCTCGACTACGCCAACGGAGCCATGGTGGGCTCCGCCCGGGTCGAGGGACCCGGTCTCGTCGGCACCGTGACGGGCACCGGATCGCGCCTCTACCGCGTGCGGGTCAACGAAGGGGCAGGCTTCGTCGGCGGTTCCTGCACGTGCCCGATGATGCAGAACTGCAAGCACGTGGTCGCCGTCATCCTCGCTGTACGCAACCAGGGCGCACCGAAGCAGCGCGGCTGGCAGCGGGCGTTCGCTGGGGTGGTCAGCGAAGCTCAGCACCGCGGCGGCGGCACGAGTCTCGGGATCCAGGTGAGCCACGGCTGGTACGGGCCAGAGCTGCGCCTGAAGACACGCACGTCGGGCGGCAAGTGGGCAGCACGTGACCTCTCGTGGGAGCTGGGCAGCGCCGAGTCGGGCGTCGACCCGACCCAGGCGGCAGCCGTACGGATCGTCGGGCGCGAGCTGGGCGGTGACGGGTACGGGCTGCGCGGGCGAGCCCTGTCGAACACCTCCCCGGGCTTCTGGGTGGCACTCCGAGCCGCCCTCGACGCAGGCGTGGAGCTCCTGGGCGGCGACCGGGTCGACTCGGTCCAGCTCAGCGACACCGACGCTGTCGTGAGCTGCCGCTACCAACAACAGCCCGACGGTGCCCTGCTGGTGACGACCTCGGTGCAGCTTCCCGGCGTTCCTGACGATGCCGGCACGCTGCTGGTGGGAACTCCTCCGCACGGGGTCGCGCTGGGCGGGGCCGATCTCGTGCTGGCACCCCTGGAGCGATCACTGACCACAGGACAGGAGCAGTTCCTCCGTACGTCGCGGCAGGTGCTCGTCCCGGCCGATGACGTGCCGCTGTTCACCGCCACCGTGCATCCCTTGCTGCTGAAGGCTTACCGGGTCCAGCTCTCACCCGGGCTGGAGCTCCCCCTGCCGCAGAAGCCACGGCTCCGGCTCGACGTCACCTGGCGCGTGGCCGACCAGGCTGCTGACCTGGCGTGGAGCTTCCGCTACGAGGTCGGCCGCGATGACATTGCCGTCGCTCCCCATCCCGCCACGAATGACGCGGTGGTGCGAGACGTCCGGGAGGAGCAGCGACTGATCGCGGTCCTGGGGCGAACCGGCTGGCCGCTGGAGGATGACGGTGGTCTTCGCCAGACCGAGACGGTGACCGACGCCGCCGTGATCCGGCTGGCGCCTCGCCTGGTGGCCGCTCGGACAGCTGGCATCGAGGTGGTTGAGCACGGGTCGAGCCCGGACCTCCGCGAGGCCGACGAGCCCCCGCTGGTGCAGTTCTCCGTACGCGACTCCGACCGGCCGGACTGGTTCGACCTCGAGGTGACCGTCACCGTCAACGGGGTGACGATCCCGTTCGCTGACCTGTTCCGGGCACTCGCTGCTGGCGACGAGGTGATGATCCTCGACGACGGCACCTGGTTCCCGTTGGACACCGAGGCGCTGGCCGAGCTGCGGGCGCTGATCGAGGAGGCCATCGCTGTCTCAGGCGGCGATGTCGACCAGCTGCACCTCCGCCCCGAGCAGGCGGGGCTGTGGGAGGACCTGGTTGCTACGGGCGTCGTACGGGAGCAGTCGGCGACGTGGCACCGTGCCGTGAGTGGCCTCCTGGATCCCACGTCGGTGACCGTGGACCCCGTCCCTGAGGGCCTGACGGCAACGCTGCGTTCCTACCAGACCGCCGGCTTCGAGTGGCTCGCCTACCTCTGGCGCAGCCATCTCGGCGGGGTGCTGGCCGACGACATGGGACTGGGTAAGACGGTGCAGGCCCTCGCCCTCCTGCTGTCGCTCAAGGAGCGCGGCGAGCTGACTCGACCGGCGCTGGTCATCGCGCCCACCTCGGTGCTCGGCACCTGGGCCGCCGAGGCAGAGCGGTTCGCGCCAGGGCTCGTGGTGCGCCGCGTCGAGCAGACCTCCACCCGGCGCGAGGCCCTGGCCGAGTTGGTGGACGGTGCTGATGTCGTCGTCACCTCGTACACGCTCCTGCGGCTCGACGCCGAGGAGTTCCACGCTCTCGACTGGTCGCTGGTGCTGCTGGATGAGGCCCAGTTCGTCAAGAACCGCGCGTCAAAGACCTACCATGCGGTGCGGCGGCTCCGGGCCCGGACGAAGCTGGCGATGACCGGCACCCCGCTCGAGAACAACCTGATGGATCTGTGGTCGCTGCTGTCGCTCACCGCACCAGGCCTGTTCACCGATCCGAAGGTGTTCGACGACCTCTACAGGCGGCCGGTCGAGTCCGGCGACGCTGACCGGCTCGGCCGGCTGCGGCGGCGCATCCGTCCGTTGATGCTGCGGCGCACCAAGGACGCGGTGGCTCGCGAGCTGCCGCCCAAGCAGGAGACTGTCGTCCCGGTGCCGCTCGCCTCCGACCACAGACGCCTGTACGACCGCGAGCTGCAGGCTCAGCGGCGCAAGGTGCTCGGGCTGGTCGGCGACATGAACCGCAACCGGGTCGCCGTGCTGGCCGCCCTGACCCGGCTCCGCCGGCTGGCGCTCTCCCCCGCGCTGGTCGACGAGGGCCCGGCGATGTCGGCCAAGCTCGACGCCCTGGTCGAGATGCTCACCGAGGTGATCGCGGAGGGCCACCGCGCCCTGGTGTTCAGCCAGTTCACCAGCTACCTCCGCCTGGCGCAGAAGCGGCTCATCGCTGAGGGGATCGAGACGGCCTACCTCGACGGCCGTACCCGCGACCGGGAGTCGGTGATCGACTCGTTCCGTACGGGCGCCGCGCCGGTCTTCCTGATCAGCCTCAAGGCGGGCGGCTTCGGCCTCACGCTCACCGAGGCCGACTACGTGTTCGTGCTCGACCCGTGGTGGAACCCGGCTGCGGAGGCCCAGGCCGTCGACCGTACGCACCGGATCGGCCAGGACAAGCCGGTCAACGTGTACCGGCTCGTCAGCGAGAACACCATCGAGGAGAAGGTGGTCGCGCTCCAGCAACGCAAACGTGACCTGTTCGCCCGGGTCGTGGGCAGTGACGACGCCGACTTCACCAAGCCGCTCACCGCTGACGACATCAGAGCCCTCCTCGAGCCCTGACGGCTAGTCAATATTCATTCTCATTATCAAGTACGGTCACGGCCGCGACCGATCAGACAGACCTTGCGCTCGAACACCTGCGAGACCCGTCCTGGCTCGTGGCGGATGCCCCACCAGCCGGGGTCGAGGGGGTCAGTTTGGGTACGGGGTCTCCCTCCCTTAGAGTTTCTCAGGAAACTGTCAGCCAGCCGCAGGAGCACCGCCCGTGCAGACCCGTACGAAGATCCTCTCCGCCACCGTCGCAGCCGCCGCTGTCCTCGGCCTCGCCGGCACCGGAACCGCCGTCGCCATGGACAAGACCATGACGCTCCAGGTCGGCTCCGAGGCCCGTCAGGTCTCCAGCTTCGGCTTCTCCACGACGGTGGCCGACGTTCTTCGGACGAGCGGCGTCACCCTCCAGGGCCGCGACACCGTCTCCCCCAGCCTCGAGACCGCGATCAGCGACGGCTCGACCGTGACCGTGACGCTGGTTCGCCCCAAGCAGGTCTCCGTGGTGCGTGACGGGGCGCTGAGCGTCACCTCGACGTACGAGCCCACTATCGGTGCCGTGCTGGCCGAACTGGGTGTCACGTACGACGCCGACGACCGGCTCACTACCCCGGCGGAGACACTGGTCACCGACGGCGCCGTCGTCGAGGTGAAGCGGGCCGATGTGACCCAGGCGACCGAGACTGCCGCCGTACCGTTCGAGGCGACGACGATCAATGACGCGACGCTGGCCAAGGGCACGAGCAAGGTGACCACGGCCGGGGTCGCTGGCACCGTGACGAAGACGTTCCAGGTGACCACGGTCGACGGGGTCGAGGAGTCCAGGGCCCTGGTCAGCGAGGCTGTGACCACGGCACCGGTGACCCAGGTGACGACGGTGGGCACGAAGGTGACACCCAAGGTCCCCTCGACGCCGTCCACCCCGGCGGCTGTGGCGGCCCCGACATCGTCCGGCTCAGGCGCGGCGCTCAACCTGGCCAACGCCGCCATGTGGGACCGCATCGCCAAGTGCGAGTCGACCAACAACTGGAGCATCAACACCGGCAACGGCTACTACGGCGGGCTGCAGTTCTCGTACACCACCTGGCTGGCCAACGGCGGTGCTGACTTCGCCCCGCGGGCCGACCTGGCCACGCGGGAGCAGCAGATCACCGTCGCCAACCGGCTGTACGCCAAGAGCGGGCTGAGCTCCTGGGGATGCAAGGGCTGAGACCCTGATCGAGGGTTTCAGACCTCCCGGACGAGCAGGAGCAGCGGGTAGTCGGGGATCAGGAACGGCGCTTGCAGGCCAAGTTCGATGAGCACCGCGCCCGAGTAGGTTCCCCCTTCCCACGACGAGCCGATGCCTTGGCCGAACCACGGCGCGGCCATGATCCCGGGGAAGGTCGCGACCTCGACACCCGGCACCATCGGCCGGACGTGGTAGGCGCGGTCGGGGTCGAGTCCCTCGAGCCGGATCCGCCCCCACAGGCTGGTCAAGGTGGGGGTCGTGGTCGCAGCCAAGGTGTAGATCGCCCGGTCCTGCTCGGCTGAGACGATGCCGGTCAGGTAGAGCTGCGGATCCTCGGTGTCGCCCCTGACGAGCGTGCCCGTGCCGACGAGGTCCCGTACCTGCTTGTACAACCGCACCCAGCTCCGTAGTTGGGCGATGTCGTCGTCGGGGACGGACGCGAGGTCCCATTCGATCCCGAAGTGACCGAACAGCGCCGAAGCAGCCCGGAACGCCACGTGATGGATCCGGCCAGTCTGGTGTGACGGCGCAGCGGCCACGTGAGAGCCGATCAGCTCGGGCGGCAGCAGCTGGTACGTCCAGCGGTTGATCCGCAGCCGCTCAGCGGGTTCGGTGCAGTCTGAGCCCCAGATCCGGTCGCAGATCTCCATCACGCCAAGGTCGGCCCGCGACCCACCTGAGGCGCAGGACTCGATCTCGAGACCCGGCTGGTGAGCCTTGAGCTCCGCCATCAGCCGGTAGGTCTGGAGCGTCTGGGCATGGACGGCAGCTCGACCGCCCAGCGGGACCGTGCCCGGGTCGGTGAGGTCACGATTGTGGTCCCACTTGATGGAGGAGATGTCGTACGCGTCGAGCAAGGCCACCATGGCGTTGCGGATGTGGTCGTAGCACTCCGGGATGGTCAGGTTGAGTACCTGCTGGTGGCGCGACTCGAGCGGCAGCCGGCCGGGCACCTGCATGACCCAGTCGGGATGCTGGCGCGCAAGAGCGGAGTCGAGGTTCACCATCTCGGGCTCGAACCACAGCCCGAACTGCATGCCGCGGCTCGTACAGGCTTCGACCAGAGCGCCCAGTCCGTCGGGCCAGACCTCGTCGCTGACCACCCAGTCACCGAGGCCCGAGCTGTCGTCACGGCGGGAGCCGAACCAGCCGTCGTCGAGCACGAACCGCTCGACGCCGAGGTCGGCTGCGCGGTCGATCAGGTCGACCAGTCGGTCGAGCTGGTGGTCGAAGTAGACCGCCTCCCAGCAGTTCAGAGTCACGGGCCGGTCATGGTCGACATGGGTCTCCCGCGCCCTGAGGTAGTCGTGGAATCGTCCGGCGACACCGTCCAGACCTGTGCCGTACGACCCGTACACCCACGGCGACGCGTAGGACTCCCCGTGGTGCAGCACCACCTCCCCGGGCAGGAGCAGCTCACCGCCCACCAGCAGCCGCTGTCCCAGAGCGGTCCGCTCGGCCATGTGGAGGTGGTTGCCGCTCCAGGCCACGTGCATGCCCCACACCTCGCCGGTTCTGAACGTGAACCCCTGGGTACCCGCGTGCAGCACGTAGGCGCTGTCGGCACCCGTCCGGCCGCGCCTGTTCTCCCGCACGTGCGCGCCGATCGCGAACGGCAGGCGCTGCGGCGTCCGCTCCGACGACCAGTGGCCAGCCAGGTCGAGCAGCTCGGCAGCACGGGTCGGCACCGGCAGGCTCGGGGTCACCGAGTCGACGTTGTACGGGCCGTCGGCCAGGTTGGTCAGCGTGGCCCGGGTCCTGACCAGCCCGGAGGCCAGCAGCTCGATCTCGAGCCGCAGCCCCAGCGCGTTCGCGGGATCCGCGGCGTCGACCTCGACCACGGCGGGACCGCCCACGTACAGACCCTCGGAATGCTCACCACCGGCCACCCGGACAGCCGAGACGACCCAGCGCGGCGACCACGCCGTACGGTCGCGATGCCCCACGACGCCCGGTCGGCCCAGCACACCGGCCCCCATTTCGGGCAGGACTGACCAGTGCACGGGGGCGTCGATGCCGTTCGGGATGTTCGACGTGAGACCCGCCGTCGCGGCATCACGCACCGCCGTGTCCGAGGGATCCGGCATGGCCGCACCCCAGTGGACGATGCTGGGGAGCCGCCCCTGGGACACCTCCAGCCACAGTGAGACCCCGGCCGATGTCAGTGCCACCGTGCAGTCGTACGACACGTGTCAGACTCCTCTTCCGATTCCTCGTGGGATCCGGTCCAGATCCCAGCCCAGCAGGTTCACAGCCGTCTCGAACGCGAAGCGGTCGGTCATACCGCCGACATAGGTCACTGCGGCTCGAGCCAGACCGGCATCGCCAGCCTGCTCAGCCATGGCGCCATCCACTCCAGGCAGCCGCGTCGGCTCGGCGACGTAGTGGTCGACCAGGCCGCGCAGGATGTCGATCACGGCGTTCGACTGGGCGACCGAGTCGGGACGGGTGTAGATCCGTTCATAGTTGAACCGGCGCAACCCGGCGAGGGCGGTGGCGGTGTCGGCGTCCATGCCGATGGTGCCGGTTTCGACGGTGGTGGTGATCATCGCCTTGATGAAGGTGCTGAGCTGCTGGCTGCGCGAGCGACCACACATGTCGGCGATCTCGGCAGGCAGGTCGGCCAGGTCGACGATTCCCGCGCGGCAGGCGTCCTCGAGGTCGTGGGCACAGTAGGCGATGCGGTCCGCCCAGCTCACCACCTCACCCTCAGGCGTCTGGGGGGCCGGCCGCGACCAGGAGTGGTTCCGGATGCCGTCGAGGGTCTCGTCGCAGAGGTTGAGGTGGGCGAGCACCACATCGGAGCCCCAGGGGCCGTGCTCGTAGCCGCCGGTGATGTACGGGTCGAACGCATCCTCCGAGGCATGCCCACCGGGGCCGTGACCGCAGTCATGGCCCAGCGCAATCGCTTCAGCCAGGGTGGCATTGGCCCCGATTCCGCGGGCCACGGCGGTGGCTACCTGCGCGACCTCCAGGGCGTGGGTCAGACGGGTGCGCTGGTGGTCGGTCGGGTACACGACGACCTGGGTCTTGCCGGCCAAGCGACGAAACGATGACGAATGCACGATCCGGTCGCGGTCCCGCTCGAAACAGGTGCGTTCGGCGTCGGGCTCTTCGGGACGGGCCCGGTTGCCAGCTCCGTACGCCCTCGTCGCGCCGGGAGCGAGGGTTACCTCCTCGCGCTCCTCCCGCTCCTTGCGCAGAACCGGGCGGTCGGACGCGATGGCGGCGTGAGAATCGGCGTGGGCGGTGACGACGTCTCCAGCGCTGTGGCCGTGCATGGTCTGGGCCCACGTTCGCGCGCGTTCGGTCGGCTCATGGTGGCCGTGCTTCGCCATGCCTTCAACCTATCCGCCGGAGACCTCCGACTCGGCGTCGGAGAGGTCGACCGAGTCGTCGAGGCAGGGCGAGTCAAGCCAGCCGTACGGGAGGATCACCCTGTCGCGCGGCGTCCCCTGCCGACCGCGGGGCGTCCCGAGCTCCCCAGCGGGGAACTCAGCTGCAGCGTCCAGATCGGCCAGTCGAGCGTCGAGGTCGTCGAAGGACGCCACCATCGCCAGGCCACGACGAGTCTCGCCACCCACGGGGAAGCCCTTGAGGTACCAGGCCATGTGCTTGCGGAGGTCGGTCAGGCCGTGCTTCTCCCCGTACAGGTCGACCAGCAGCTCGGCGTGCCGACGGATGGTCGAACCGACCTCCCCCAGCGTCGGTAGCGCCAGTTCCCCGGCTGTCCCGTCAGGGCCGAGCGCTGCCGCCAGGTCGCGGAAGAGCCAGGGCCGACCGAGGCAGCCCCGCCCGATGACCACCCCTGCGCAGCCGGACTGGTCCATCATCCGCACAGCGTCGGCCGCCTCCCAGATGTCGCCGTTGCCCAGCACGGGGATGTCGACGTGCTCGACGAGCCGAGCGATGGCCTCCCAGTCTGCTTCGCCGCTGTAGGCCTGCTGCACTGTCCGCCCGTGGATCAGGACGGCGGCGATCCCAGCATCCTGGGCGATCCGGCCGGCATCGAGGTAGGTG
>DAOOHL010000060.1:0-12431 GCA_035416185.1 Propionibacteriaceae bacterium | reverse complement strand
GTCAGGGGACCATACATCGTTGTGCGCGAGAGAGGAGTTGAACCTCCACGTCCTTACGGACACACGGACCTGAACCGTGCGCGTCTGCCATTCCGCCACTCGCGCAGGGCCCGGAGGCGAACCTCCGAACCAGCCAGGAAAGGCTAGCACAGCGCAACCTGAGCCTCCCAACTCGATCATCGGGCCCCCTGACCCGGCAGGATGACGACGTGACCGAACCGACCCAGACCCCCGCCGACGAGCCGTACGACGACGGCACCCCGGCCAGCCCCGAGCAGATCGCCGCGCTGTGGCAACAGCTGCACGAGTTCTCGGAGCAGATCGAGCGCGACCGGAAGCGGTTCCGCGACAACGAGGTGGCGCGACTCACAGCACTGAGGGATGCCGAGCCTGACGAGGCGACCAAGGCCGAGATCCAGCACGCACTCGACCAGGTGATCGCCGGAGACGAGGACCCAGACCAGCCGGTACCCTCGACGCCGTGACGACCACGCACCGTACGAACCGAGCCGCCCGATGAGCGGCGGCCTGGCAGCGCTCCTCGATGACATCGCTGCCCTCGCGAAGGTAGCGGCCGCCTCTATTGACGACGTCGGCATGGCGGCCGGCCGCGCGAGCGCCAAGGCGGCCGGAGTCGTGGTCGACGACACCGCCGTCACCCCCCGCTACGTGCACGGCTTCGCGGCAAAGCGCGAGGTGCCGATCATCATGAAGATCGCGCGCGGGTCGCTGCTGAACAAGCTCATCCTGATCATCGGCATCCTCGTACTCAGCTACTTCGTGCCGTGGATCCTCACCCCCCTGCTCATGGTCGGTGGGCTGTACCTCTGCTTCGAGGGCGCCGAGAAGCTCTGGGAGCGGTTCAACCCGCACCACGAGGAGCAGGAGGTCCCCGTCGCCATGCAGGGCGAGGACCATGAGAAGACCATGGTCGCGGGCGCGATCCGTACGGACTTCATCCTGTCGGCGGAGATCATGGTCATCTCCTACAACGAGGTACGGGCCGAGCCGCTCGTCACCCGGGGCATCATCCTGCTGGTCGTCGCCCTGCTGATCACGCTGTTGGTGTACGGAGTGGTCGCCCTCATCGTGAAGATGGACGATGTCGGCCTGGCCCTGGCCCAGCGGGAGTCTCCGGCCGCCAAGAAGTTCGGCAAGGGTCTGGTCAGGGCGATGCCCAAGGTGCTCGCGGTACTCTCAACGGTCGGCATCATCGCCATGCTGTGGGTCGGCGGTCACATCCTTCTGGTGGGCCTCGATGAGCTCAGCACGATGCTTAACGTGTCGTGGCTGCATGCGCCGTACGGGTTCGTCCATCACCTCGAGGAACTCGCCGCTCACGCAACTGGCCCGGTGGGTGGCCTGGTCGTCTGGCTGGTGAACACCTTCTTCTCGTTCCTGTTTGGACTGATCGTGGGGGCGATCGTCGTCGCGATCATGCATGTGCTGCCGATCGGCAAGAAGCATGGCGCTGACGATTCCCACGCCAGCGCGTCGACGACGGCCAGCGGACCTGCCACCGGATCTGAGAACCAGCCGAGCCATTAGCCCCTAGTCCAGGGGGGTGGCTTGTCCCTTCGTACAGATCAAGTGGGCGACCAACGCCGTCCAGCCGGTCTGGTGCGAAGCGCCGAGGCCCTCCCCGGTGTCGCCGTGGAAGTACTCGCTGAACACCGGGTGTGCAGACCACAACTCGCCCGTCCCGTGGTCGCGGGGGTCGCTTGGCCGGCGTCCGTCCGGTCCTGGTCGGAAGAGGGAGACCAGGCGGTGGTCGAGCTCGTACGCCACCTCCTTGAGCGGCATCAGACGGCCCGAACCGGTCGGGTGCTCGACCTTCAGGTCGCCACCTGCGCCTTCCGCGTACGTCTCGAGCGCATCAGCCAACAGCACGTTCACCGGGAACCAGACCGGCCCTCGCCAGTTCGAGTTGCCCCCGAAGAGGCCTGAGGTGGCCTCGCCGGGGTCGTACGAGATCTCCATCGACGTGCCCGCGATGTCGAGCGTGATCCCGTCGCGGTAGGCAGCCGACAGGGAGCGGATTCCGTACGGGGACAGGAACTCACCCTCGTCGAGCAGGCGCGACAGCATCCGTGGGTACCAGTCGGTGTGCACGAGGCTGAGGGTCATCGACGTGTCGCCCCAGGAGCTGAAGTCCATGATCGGCTCGGCGTCGTCGGGGACGTTGCGCCGCAGCCAGGTCACCCGGGTGGTGAAGTCGGGCAGCTCCTCATCGACCCAGTCCGGCACTGACGCGACAGCAAGCAGGGGCAGGAGGCCGACGAGTGACCGTACGCGCACCTGCTCGACATCGTCGGTCTCCTCCGAGACGAGGGTGTCGTAGAAGAAGCCGTCCTCGTCGTCCCAGAGCGCGGCGCCGGAGTGGCCGAAGGTGTTGGTGGCGCGGTTGATCGCGACGAACCGCTCGAGCATCGACGAGCAGAGGTCGTCCCAGGCGTCGTCTTCGCGGGCGAGCTCGAGGGCGATCCGCAGCATCGAGAGGCAGAAAAAGCCCATCCAGCTGGTCGCGTCGGACTGCTCCAGCCGGAAGCCGCCCGGCACCTCCTTGCTGCGGTCGAACAGGCCGATGTTGTCCATGCCGAGGAAGCCACCCTCGAAAAGGTTGGACCCGTCGGCGTCCTTGCGGTTCACCCACCAGGTGAAGTTGATCAGCAGCTTGCCGAAGACCCTGACCAGGAACTTGCGGTCCCACGAGCCGTCGTTGCGGAACACCTGCCAGGCCGCCCAGGCGTGTACGGGCGGGTTCACGTCACCGAAGGCCCATTCGTACGCGGGCAACTGCCCGTCCGGATGCTGCGCCCACTCGCGGCACATCAGGATCAGCTGGTTCTTCGCGAACGCCGGGTCGACGTGGGCGAGCGTGACGCAGTGGAAGGCGAGGTCCCACGAGGCGAACCACGGGTACTCCCACTCGTCCGGCATCGAGATCACGTCAGCAAGGTAGAGGTGACGCCATTCGGCGTTGCGGGCCCAAGGCTGCTGTCGCTCGGGATCGGCGGGGTCGATGGGGTCGCCGGTGAGCCAGCGCTGGACTCCGTACCGGTAGAGCTGCTTGCACCACATCAGTCCGGCGAAGGCGCGCCGGGCGACGTGGGTGTCGACCTCGTCTGTCTGGCTCGGGATGACGCGGTCATAGAAGTCATCGGCCTCACCCTGCCGCTGCTCGAGCGTGGCCGCGAAGCCCTTGCCGAATGGGTTCCGGGTGGGTAGTCCTTCCACAAGGCGGAGGCGCACGCGTACGGTCTCGCCGGGCCCGACCTCGTCGAATGCGTAGTGGAAGGCGACCTTGGTGCCTGTCTGGTTCGGGTTGAGGTGGCTGCTGTCGGCGTGAACGATCGCGTGGTCGACGGCGTTCTTGGGGTACGGGGAACGGTTCTGCTCAGCGCCCCAGATGTCGACCGCGTCGGACTCGTTGTCGCAGAAGAGCAGCTCTGGCTCTCCCTCGGCGTAGAGGCGGTAACGGCCGAGGAAGCCGTGCGTCGCCTCAACGGCCTCAACATTGACAACGTCGAGCTCGGGCGGCCTGAGGCGCCGGATTGTTGGCACCCGGTCGTCGATCCCCCACGCCCAGGTGTTGCGGAACCACAGCTGCGGCACGAGGTCGAGGGGCGCGGGGTCGGGCCCGTGGTTGGTCGCCTCGATGGTGACGAGGATGTCGCTGGGGCTCGCTTTCGCGTGGGTGACCTTGATGTCGAAGAAACGGTCCTCGTTGAGCACACCCGTGTCAGCGAGCTCGTACTCCCGCTCGTCACGGTTGCGGGAGGCGTTCGTCGCGATCAGGTCGGCGTACGGAAACGCCGCCTGCGGGTAGCGGTAGAGCATCTGCGCGTACGAGTGGGTGGGCGTCGCATCGAGATGGAACCAGTACTCCTTCACGTCCTCGCCGTGGTTGCCCTGCGGGTTGGTCAGACCGAAGAAGCGCTCCTTGAGCCGGTCGTCGTGACGGTTCCACATGGCCACGGCGAGGTTGAGGAACCCGTACCGGTCGCAGACGCCCGCAATACCGTCCTCACCCCAGCGGTAGGCGCGTCTGTGAGCGTGGTCGAAGGGGAACGATGCCCAAGCGTCGCCGTTGTCGGAGTAGTCCTCCCGTACGGTGCCCCACTGCCGACCCGCGAGGTACGGACCCCAGAGCCGCCAGGCGTCGTCGTCGTTGGGCGCCTCGGCGAGCCGGGCATGCTCGGCGGTCGGTGGACGGTGCCCGTCGCGTACGTTGCGCTTGCCCATGGCTCGAACGTACCGCGCGGTTGTCCCGAACCGCACCGGTCACCCAGTCGGGCCCGAACCTGTACCTTTGCGATACGCACAGCCCCGGGCAAGCTCCTCTAGCGGCTCCCCGCGGCTAGATGTATCGCAAAGCCACGCTAGGAGGTCGTGACCCCGCTCAGCACTCCTCCCGGCGGCGACGAGTGCAGACGCGCTAGCCCTGGGGAGGAGCCTCGCGCAGGGACGACCCATCGGCGATGACGCCGCCCTCCGCCCCGAGCGTGACGTCGCCAACGACGCTCACATCCCGGCCGAACGACCAGTCACCCTCGACCGTCAGCTCCCCCGCCTCCCGCAGACCCAGGGGGTACGGCAGCCGCGCCTCGAACTCGGAGATCTTCTTGTAGACACCGCCAAGGGACACCACCGGCAGCGGCGAGACCTGAGCGCGGGGGATGAAGTCCGTACCAAGCTCGTACACATCCGAGCGGAGCAGCGCGAGCTCGTTGGTGGTCTTCACCGGCAGGAAGCGCGATCGCGGTACGGCTACGGCTGTCGCCCCCTCGAAGACCCCCACGGCAGCGCCCATCGCCGACTCGATCTGGACCACTTCTGGCGAGGTCGGGTCCTTCGGGTCAACGGTCTTCACGTTCTTGATCAAGGTCAGGCCAAGCACGCCCCCGCGCTCGGTCAGCACCTGCTTCAAGGCGACCAGGTCAAACCAGAGGTTGTTCGTGTGGGCGTACGGGTGGATGGCCGGGTCGGTGAAGAACCTCATCTCCTCCGGCGCGGTCTGGGCCGTCTCCCGGAGGATGAGCCGACCGTCCGACCGCCGCCGGGCAAGGTGTCCCCCCTTGACGTCCATCGGGGTTCGGAGCGTGATCTCGGCCGCGTACGGCGCTCCCGTCCGGGCGAACCAGCCGGCCAGCGAGGGCGACGGCGCGCAGCCCAGGTTGTCGGAGTTGCTCACGCTCGCGTACCGGAAGCCGCGAGAGATCAGCGCATCCAGCATCCCCGAGGCCAGCAGGGTCGGGTAGAGGTCACCGTGCCCCGGCGGGCACCACTCCAGCTTCGGGTTCGCGGGCCAGTCCACCGGTTCGAGAGACGCAGCCAGCAGCTTCGGCTCCTGGCTCTGCACCATGTCGAGCGGCAGCCCGTCGACCTCCAGCGGGTAGCCCGCCAGCGCTGCCAGCGTGTCATCGTGGGTGTTGAACGAGTCGAGCAGCACCAGGGGCAGGCGCACGCCGTACGCCTCTCGCGCAGCCAGCACCTGGCGCGCGATCAGGTCGAGGAAGGTCAGCCCGTCCCGTACCGGCAGCAGCGTCTTCGCCTTCGAGAGGCCCATGGACGTGCCCAGGCCGCCGTTGAGCTTGATGAACGCCGTCTGGGAGAACGCCTCGACGTCGTCGGACGAGGGCGCCGAGTCCACCCACTGGTCTGGTTGGTCGAGGGGTGAGATGTCCGACTCCGGGATCAGCCCTGTCGAGCCGGACTCGAGCTCCCGGTAGTAGTGGCTGAAGATCGCGATGGCCGTCTCGTTGACGCCCGCAGCGCGCATCTTGTCGGTGGCGAGGCTAAGGCCCTGGTCACTCATGTGTCCGATCCTGCCAGCCCTCGGCCGGCGCGTCGATGCCGTCCAGCCACGCCCACACGATCAACCACGATCGCTCAGGCGCTCCCAGAGCTGCTCGGGTACGGGCTCCGCCAGCCTGCGCGCCGCCTCCCGTACATGGTCGGGCCGGTTGGCACCGACGAGCACCGACCGTACGGCCGGGTGCCGCAGCGCGACGTGGAGCGCGGCCGTCGGGAGCTCCACCCCGTACTCCTGGCAGATCTGAGCCAGCTCTCTCGCCTTGGCGAGCAACGCGGGCGGCGCGGGCGCATAGTCGTACCGAGCATCGTCGGGCACCACGGCTCGAGCCAGCAGCCCGGAGTTGAAGATGCCGACATTGACCACCGACGTCCCCAACTCGACACACCGGTCGAACAGTGCACCTGCTGGCTGCTCCAGCAAGGTGTAGCGGCCTGCAACCATCAGCACGTCCAGGTCAGCGCTCTCCACGCACCGGGTCAGCGCCTCGACCGAGTTGGAGCCGACGCCAACCTCCCGCACCAGCCCCTCGTCGCGGAGCCGGACCAACGCGGGCAGCGCCACCCGGACCGCTTCGTCCACGTCGTACGACTCCGGGTCATGCAGGAAGATCATGTCGACCCGATCCACACCCAGCCGCTCGAGCGACCCCTCCAGACTGCGGCGAATGCCGGACTCCGTGGGATCCCAGACTCGCCGAAGGCGGGCTGGTACGGCGAAACCCTGGTCGTCCATCACCCCGTCTGCCCAGTCCGGGTTGGGTACCAGGAGCCGACCCACCTTGGTGGAGAGGCTGTACTCGTCCCGCGGCCGACCTGCCAATGCCTCGCCGAGGCGCTCCTCCGAGAGCCCCAGGCCGTAGTGCGGTGCGGTGTCGAAGTATCTGACCCCGGCGTCCCATGCCGCGTCAACCGTGGCTCTCGCGACGACCGGGTCGACCTCCCCGTACAGGTTGCCGAGCCCCGACGCCCCGAACCCCAAGCGCTCCCCGACCACCTGATCCGGCCTCACAGCCGAGACTCTAGACTCCCGGCCATGGACGCCGTACGCCTGTTCCGCGAGACCTTCAATGCCGATCCCGAGGGGGTCTGGGAGTCGCCCGGCCGGGTCAACCTGATCGGCGAGCACACCGACTACAACGCTGGCCTGGTGCTGCCGATCGCGCTCCCGCAGCGCACGTACGCAGCTGCCAGTCGCCGCGATGACAACGTGCTTCGCCTCGTGTCGGACGGGATCGACGGGATCTCCGAGGTGACGCTCGACGCCATCGAGCCAGGCACGCCGTCCGACTGGTCCCGCTACCCCGCCGGAGTCGTCTGGGCGCTGCAGCTGGCGGGGTACGAGGTCGGCGGCATGGATGTCGCCTTCTCCTCGACCGTTCCGATCGGCGCAGGGCTGTCGAGCTCCGCAGCGATCGAAGGGGCGATGGGGGCAGCTGCATCGGGGTTGTCCGGGCTCGACCTGCTCGACTCCGACGAGTCGCGGGCGAGGCTGGCTGGCCTCTGCCAGCGTGCCGAGAACGAGATCGCGCTCGCCCCCACGGGAGGCATGGACCAGGCCGCTTCCCTCCGCTCCCTCGCGGGCCACGCGCTCCTGCTCGACTGCCGCGACGGCACCGTCACCCACCAGCCGTTCGACCTCGCCGAGCACGGCCTGGCGCTGCTGGTGATCGACACCCGCGCGACCCACGCGCTCGTCGATGGCCAGTACGGGGAGCGGCGCGCCTCCTGTGAGCGTGCCGCCGTCGAGTTGGACGTTCCCACCCTCCGCGAGGTCGACATCGCCGACCTCGACGACGCCTTGGCCCGCCTGTCGTCGGATCTGCTGCGCAAGCGAGCTCGCCACGTGGTCACTGAGATCGACCGGGTCACGCAGGCAGTTGCCGCGCTCAACGCTGACGACTACGGCCAGCTGGGTCGCCTCTTCGTCGCCTCGCACACCTCGCTGCGCGACGACTTCGAAGTCAGCTGCGCCGAGCTCGACACCGCTGTCGATGCTGCGCTCGCTGCCGGAGCGTTGGGCGCCCGGATGACCGGCGGCGGGTTCGGTGGGTCGGCGATCGCGCTCGTACGGGAGCCCGACGCTGCCGCCATCACCGCGGCGGTCGCGGACGCCTTCGCCGAGAAGGGCTTCACTGCCCCAGCGATCTTCACGGCTGTCGCTGCTGAGGGCGCTCGACAGTCCCACGCCGAGGCCTGACGCTTCAGCCGCGGCCGGTTTGACACCTGGCCCCGTTGAAACGTGTCAACACGTCTACGCTAGGTTCAGCCGTACGACAAGAGGGAGCCATGGACGCCTCAGCCAGCTATGTGATCGGGATCGACTTCGGGACTCTGTCGGGCCGAGCTGTGGTCGTCCGGGTGTCCGACGGCGAGGAGCTCGGAAGCGGGGTGCTGGACTACCCGCACGCCGTGCTGGAGGAGACGCTGCCCAACGGTGACAAGCTGCCTCCCGACTGGGCGTTGCAGGTGCCTGCCGACTACATCGACGTGCTGAAGACCGCCGTTCCGGCTGCCGTCGCTGACGCTGGCATCGATCCCGCCTCGGTGGTCGGGGTCGGGATCGACTTCACCGCCTGCACCCTCGTACCTGTCCTCGAGGACGGCACCCCGCTCAACGAGCTGCCCGAGTACGAAGGACGTCGCCACGCCTACATCAAGCTGTGGAAGCACCACGCTGCGCAGCAGCAGGCAGACCGGATCAACGCGTTGGCGGCCGAGCGGGACGAGTGGTGGCGGCCGCGCTACGGCGGTCTGCTGTCGAGCGAGTGGTCCATGGCGAAGGGCCTTCAGCTGCTCGAGGAGGACCGCGAGCTGTACGACCGGATGTGGCGCTACGTCGAGGCGACCGACTGGGTCGTCTGGCAGCTCGGTGGTCAGTTCACCCGCAACGCGTGCACGGCTGGTTACAAGAACAACTGGCAGGACGGGACGTACCCCGACCCGGAGTTCCTGGCCGCCCTCAACCCGGACTTCGCCGGCTACTTCACCGAGAAGATCGACGGTCCTCTCGTCGCGCTGGGCTCCGTGGCGGGTCACCTCACCGCAGAGGCGGCCGCGTGGACCGGTCTGCCGGAGGGCATCCCGATCGCGGCTGGCAACGTCGATGCGCACGTCGCCTGCCCTGCCGTCCAAGCTGTCGAGCCCGGCCAGATGACCGCGATCATGGGCACCTCGTCGTGCCATATCGTGTCTGACAAGCAGCTTCACGTGGTCCCCGGCATGTGTGGGGTAGTCGACGGCGGCGTGATCGATGGGCTGTACGGCTACGAGGCGGGCCAGTCCGGCGTCGGCGACATCTTCGCGTGGTTCGTCAAGAACGGCGTCCCTGCTGCCTATACCGAGAAGGCCAAGGCGGCGGGGGTCTCAGTGCACGAGTACCTCACCGACCTGGCCTCGCAGCAGACGATCGGCGAGCACGGCCTGGTCTGCCTCGACTGGATCAACGGCAACCGCTCCGTCCTCGTCAACCACGAACTGTCCGGCCTGATCCTCGGCCTCACCCTCACGACCCGGCCCGAGGACATCTACCGCGCCCTGATCGAGTCGACCGCGTACGGCGCCCGCGTCATCGTCGAGGCGTTCACCTCGTCCGGTGTACCGATCACCGAACTGGTCGTCGTGGGCGGACTCAAGCGCAACGCCCTGCTCATGCAGATCTACGCCGACGTGCTGCGGTTGCCGCTGTCGATCGCCGTCTCCGAGCAGGGCTGCGCCCTCGGTTCAGCCATCCACGCCGCGGTCGCGGCAGGCGCGTACGACAACGTCAAGGACGCCAGCGACGCCATGGGCAAGAAGGAGTACGCAGCGTACACCCCCAACGAGGAGAGCGCGACGGCGTACGACGCCCTCTTCCGCGAGTACGTCGAGTTGCACGACTACTTCGGCCGAGGCGCCAACGACGTGATGCGGCGGCTCAAGAAGATCAAGCGAGAGGCCAGCGAGTGACCCTTCGACACGCTCAGGGACCGAGAGCCCAGGTGGCCAAACCAGCGACCCTCCGACACGCTCAGGCACCGGCGACGGGTGAGGAGTGGGCGTGAGCAGCATCCCGGAGTCGCTGCGCCCCGACGTCGAGCGGCTGAAGCGCGAGGTCGCGGACCTGCATGCGCTGCTGCCGGCCAACAACCTCGTAGCGTGGACCGCTGGCAACGTGTCGGCCCGAGTGCCGGGCGCTGACCTGCTCGTGATCAAGCCGTCCGGGGTGACGTACGACCAGCTCACCCCCGAGGCGATGGTGGTGGCTGACTTCGACGGGGCCCTGGTCGAGGGCGACCGGTCGCCGTCGTCGGACACGTTCGCGCACGGCTACGTCTACGCGCACATGCCCGAGGTTGGCGGGGTCGTCCATACCCACTCCGACTACGCCACCGCCTGGGCAGCCATCCGCGAGCCGATCCCCTGCGTGCTGACAATGATGGCCGACGAGTTCGGCGGCGACATCCCGGTCGGGCCGTTCGCGCTGATTGGCGACGACTCCATCGGCCGCGGCATCGTCGAGACCCTTCGCGAGTCCCGCTCCCCCGCGGTCCTCATGGCGGGCCATGGCCCGTTCACCATCGGTCGCGACGCCAAGGCTGCAGTCAAGGCGGCCGTCATGCTCGAGAGCGTCGCCCGCACGGTGTGGGTGGCCCGACAGATGGCCGAGCCCCAGCGCCTCGACCAGGCCGACATCGACTCGCTCTACCACCGCTACCAGAACGTCTACGGACAGAAGTAGACCCACGACAAGGAGTCACCCCCCATGGCCTCAATCTGGTTCATCACTGGAAGCCAGCACCTGTACGGCCCCGAGGTCCTGAAGCAGGTCGCCGACCAGTCGCGCACGATCTCGGACGCGCTCGCTGACGCTGACGAGGTCGTGGCCACCATCGTCGCGAAGCCGGTCCTGACCGACACCGACGCGATCCGCCGCTGCCTGATCGATGCGAACTCCGACGACGACTGCATCGGCGTGATCGCCTGGATGCACACGTTCTCGCCGGCAAAGATGTGGATCACCGGGCTCGACCAGCTGCGCAAGCCTCTGCTGCACCTGCACACCCAGGTGAACCGTGACCTGCCGTGGGACACCATCGACATGGACTTCATGAACCTCAACCAGGCCGCGCATGGCGACCGGGAGTTCGCGTACGTCCAGACTCGTCTCCGCGTTCCCCGTACGACGATCGCCGGGCATGTCTCCGACCCTGAGGTGCTCCGCCGGGTAGGCGTCTGGTCGCGGGCCTGCGTTGGCGCGCACGCCTTCCGTACGCTCAAGGTCGTCCGGTTCGGCGACAACATGCGGTACGTCGCGGTGACCGAAGGCGACAAGGTCGAGGTCGAGCGCCGTCTAGGCACATCGGTGAACACGTACGGCGTGAACGAGCTTGTCGCCGTGGTCGATGCGGTCTCCGACACCGACGCCGATGCTCTCGCGACCGAGTACTGCGACCTGTACGACGTCGTCGCAGAGCTTCGACCGGGCGCAGACCGGTACGAGTCGCTGCAGTACAGCGCGAAGCTCGAGCTTGCTCTGCGCCACTTCGTGATCGACGGCGGGTACGGCGCCTTCACCACCTCGTTCGAGGACCTCGGCGGCCTCAAGCAGCTGCCCGGCATGGCCGTCCAGCGGCTGATGGCCGACGGGATCGGCTTCGGCGGCGAAGGTGATTGGAAGACGGCTGTGCTCGGCCACGCGCTCAAGGCCGCCGGCAAGGGACTGCCCGGTGGCACCTCGTTCATGGAGGACTACACCTACCA
The DNA here is from genome assembly GCA_035416185.1 of Propionibacteriaceae bacterium. GTDB lineage: Bacteria > Actinomycetota > Actinomycetes > Propionibacteriales > Propionibacteriaceae > JBHAES01. The sequence continues at coordinate 875 of DAOOHL010000060.1, read as the reverse complement.
CCTCGAGCCCGGCAACAACCTGATCCTCGGCGCCCACATGCTCGAGGTCTGCCCGACCATCGCCGCCGGGAAGCCAAAGATCGAGATCCATCCGCTGGGGATCGGCGGCAAGGACGATCCCGTACGGATGGTGTTTGATGCGGCTCCCGGTGACGGCGTCACACTCGGCCTGGCTGACCTGGGTGACCGGCTGCGGTTCGTCTCCAACGAGGTCGAGGTCGTTGCCGTACCGTTCCCGATGCCGAAGCTGCCCGTGGCGCGTGCCGTGTGGAAGCCGATGCCGAACTTCTCCACCTCGACGGAGTGCTGGCTCGCCGCCGGCGGCCCGCATCACACCGTCCTGTCGACCCAGCTGTCGGCCGAGCACCTGGAGAACCTGGCCCAGATGGTCGGCATCGAGCTCTGCCTGATCGACCGGGACACGACCGTACGGTCATTCCACAAGGAGCTGCGCTGGTCGGCCGCCTACCACCGGTTGGCCGGCGGAATCTGATCTCCTTCCTGGGTCCGGGTAACGTTCCAACACGCCTCGTATCTGCATTCGGATAAGGTTTTCCCAACACTTCCGTAACAGAATGCGACCCCGGTGACGGGTACAGAAACCGGGGACTGTAGTTTGACCCTGCCAACCCGGCACATCGGTGCAGCCACCACAGATTGCTGCGCCCAGGAAGGACATAAACCAATGGATCGTCGTACTCTTCTCGGCAGCGTGGCCCTCGGCGGCCTCGGTCTCGCCGTGAGCACCCTCACCGGCTGCGGCCGCGACTCGGGCACTGCCGCCCCGGCCGCGAGCGGCTCCGGGACCGCCGCCACCGCCAAGGGCACGATCGGCGTCGCGATGCCGACCAAGACCTCCGAGCGGTGGATCAAGG
>DAOOHL010000059.1:0-12708 GCA_035416185.1 Propionibacteriaceae bacterium | reverse complement strand
CGCGCCCAGGTTGGCGTAGCCGATGCCGAGCTGGCGGAACTCCTTGGTGGTCTTGGTGATCGCCGGCGTCGGGAAGTCGGCGAACGTGATCGAGATGTCCATCGCGGTGATGATCAGCTCGACGGCCTTCACGAAGAGATCGGTGTCGAACGTGTCATCGGCGCGCAGGAACTTCATCAGGTTCAGCGACGCGAGGTTGCACGACGAGTTGTCGAGGCTCATGTACTCCGAGCACGGGTTCGACGCAGTGATCCGGCCGGTCTCGGGGTTGGTGTGCCAGGCGTTGATGACATCGTCGTACTGGATACCGGGATCGGCGCACTCCCAAGCGGCCTTGGCGATCTTGTCGAAGAGCTCAGCAGCATCGACGGTCTCGACGACCGAGCCGTCACCGCGGGCGATCAGGTCGAACGTGCCCTTCTCCTCGACCGCGGTCATGAACGCGTCGGAGACGCGGACCGAGTTGTTGGCGTTCTGGTACTGGACGCTGGTGATGTCCTTGCCACCGAGGTCCATGTCGAAGCCGGCGTCACGGAGCGCGCGGATCTTGTCCTCCTCGCGCGCCTTCGTCTCGATGAACTCGACGATGTCGGGATGGTCGACGTCGAGCACCACCATCTTTGCCGCGCGACGAGTGGCGCCACCGGACTTGATCGTGCCCGCGGAGGCGTCAGCACCACGCATGAAGGACACAGGGCCCGACGCCGTACCGCCGCTCGAGAGCAGCTCCTTGCTGGAGCGGATTCGCGACAGGTTGAGGCCAGCGCCGGAGCCGCCCTTGAAGATGAAGCCCTCCTCGCGGTACCAGTTCAGGATCGAGTCCATCGAGTCGTCGACCGACAGGATGAAGCACGCGCTGACCTGCTGCGGCGACGCCGTGCCGACGTTGAACCAGACCGGCGAGTTGAAGCTGAACACCTGGTGCAGGAGCATCCAGGCAATCTCGTGCTCGAAGACGTCGGCGTCGGCGGGGCTGGCGAAGTAGTCGTTCTCCTCGCCCGCCTTGCGGTAGGTCTTCACGACGCGGTCGATCAGCTGACGCAGCGAGGTCTCCCGCGCCGGGGTGCCGAGCGCCCCACGGAAGTACTTGGTCGTGACGATCGTCGACGCGTTGACGCTCCAGAAGTCCGGGAACTCGACGCCGCGCTGCTCGAACACCGTGGCGCCGGTCTTCCAGTTGGTCTGCACCACGTCGCGACGCTCCCAGGTCACGTCGTCGTAGGGGTGCACGCCCTCGGTCGTGAAGACGCGCTCCACCGTCAGGCCAGTGGTCTTGCGGGTGCGCGCCTTCGCCGGCGTCTCAGTCATCGCGGAGCCTTTCGTACGTTTGTTCGAATCAACAGAAGGTTACTGCAGAAGGTCAGACAAGAACAGGGGTGCTGCGCAGGTCGGCGATCTCGCGCTCGAAGTCGTCGACCGAGTCGTACTGGCGGTAGACGGACGCGAACCGGAGGTAGGCGACCGAGTCGAGGGCGCGCAGCGGGGTCAGGATCGCGAGGCCGACCTGGTCCGACGGCACCTCAGCGAGGCCCGACGCGCGGAGGGTGTCCTCCACGTGCTGACCGAGCCGAGCCAGGTCGGCGTCGGAGACCGGACGACCCTTGCAAGCCTTCCGGACGCCCGAGACGACCTTGTCGCGGTTGAACGGCTCCACCACACCGGACCGCTTGACGATCATCAACTGTGTCTGCTCGACCGTGGTGAAGCGGCGCTCGCAGACCGGGCACTGACGACGACGCCGGATCGCGGCCCCATCGTCGGCAACCCGTGAGTCGAGCACGCGGGAGTCAGTGTGACGGCAGTACGGACAATGCACAGCTGTGCTCCTCTCCCTGTGGGTCGCGCTGTGGATCGGGGTGGTGGGCCTGTGGATGAATCCACTAACTATGGGGAAACCACAGGTCTGTAACTACTAGATATAGGGATCGTAGGCCGCACTGACCCCAAGGTCAAGCCCCGACACGCAGGGTCAAAGAAGGTTGCGAGCCACCGTGTAGACGACGCCGACGACGCCCAGGATCACAGTCGCGTGCCGGGCGATCGACCACGGCACCCAGCGCTGACCGACGGTCGCCCGCGGCTGCCGTACCAGCTCGATCGCCCACCCGGCAGCACGTACAGCCAGGAGCAGAGCGACGACGAGGAGCAACGGGTTGGCGTGCCACGCGGCCGCCAGGTCTCCACGCAGCAGAGCTGATCCCGTACGGGTGCCGCCACACAGGGGGCACAGCCACCCGGTCAGTGCGAGGAACGGGCATGGAATGCCCAGCCCCGTGGCCAGATGCACCCCGGAGATCGCCGCGCCGACGAGCCCGAACGCCCCCAGCTGCGCCAGCGCAACTCGCGCCGAACGCGCAGGCGGGGCGGCTTGGGAGGACATGCCCGCCATTATCCCGCGGACATCAGGGAAACGCACGGTGAGAGTCCTTGGTGGGCGACCCACGGCGCCGGTAGGGTCTGACCGTTAGCTCGTACACCGAGAGGAAGATCGTGACCAACCAGAACTGGAACGACCCGGCGAACCCGCAGGGGCAGCAGCCCACCTACGGGCAGCAGCCATCCGGTCAGCCCTCCGCCCCCGAGGCCACCCCCGGCTACACCGCTCCGGGCCAGGCCCCCGACGCCACCTACGGCCAGTCCTACGGCTCGCCCGCCCAGTCCTACGGACAGGCGCCCTCGTACGGCGCCACGGGTGATCAGTCGCAGCCCTCCGCCTCGTCCTACGGCTCCACCCCCTCCTACGGTGCGCCCGCTGGCGACGCGTCGCAGGGCGCCGGCTCGTACGGCTCCCCCGCAGCCGGTTCCTACGGCTCGCCCACGAGCTCGTACGGCACCACGGGTGACGCGGCCGGCTCCTACGGTTCGACGCCGTCCTACGGCTCGACCGACCCGTCGCAGCCGGCCGCCGGTTCGTACGGCTCCCCTGCCGCCGCTGGCTCATACGGTTCCTCCGACCCTGCGCAGGGCGCTGGCTCGTACGGTTCCCCGGCCGCTGGCTCGTACGGCTCGACCGATCCCTCGCAGGGTGCGGGCTCCTACGGCTCGCCCGCCGCTGGCTCGTACGGCTCGACCGACCCGTCCCAGGGTGCGGGCTCGTACGGCAGCCCCGCCGCCGGCTCGTACGGCGCGACCGGGTCCTACGCATCGCCCGACGCTGGCTACGGCCAGGCCTCGCAGTCCTACGGCAGCCCGGTCCAGGGCCAGGGCGGGTCCTACGGCGCGCCCGTGCAGTCCGGCTACGGCGAGCCCACCAACAGCCAACTCGGCGGCTACGACCCGTACGGCTCGCAGCAGGCTGGCGCGGTGTCGCCGTACGGCTACGACTCGGGCTACGCGACCCCGGCCCCGGCACTGGCCGACTTCGGCAAGCGTGCGCTCGGCTGGCTCATCGACTACCTCGCACCCGGTCTGGCGGTCGGCCTGGTCTTTGGCGTCATTGGCGGCATTGTCGGCGCGGACCTCTCCTGGATCGGTGCCCTGCTGACCTACGCCTTCGTGGCCTACAACTCCGGCTGGATGGCTGGCACGACCGGCTACTCATTCGGTCGCAAGATCGCCAAGACCAAGCTCGTATCGGAGGCCACCGGCCAGCCGATCGGTGGCGGTACGGGCATCGTGCGCCTCCTGTGCCACTTCATCGACTCGATCATCTGCTACATCGGCTGGCTCTTCCCGCTGTGGGATGCCAAGCGCCAGACGCTTGCTGACAAGATCATGAAGACGGTCGTCATCAACGACGACGGCACCACGACCCAGGGCCAGCAGTTCTGAGTCATCACTGCTGACAACGCAACAGGCGCCGCTCCCCTCACGGGGGGCGGCGCCTGTTGCGTGCGTCGAACGACGTCAGAGCGGACCGTTGCCCACGGACAGGAACGCCGTGACCAAGGTGACGACCGCCGAGCCAGTGACCAGGCCCACCAGTGACATGGCCGCCGCGAGGCCGCGGCGGGTGAGCTGCCAGGTTGGCTCCGCAGGACGACGCACGACGCGGCACGACGCGACCGAGGCGCCGGAGGTCGATCCGGGGACCCGGTGCGTGCGCGGCCGGGAGCAATCCGGGCCGGACGCGCGCGGGGCGGCCGGACGGACGGGGCTGATGGTGGTGACTGCCAGTGCGCTCATCTCGAGCCTCCAGTTCGTGCGTACAGGTGTTCGATACCAGTTCTACAGCATTCGACCTCGGAATGGAACAATCGTTCGCATCAGCGTGTCGCCTACCGTGCCACCGACTCTGCACGGCACCTCTGACAGTTTTTCTCGGCCGGCACTCGGAGCGACACGCCGTGTCGTACAGATGTACCAATCATTCGTTCGATTGTCGTATTCTGGTGGCATGCCACGGATCAAGAACCAGCCCCCCGCCACACCGAAGCGTGGGCGCCCCCGCAATGAGGACCTGGCTCGACAGCTCAAGAACGGTGAGGTGACGCAACTCCCCGAGTCCGTCGACTCAGCGGGCCTGACGCTGCGCCAGCGCCGCATCCTCGAGGTGATCGCCGACATGATCGAGAAGCGCGGCTACCCGCCGAGCATCCGCGAGGTTGGTGAGGCTGCGGGCCTCGCCAGCCCGTCGAGCGTCGCCCACCAGATGCGGGCGCTCGAGGCCAAGGGCCTGATCCGACGCGACCCGAACCGACCGCGCGCCATGGAGGTTCGGCTGCCGTCCGAGGCCCACCAGGTCGATGACGCCCCCGCCGTCACGGAGGCACCGGCGACAGCCCCAGCGTCGAACGACGAGTCTTCAGTCCAGGTGCCCGTGCTGGGCCGCATCGCTGCTGGTGGTCCGATCCTCGCCGACGAGCAGGTCGCTGATGTGTTCGCGCTGCCGCGCCAGCTGGTGGGGTACGGCGAGCTCTTCCTGCTTGAGGTCAAGGGTGACTCGATGGTCGATGCCGCGATCTGTGATGGCGACTATGTGGTCGTCCGGAAGCAGCCCACGGCGGAGAACGGCGACATCGTGGCTGCCCTGCTGGGCGATGAGGCGACGGTCAAGACGCTCAACAAGAAGACCCCCGGGCAGGTGTGGCTGATGCCGCACAACCCGCTCTACTCCCCCATCGACGGCAACGAGGCCACGATCATGGGCAAGGTCGTCACCGTCCTGCGCAAGGTCTGACGCCCAACAACGACGCACTGCCCGGCACTCCTACCGAGTGCCGGGCAGTGCTGTCTCGGGAGGGCCGAGTCGTCAGAGGGCGGTGGTCCGCGCAGCCGCCAAGCGCTGCAGTGCGGCGATGGTGGCCTCGCGGTCGGTGGTGGTCCAGAAGTCCGGCAGGGACGCGCGCAGGTAGGCCCCGTACCGGGCCGTCACCAGCCGGGGATCGAGAATCGCGACCACTCCCCGGTCTGACATCCGCCTGATCAGCCGGCCTGCTCCCTGCGCCAGCAGCAGTCCGGCGTGGGCCGCAGCGACCTGCATGAACCCGTTCCCGCCTGAGCGCTCGACATGCTGCTGGCGCGCGAGCATCAACGGGTCGTCGGGTCGAGGGAACGGAATCTTGTCGATGATCACCAGCTCGCAGGCATGACCGGGCACGTCGATCCCCTGCCACAGCGACAGCGTGCCGAAGAGGCTGACCTCCGGATCGCTGGAGAACCGCTTCATCAGCTCCGACAGCTGGGCGTCCCCCTGGCAGAGCACCGTACGCTCCGGCAGTGCGGCTCTGACGTGGGACGCAGCCTGTTCCGCACTGCGCTGGGAGGCGAACAGGCCCAGCGCACCACCGCTGGAGGCCCACACCAGCTCAGCGACCTCGGCGAGAGTTGCGGCACTGATCCCGTCGCGACCGGGGCGGTCGAGGTGCTTGGCGACGTAGCAGATGCCCTGTTTGCGATAGTCGAAGGGCGAACCGACATCGAGCCCTCGCCACGGCAGTGCATCCTCCCCTGGCGGTGTCGTGTCGCCGTCGACCCGCTCGGAGCGACGCAGCCCGACCTGCCCGGCGACCGCTTCGAAGTCGCCCCCGACCTTCAACGTGGCGGAGGTGAGGATCGTGCCCACCTCACCCATCACCGACGACCGCAGCAACCCCGCGACGGACAGGGGTGCCACGACGAGCCAGCGGCCGAAGCGTTCTCGCTCGCTGACGTAGACGACGTCCTCGTCGGCGAGCTTGGCCATCCGCTCGGCCACGTCGACCACCTCGTCGACAGCAGCGCCCGCCTGCGCACGCTCGGCGTCGTCGCCCTTGCCCGACTTCGACAGCTGTGAGGCTGCGGCGCGCGCCGCCGTACGTACCCGCTGCAACGCGGCGACGATCGCTGAGTCGGGATCGGTGACCCGGGCAACCTCAGCCACATCGAGGGCCGACTTGAGGTCTTCGGCGACCTCCAGCAGCTCGAGGCCGACATCGTCATCGAGCCAGTCCAGGGCTCTGCGGGCGACCCGTTCGATCTGCTGGGGGCTCAGCTCGGCCGATGCTGCGCCGGTCACCCGCGACACCAGCTCGTGGGCTTCGTCGACGATCACCAGGTCGTGCTCGGGCAGCGCGGTGTGGCCATGCATCGCGTCAATCGCCAGCAGAGCATGGTTCGTCACGATCAGGTCGGCTCGCCTGGCGCGGTCGCGGGACTCCTCTACGAAGCACTCCGCCCCGTACGGGCACCGTTGCACGCCCAAGCACTCGCGAACTGGTACGGACACCTGCGCCCAGGCTCGGTTGGTATGCGACGGCGCGTCATCCCGGTCGGCGAGCTGCTTATCGGTCAACTGGGTCTCGGCCCATTCCCGCAGCGCCACCACCTCGGCTCCGAGCAACGACTCTGCATCGGCACTGGTCGCCTTCAACGCCTCGACAACCTCGGCACCACCCAGCAGCCCCTCCTGCCTGGGCCCGCCGCCAACCTGGTCACGCACGCGATGCAGGCAGGCGTAGTTCGACCGACCCTTCAGCACGGCGAGGACCGGCCGCCTGCCCGTGACCTGGGCGACCGCGTCGAGCACGACGGGGACATCCTTGGTCGCCAGCTGCCGTTGAAGCGCCAGCGTCGCCGTCGCGACGATCACGCGCGCCTCAGGATCTCGAGCGAGGTGCGCGAACGCTGGTGCCAGGTAGCCCAGGCTCTTGCCGGTCCCCGTACCCGCCTGCACGAGCAGGTGTTCGCCGTTGGCGATGGCCTGTTCGACTGCGGCTGCCATCTCCACCTGGCCGGGCCGCTCGGCTCCGCCGATCGCCGTCACCGCAGCCGTCAGGATCCGCGCCGCCAACTCCGACGCTGTGGCGGCATCTGTGGTCGTGGCGTCGTCGGAGGTGGGCACCGGACCACGCTACCCGCCAGCAGCGACAGTTCCTGGCCCACGGCCACGTGTCAACGTGAGGGGGTTGCGCTCTCCAGCTCGGCCGCGAGCGCCTCGCCGACCCTCGCGACCACCACGGTGCCGTCGCCCGTGTGCTCGACGGTGACGAGCTCGCCCTCGCGGTGGATGCGGTCGATCAGGTCGCCACGGCTGTACGGAACCAGGACGTTCACCTGCACCTGCGGTCGAGGCAGGCGACCCTCGAGCCGGCTGGTCAGCTCGGGCAGCCCCCCACCTGTCCGGGCCGACACGAAGACTGCGTCGGGGAACCGCGTGCGCAGCGCCGCCAGCATATCCGGCGAGGCGGTGTCGATCTTGTTGATCACCAGCTGCTCGGGTACGTCGCCCGCACCGATCTCCGCCAGCACCTCCCGTACAGCGGAGACCTGCCCGAACGGATCCGGGTCGGCGCCGTCGACGATGTGGAGCAGCAGATCGGCCGCCACCGACTCCTCGAGGGTGGACCGGAAGGCCTCGATCAGGTCGTGCGGGAGATGGCGGACGAATCCAACGGTGTCCGTCAGCGTGAAGATGCGGCCGTCGGTGGTCTGGGATCGGCGCGTCGTCGGGTCGAGGGTCGCGAACAGGGCGTTCTCGACCAGTACCCCCGCCCCGGTGAGCCGGTTCAGCAGGGACGACTTGCCGGCGTTCGTGTAGCCGACGATGGCAACCGATGGCACCTGGTGGCGGGTGCGCTCCTGCCGCTTCGTCTCGCGGGTGCCCTCCATCTCGCGCAGCTGTTCGCGCAGACGAGAGATCCGGGTACGGATCCGGCGCCGGTCGGTCTCGAGCTTCGTCTCACCAGGTCCGCGACCACCGATGCCCACGCCACCCGCGGCGCGACCGCCGGTCTGTCGGGAGAGGTTGCCACCCCAACCACGCAGCCGCTGCCGCAGGTACTGCAGCTGCGCCAGTTCGACTTGGGCCTTGCCCTCCTTCGACTTCGCATGGGAGGCGAAGATGTCGAGGATCAAGGCGGTCCGGTCGACGACCTTGACCTTGACCCGATCCTCGAGGTTGCGCAGCTGGGCGGGGCTGAGCTCGCCGTCACAGATCACCGTGTCTGCCCCAGTGGCGATCACCGCCTCCCGCAACTCGTCGACCTTACCGCTGCCGATGAAGGTGGCCGCGTCGGGCCGCTGTCGGCGCTGCATCAAGGCTTCGAGCACCTGGGAACCGGCCGTCTCAGCCAGCAGCCGAAGCTCGGCCATCGAGTTCAGTGCGTCAGTCTCGCTGCCGGTGGTCCAGACGCCGACGAGCACGACCCGTTCGAGCCGGAGCTGGCGGTACTCGACCTCGGTGATGTCCTCGAGCTCGGTGCGCAGCCCGTCGACGCGCCGCAACGAATGGCGTTCCGCGCGTTCCGCCTGGTCACCGTCGTAGTTGAGATCGTCATCGTCCGCGTCGGCGTCATCAACGTCGCCGTCGCCGCGGTCCCAGTCGTCCACGTCGTCGCGGTCGGCCAGGTCGGTGTCGTACAGATTGTGGCTTGTCATCGCCTCAAGCCTCTCACCCGACCCCAAGCGGGTGCCACCGGTTTCATTCCGGCAGCGAGACCTCGCCCTTCGCAACGACGACGGCGGGGCCGACCAGGCTCGCGGTGCCATCGTCGTGGACCAGAACCTCCAGAGCCCCGCCAGGCACGTCGACCCGATAGCTGCCTGGCTCGCCATCGCCGAGGGCATAGGCGACCGCGACAGCGCCCGTACCGCAGGACTCCGTCTCGCCGACGCCACGCTCGTGGACGCGCATCACGTAGTGGCGCTCCCCCACCCGGGCGGCGAGCTCGACGTTGGCGCCATCTGGGTAGCGCTCGTGGGGAACGTGCGGTGCCACGGTCAGGTCGGCATCGGCCACCGCCTCGGGCGTCACCTCGACCACGGCGTGCGGGTTCCCGACCGACACCTGCACCCCCTCCCGCGGGGTGCCGACGGTCACGGCGACGAGCTCCCCTGCGGCGACGACCGGTCCCATGGTCACGGCGATCCGGCCATCCGGGTACGGAGTTGCCACCCGTAGGCCTGCCCGGGTCGCCACGCTGACGGGACCGAGCGGAACCAGGTCGCAGTCGAGCAGCACCCGCACGAACACCCGCAGCCCGTTGCCGCACATCTCGGCGATCGAGCCGTCGGCGTTGCGGTAGTCCATGAACCAGAGGTCGGGATCACCATCCCACTCCGGCATGTGTTCAGCCTTGACCGCCCGCAACAGACCGTCACCGCCGACGCCGCCGCGCCGGTCGCAGATGAACCGTACGTCCGCGTCGGTGAGCCGCATCATCGAGCTGCGGTCCTTGAAGACCACGAAGTCGTTGCGGGTGCCATGCCCCTTGACGAAGCTCCAGGTGCGCATGTCAGCCATCCTCTAGCGTGATTCACCGGCTTGACCAGATGCACCAACCATTGAGACAGCCGTCTCAACCAGCGTCGGCGAGAGCGCATCCACCCAGGTGATTCGCGGGTCGCGACGCCACCACATCAGCTGCTTGCGGGAGAACCGACGGGTGCCGGCGACGGTCGCGTGCTTGGCCTCTGCCTCGCTGCACTCCCCAGCCAGGTGGGCCAGCACCTGCCGGTAGCCAAGCGCCCGCCACGCGGTCTTGCCGTCGCGCAGCCCCACATCGACGAGCCGTCGTACCTCGTCGACGAGTCCGTCAGCCCACATCTGGTCCACCCGTGCCGCGATCCGCGCATCCATCACCGGCCGCTCCAGCGCCAGCCCGATCTGTACGGTGCCGGGCACGGCGTAGGTGTACGGCGGCATCGTCGACCGGTACGACCCGGTCAGCTCCACCACCTCCAACGCCCGTACGACGCGACGCCCGTTGGTGGGGATGATCCCCGCCGCCGCCTCGGGATCAAGCTGGGCGAGTCGAGCGTGCAGGGCGGGAGCCCCGATCTTGGCCTCCTCGCGCTCCAGCCGAGCCCGCACGACCGGGTCGGTGGCAGGGAACTCCATCTCGTCCAGTACGGCCCGCAGGTACAGCGCCGACCCACCCACGACGATCGGGATCACCCCACGGGCATGACAGTCGCCGATCGCGTCACGCGCCATCGTCTGGAAGTCGGACACGCTCGCAGACTCGGTGACATCCATGATGTCGATCAGGTGGTGCGGCACACCATGACGCTCAGCGAGGGTCGGCTTGGCCGTGCCGATGTCCATCCCCCGGTAGACCAGCATCGAGTCGGCATTGACCACCTCCGCTGCTCCCCCGAGCTCAGCCAGCCGAAGCGCTGCTTGTACGGCCAACGTCGACTTGCCACTCGCCGTCGGCCCCACGATCGCCAAGGTGGGCAGCACAGAGGTCACCTGGCAAGTCTGACATTCAGCAGAAAAGTCCTTGGCAGATTGACGCTTCGGGTTCAGAATGGCCGAGGACGCCTTGGGGCGTCACCCTCGGACTCGTCACTCCTGGAACGGGTGACCCGGGCGGTACGGTTCAAGGAAAGGAGGTGCTGCGCAGATGGGCTTGTCTGACAAGATCAGCAACGCTGTTGCGGGGCATGAGGACCAGGTGAAGGCCGGAATCGGCAAGGTCGGAGACCTCGTCGATGAGCGGACCGGCGGCCAGCACGCCGGTCAGGTCGACCAGGCTCAGGACTTCCTGAAGAACCAGGTCGATGGCCTCTCCGCGAAGCCGGAGGCCTGACCGACTGCCCCGGCAGTTATAGCCCACACGCCAGGGCCGTACCCCACGGGGTGCGGCCCTGGTTCACGTTCTCAGCCCGCTGCGCGAGCCGCTGGCTCGTGCAGTCGGAGCCGGATCAGCTCCGGTTCGTGTGGCGACGTCGGCCCGGATCTCCTTGTCGGCGCGCTGTTCAGGCGTCAGCAAGTACCAGTCGAGAAGGTCGTCGCTCATGACCCGATTCTTGCGGTCAGGCGGGTCGAAGCCCCGGCATACCCAAGGAGACACCCGTTCTGGGTGCCGCCAGACGGGACTCGTACGCGTCGCCGCCGTGCGTCCTGGTCAGGCTGAGGATCCCGTCGTCGGCGACGAGATGATGGGGCGCCGCCTGGGTGACGACCGCTTCGACCAGATCGCCTGGACGTGGCAGGTCACCGTCGCCGACGGCCACGTGGATCAGCCGGTTGTCGCGGGCGCGGCCCGACATCCGGGCGGTCGCCGCATCCTTGCGGCCCTCACCGGTGGCCATCATCAACTCGACCCGGGTGCCGACCAGACGTTTGTTCTCGTTCCAGGAGATCTCGTCCTGCAGGGCGACCAGTCGCTCGTACCGCTCCTGCACGACCTGCTTCGGCACCTGGCCGGGCATCGTGGCAGCTGGTGTGCCCGGGCGAATCGAGTACTGGAAGGTGAACGCGCTGGCGAACCTGGCCTGCCGGACGACGTCGAGGGTGCCCTGGAAGTCAGCCTCGGTCTCGCCAGGAAAGCCCACGATGATGTCGGTCGTCACGGCGGCCTCAGGCATCGCCTGCCGTACCCGGTCGAGGATCCCCAGGAACCGTTCGGAGCGGTACGAACGGCGCATCCGCCGCAGCACGTCGTCGGAGCCCGACTGCAACGGCATGTGCAGGCTGGGCATCACGTTCTCGGTCTCAGCCATGGCTGCGATCACCGAGTCGGTGAAGTCCTTAGGGTGCGGAGACGTGAACCTGACCCGCCTGAGGCCGTCGATCCCGCCACAGGCGCGCAGCAGCGTGGCGAAGGCTTCCCGGTCGCCGAACTCGAGGCCGTACGCGTTGACGTTCTGCCCCAGCAGGGTGACCTCCTGCACACCCTCGGCCACGAGTGCCTGCACCTCGGCGAGGATGTCGCCCGGCCGCCGGTCCGTCTCCTTGCCTCGCAGAGCCGGGACGATGCAGAAAGTGCAGGTGTTGGAGCAGCCGACGGAGATCGACACCCAGGCCGCGTAGGCCGACTCGCGTCGGGTGGGCAGGGTCGACGGGAAGGCCTCGAGCGACTCTTTGATCTCGACCTGGGCCGCCTGCTCGATCCGGGCGCGCTCCAGCAGCACGGGGAGGGCGCCGACGTTGTGGGTGCCGAAGACCACGTCGACCCACGGCGCCTTTTTGATGATGGTGTCGCGGTCCTTCTGCGCCATGCAGCCACCGACAGCGATCTGCATGTCGGGGTTCTTCTGCTTGGCAGGGACGAGGTGGCCGAGGTTCCCGTACAGCCGGTTGTCGGCGTTCTCCCGTACGGCGCACGTGTTGAACACGACGAGGTCGGCCTGGTCGCTCGGCGCGTCTGTACGGACGTACCCAGCGCCCTCGAGCAGTCCCGAGATGCGCTCGGAGTCGTGGACGTTCATCTGGCAGCCGTAGGTGACCACCGAGTAGGTCCGGGGCGCGCGGCGGTCGAGCAGGTCGGGGCGGTCGGTCAGATCAGTCATGTCGCGAGCAAATCTACGCCGCCGCCAGCCGCTGCCGGGAATCGATGCGAT
>DAOOHL010000058.1:0-12720 GCA_035416185.1 Propionibacteriaceae bacterium | reverse complement strand
ACGACCAACCCGGCCTTCCGGGCACTGCCCTCCATGGTGACACGCTCGTCCGACAGCTCCAGAACCGTCCGCTGCAGGAACCTGTGCCTTGTCTGTGAGTTGCAGCGCCACCGGTGGCCGAGCGTCAAGATGGCTCCCGCCGGGTCGCGTACGCGTGGCTACCCTTGCCGCCATGGAGTTCCTGTCTGTCGCTGAGGCTGCCCGTACGGCATCGCGTCACCTCGCTGTCCTGAAGCGCGAGACGAAGGACTCCGCCCTGAACGCGATGGCCGACGCGCTGCTCGCGGCCGAGGTGGAGGTGCTGGCCGCCAACGCCTCCGACGTCGAGCGCGCTGAGGCTGCCGGAACCCCGGAGCACATGGTCGACCGGCTTCGGCTGACTCCTGCCCGGCTGTCCGGTATGGCCGAGGGGCTGCGCGCCCTGGCCCGGCTGGCGGACCCGGTCGGTGATGTGGTGCGGGGCTGGACGAACCCGAACGGGGTCCAGGTCAGGCAAGTACGGGTGCCCTTCGGCGTGGTCGGCATCATCTACGAGGCCCGTCCGAATGTGACGGCCGATGCCGCCGGGATCTGTGTGAAGTCTGGAAATGCGGCGCTGCTGCGCGGGTCGTCATCCGCCGAGGCGTCGAACGTGGCGATCGTGGCTGCGCTCCGTACGGGCTTGTCCGACGCAGGCGTCACGCCGGACGCCGTCCAGCTGCTCACCGGCGGGCGCGAGGTGACGAGCGAGATGATGGCGGCGCGCGGCTACGTCGACGTGCTGATCCCGCGGGGCGGCGCCGGCCTGATCGAGTCGGTGGTGAAGCACTCGCAGGTGCCGGTGATCGAGACGGGTACGGGGAACTGCCACCTGTACGTGGATGCGACGGCGGACGCCGACATGGCACTGGGCATCCTGCTCAACGCGAAGACCCAGCGGCCGAGCGTCTGCAACGCTCTGGAGACCGTGCTCGTGCATCGGTCGAGGGTCGAGCTGCTCGACCGGATCGTGGGGGAGCTGACCGCCGCTGGCGTCACCGTTCATGGGGATGCCGACTTCCAGGCGGTGTCGGCCGAGGTGGTTCCGGCAGCCGAGGGGGAGTACGACGACGAGTACCTCACCCTTGACATCGCAGCGCGGGTGGTCGACTCGTACGACGACGCAGTTGCCCACATCCGCGAGCACGGTACGGGGCATTCGGAGACGATCATCACCAACGACCTGGCCGTCGCTGACCGGTTCACCCGCGAGGTCGACGCAGCCGTGGTGCTCGTGAATGCGTCATCGCGGTTCACCGACGGCGGCGAGTTCGGGTTCGGGGCCGAGATCGGCATCTCGACTCAGAAGCTGCATGCGCGCGGTCCGATGGCGTTGCAGGAGATGACCAGCACCAAGTACATCCTGACCGGGCAAGGTCAGACTCGCGCTTGAGGGACCGGCTCTCCGTGAGTCGGGGGCAGCCGATCGGCGGGGGCACAGGCTAGGATCGCGCGCATGGGATTGCAGCTGTTGGAGACGGCCACGGAGCACTACACCTCGACCGTGCCGCCGTGGGGAATGGGCCTGATCGCGTTCGGGCTGCTGATGCTGGGCCTGGTCCTGGCGCGGTCGCTGGGGCATCGCCGCCCGCACAGCAAGTGACGCATCCGAGCGGACTCGCGGTCGAGCGGCGCAACGAGCCACTCCGACTGGGCGTGATGGGTGGCACGTTCGACCCGATCCACCACGGGCACCTCGTCGCGGCCTCTGAGGTCGCTGCGCGGTTCGGGCTGGACGAGGTGGTCTTCGTACCCACCGGTGTGCCGTGGCAGAAGGCAGGGCGCAAGGTCTCGGCCCCCGAGGACCGGTACCTGATGACGGTGATCGCGACCGCCTCCAACCCTCGGTTCTCGGTCAGTCGAGTCGACATTGACCGGCCCGGGAACACATACACAGTCGACACCCTCGCCGACCTCCGCAAGCAGGTGGAGCCCGACACAGAGCTGTTCTTCATCACGGGTGCGGACGCGCTGTCGCAGATCCTCACCTGGAAGGGCGCCGACAAGCTGTTCGACCTGGCGCACTTTGTCGGCGTGACCAGGCCGGGATCGCCGTTCGACGCGACTACCCTCGACCATCTGCCAGCCGACAAGGTGACGACCATCGAGGTGCCGGCCCTGGCCATCTCGTCGACGGGCTGCCGTGACCGAGTCAACGACGGGCTGCCGATCTGGTACCTCGTGCCCGACGGCATCGTGCAATACATCGCCAAGCGCGGCCTCTACGCCGCCTGACCCAGCGCTCGTACGGAACGTACGGGCACACGAGAGGACCCTATGGTCGCCACCGACCGCGCCATTGAGCTCACCCACCTCGCCGCCGAGGCGGCCGCCGACAAGCTCGGCGCCAACATCGTGGCCTTCGACGTCTCCGATCAGCTCGCCATCGCTGACACATTCCTGATCGTGACCGCGAAGAACGAGCGTCAAGTCGGCGCCGTCGTCGACGCCATCGAGGAACGGCTTCTGGCGCAGAAGGTGAAGCCGCTGCGCCGCGAGGGGGACCGTGAGGCACGCTGGGTGCTGCTCGACTACGGCGACCTCATCGTGCACGTGCAGCACCCCGACGAGCGGCGCCTGTACGCCCTGGAGCGGCTCTGGCGGGACTGCCCCCCGATCGAGCTGACCGTTGTCGAGGCGCCGGCGGACGCGTCGGACGAGGATGTCCGGCTCGAAGGGGAGCGCGAGTGACCCTCGCTTTGCGAGTCCGAGGACAGGTGCGCTAGTCTTTCCGGGCTGTCGAGGACTGGTTTCAGTGCTCGTACGGGGCTATGGCGCAGTTGGTAGCGCGCTTCCATGGCATGGAAGAGGCCACGGGTTCGAATCCCGTTAGCTCCACCGCTGCGACCGAGGGTTCCCCTGTTCGAATTCGGCCCTTCTGTCCATGGGTGTGGTTTCCTGGGGAGACGACGACGCAACCAGAGATGCGATTCTGGGAGACGATCACAATCGAGACTCCCTAGTCTTCCGAGTCATCGCGACCCTGCTGGCCGCGACGCGAAAGGCTGGACCTTGATCGTGCGTACGTCATGACGTACGTCCTCAGGATGTGGACTCACGACGAGTAGACGCCGTCGGCGGCCCAGATCATGACGAGGCTTCCCTGTAGAGCGACGGGCGCTACTGATCGGTCGGGCGGACCGAGGGTAGCTGGTGCCGGTCGAGCTCCTGCGGCTCAGATCTGAGGTGGTGGTACGTCGAACGGTTGCTGGGCGATCGCAGCGTTCATCCTCGATTGAACTCTCCGATCTGCCGATCGTGGAGGCCGGCCTCGAAGCGCGTGACGCAGGAGCGGCGGCGACGTCAGTGGGAGGCTGGCTCTGCCTGCTGGACCGGCCCGATCCTCCCCGCGAGACGAGCAGCCCGATGTAGCCGATGGTGGCCCCGACGATCAGCGGCCCCAAGGGCGGGTCTGCCCGACGAGCAGCGCACAGATCAGGATGGCCGCCACCGGCTTCTTCAGCCCCACGGTCGTCGCTGCAGCGAGCCCGGCGATCTCGGCGGTGGCCAGGTCAAGTCCCGGAACCAGGAAGGTGGTGGCGGCACCAGCGGCTGCACCTGCGAACAGCAGCGAGAAGAACTCTCCGCCGCGCCATCCGCTGCTCTCCGCCCACATCCCCTTCATCGTGAAGGGGCCTCAGGGCGTACGGACAAGGCTCGGCATCCCGGCCGCGGTCGACTCCGATGTGGTCGTGTGGCTGCAGGACGTCATGCCGACCATCCTCGAGGCGTGCGGCTTGGAGCCTCCGACCAGCGTGGACGGTCGCAGCGTGCTCCCGGCTCTGGCCGATCCCACCGGCGACTGGAGGGCGGCCATCCACGGCGAGCACAGCGCCTGCTACGACCGCCGCTGCGAGATGCAGTACCTCACCGACGGCCGACAGAAGTACATCTCGTTCGCCCACGACGGTTCTGAGCAGCTGTTCGACCTGACGATCGACCCGTACGAAGAGCACGACCTCGCTGCCGACCCTGACCCACGACGAACGCGACCGGTGACGAGCCGAGCTCGTCGAGATTCTCATCGCCCGCGGCTGCGGCTGGGTGCAGGACGGCCAGCTGGTCCCGCGAGGAGACGGACCACCCTTGGTCTCGCCCCACTACGCCGACGACTCGGACGGCACGGAATAGCCCGCTGATCAGGCAACCCTCTCGCCGTCCTCGCGACGACCGTGATAGGATGGAAGCAGGCCAGCGAGAGAGGTGTCACGGATGTCGACCCCTGCCCGGACAACCGGCACGTCAGTGGCCGATCTGGCCTTCGAGCCTCGCCCCGAGGTCGCTGTCGGCCTGATCGGCGCAGGTGGTCGGATGCGTGGCCTGCTCGACAACCTCTTCCCCGTGCCACACGTGCGGGTCGTCGCCATCGCCGACACGTCTGAGGAGGCAGTCTCGCGCCTCGTGACACGCGCAGTGGCAGCAGGCCTCAGCGCGCCAGCTGCCCACCACGGCCCCGAGGCCGCGGAGCACCTGCTGGCTCGACCCGACATCGACCTCGTCCTGGTCGCGACCCCGTGGAACAGCCATGCCAGCCTCGCCGTACAAGCCATGCGGGCCGGCAAGCATGTCGGGGTCGAGGTGCCGGCAGCGACCACCCTCGCTGACTGCTGGGCCCTTGTCGATGCGTCCGAGGAGACCCAGCGGCACTGCGTCATGCTGGAGAACTGCTGCTATGGCGAGACCGAGCTGCTCGTACTCAACCTCGTCCGGGCCGGCCTGCTCGGCGATCTGCTGCACGCCGAGTGCTCGTACACCCATGACCTGCGGGCCGACCTGATGGAGACCCAGGCCTGGCGTCGGCAGGCCCATATCGACCGTTCAGGCAATCTCTATCCCACCCACGGCTTGGGTCCTGTGGCTGGTTACCTGGGAATCAACCGCGGTGACCGGTTCACCCGGCTGGTGTCGATGGACTCGCCGAGCATCGGTCTGCAGACGTATCGCGATCGCACCGTCGCGGCCGATGATCCCCGCCGCGCCGAGGCGTACCGCAACGCTGACATCAACACGTCGCTGATCCAGACCGCCCTCGGCCGCACCGTGATGCTTCAGCACCAGGTGATCGGCCCCCGCCCGTACGAACGCCGCAACCAACTGGTCGGAACGAACGGCATCTACAGCGACTACCCATCGCGCATCCAGCTTGAGGACGACCCACTCCGCCCCGGAGTGCGCACTGCGCAGGAGCGTGAGGAGTTCTGCGAGATCGGGCCCTACCTCGAGGCGTACGGGCACGCCCTGTGGCGCCTGCAAGGGGAGCGCGCTCTCCAGCTCGGCACCCACGGGGGCATGGACTACCTCATGCTGTTCCGGTTGATCGAGACCATCAGGCTCGGTCTGGTGCCCGACATCGACGTGTACGACGCTGCGGCCTGGTCGGCTCCGGGACCTCTGTCGGCTGACTCGCTGGAGGCTGGTTCCATGCCGATCGAGTTCCCCGACTTCTTGCGCGGTGAGTGGCAGCGAACCCGCCCTGGGCTGTTGGCGGCGCCTCCCGGCACCTGAGATCGCCATCGGGTCACGCGACCCAACGCCGAGCGCTTGGATAGGTATCACGACACATCTCGATCGCGGGAGATCAGCGATGGCGCTTCGGGTGCTGCGTCAGACGATGCCCGACACCGACGTCACCGAGACCGCCGCGAGGTTCAACTCGGTGGGCTACACGAGCTTCGGGCATGTGCCCAGGCTGGTCGCGCCCGACCGCTCCGGTCTCTACTACGTCCACCTCGAGACCGAGGTGGGCGAGCACCTCGCGATGCCCCTGGTCGTCGCGCCCGCAACGCCGACCGCACCGGTGGCCGTGCTCGCCGCGACGATCAACTGGAACGCCTACAACCGGTTCGGGGGCCGCAGCAACTACATCAACGAAGCGGGGCTGCCTCCGTACCCGGTTCTCAACGGGCGCCAGGACCTGGTGCGGTACGTGATCGGCAACTCCGCCACACAGGTCGCACCGAACGGGACGTACCCGCCGCTGTCGTTCGACCGGCCCGACATCGAGTGTGGCGTGGGTCGAGACGAGGTGCCCACGGACCCGCTCTCCGGCCGGATCCGCGGCTCGCTGGCCCCGTGCTTCTGGCGGTTGCTGGCGTGGCTGGAGCGCGAGGGTTTCGAGCATGACGTGTACGCCGTGATCAGCGCGGGGTCGATGACGTACATTCCCGCCCTCCTCCTCGACGATGCGCTGTCAACGACCGCCAACGTTGTACGGCGGATGACTACCCAGTAGCGACTGGCACTGTCAGGTGTCGATCGCACCCGGCCCGTCCTCGACGCGGGCGGACGATCCGGAGGATTGTTCCGCAGATGCGGGTATATATTCTGATTCGTGACGCAACTTCGGATTCGCGACGCTGCTGTCGCGCTGGGCGTCAGCGACGACACCGTACGACGATGGGTCGAAGCGGGACGGCTCCAGACGTCCCTCGACGCCGCTGGCCGCAAGGTCGTGGCCGGGCTCGACGTGGCTCGCCTGGCTGAGGAGCTGGCCCGCGACGGTGGTGACCTCGACGACGGATCGGCTCATCGGTCCGCACGGAACCACTTCACCGGCATCGTCACCGATGTGATCTCGGACGCTGTGATGAGCCAGGTGACGTTGCAGTGCGGCCCACACCGCGTGGTGTCGCTGATCTCGACGGAAGCCGTCAGGGAGCTCCAGCTGGTCCCAGGCACCTTGGCGACGGCCGTGGTCAAAGCCACGAACGTAACCGTCGAGACACTGGACGGCCGCTCATGAGGGCCGTGGCGCGCCTCGGCGCTGCCGTGGTCGGGGTCGCGCTCGCGCTCGCCGGCTGCGCCTCGGCGCCAGCAGCGCCTGCGAGATCCGCTGCCCCCATGACCTCGCCTGTCGTCAAGCAGAAGGTCGTCGTCTTCGCCGCGGCATCACTGACCGCCGCCTTCAAGGAGCTGGCGACCCAGGCACCCGGGCTCGACATCTCCTATACCTTCGACGGCTCCCCGACCCTGGTCGAACAGCTCAATGCAAAGCCGGACGTGGCTGACGTGCTCGCCACCGCTGACGAGCCGAACATGAAGAAGGCCTCGGACGCCCAGCTGATCAAGGCGCAACCCACGATCTTCGCCACCAACACCGCCGTCCTGATCGTGCCGAAGGACAACCCGGGCAAGGTCACCGGCCTCAATGACTCGCTGACTGGCAAGAAGCTGGTGGTGTGCGCACCGTCCGTTCCCTGCGGCGCAGCCGCCCGTACGATCGCTCAGAACGCGGGCTACTCGCTCCAGCCCGTGTCCGAGGAACAGAAGGTCACCGACGTCGTGGGCAAGGTCACCTCCGGTGAAGCCGATGCCGGCATCGCGTTCTCGACCGACGCGAAGTCAGCTGGCGACAAGGTCGCCACGATCCAGCTCCCGGGAGCCGACAAGGTGGTCAGCCGTTATCCGCTCGCAGTGACGGGGAAGTCGACCAGGCCCGAGGCCGCGGCCGCGTTCGTCCAACTCGTCACAGGGGAGAAGGGGAGAGCGGTCCTCACGAGGTACGGGTTCACGCTCCCGTGACAGCGGGCGCGGGCCACGTGCCCGGCTGGATCCGACTGCCCGCCGCAGTGGCGGTCCTGTTCCTCCTGGTTCCGCTCGTGGGTGTCGCTGTCCGTGTGCCGTGGGCGCAGGCACCGTCGCTGCTGGCCACGCCAGAGGCCCGGGATGCCCTCTGGCTGAGCCTCGTCACCTGCCTGGCGGCCACTGGGGTGAGCCTGGTGCTGGGTCTGCCGCTTGCGGTCGCCCTGGCCCGGAGCCACGGGCGTCTGGCGGGGGCGATTCGCACCCTGGTGACGATCCCGATGGTGCTGCCGCCGGTGGTCGCTGGACTGGCGCTGCTGATCACCTTTGGACGCCGCGGGGTGGTCGGAGCGACGCTGTCGGCCTGGGGGATCGAGGTCGGCTTCACCACGGTGGCGGTGGTGATCGCGCAGGTCTTCGTCTCCATGCCCTTCCTGATCACCTCGGTTGAGGGAGCGCTGCGGGCCGCCGGCGGGGCGTACGAGGAGGTCGCCGCCACCCTGGGTGCCGCGCCGATGTACACCCTTCGCCGGGTGACCCTGCCCCTGATGCTGCCGGCCGTCGCCAGCGGAGCTGCCCTGGCGTTCGCTCGGGCGCTGGGCGAGTTCGGGGCCACGATCACCTTCGCCGGCTCGCTGCAGGGCACCACCCGTACGCTCCCGTTGGAGATCTACCAGGTACGGGAGCTCGACACCGACTCGGCTCTGGCTCTGTCGCTGGTGCTGATCCTGGTAGCCGCGCTGACGGTGGGGCTAAGCGGCTGGGTGTCGCGGCGTACGGTGAGGCGAGGAGCGGCATGAGCGCGCCCACACCGGCCGCGCTGCAGGTGGACGCGACTGTTGCCGACCGCGACCTGCGCGTCGAGCTCACCGTCGAGCCAGGTGAGGTGGTCGCGATCGTCGGTCCCAACGGAGCCGGGAAGTCGTCCTTGATCCGTCTAGTGACCGGGCAGCTGCGCCCCTCGGCCGGCACCGTCGTCGTCAATGGCGCGGTGCTGAGCGGTCCCCGTACCCACGTTCCCGTGCATCGCAGGGGGGTGGCCCTGCTGGACCAGCGACCTGCGTTGTTCGAGCACCTCGACGTCCTGGCCAACGTCGCCTTCGGTCCGATGGCAAGGGGCGCCTCCCGTACGGCCGCCGAGTCCCGCGCCCGGGCAGAGTTGGATGCCGTCGGTTGTGCCGATCTCGCGGCCAGACGGATCTGGGAGATCTCCGGCGGTCAGGCCCAACGGGTCGCGGTGGCGCGCGCCCTGGCGACCGATCCCACCCTCGTCCTGCTGGATGAGCCGATGGCCGCGCTCGACGTGACGGTCGCCCCGGCCGTACGAGCCCTGCTCCGTCAGCGGATCCGTGACGAAGGTCGCACGGCTGTCCTCGTGACGCATGACATGATCGACGCGCTCAGTCTGGCCGACACCCTGGTGGTGATGGACGCGGGACGCATCGTGTCGCAGGGCCCGGTGGCCGAGCTGATGACCCGTCCGCGGGACCCGTTCCTGGCCAACCTGACCGGCACCAACCTCGTGGCTGGGGTGGGCGAGTCGGCCGACACTCTCCGGCTGCCCACCGGCGAGCAGGTCACCGGGGTGCTGGAGGGCGGGCTGGCGGTGGGCGCTCCGGCGCTGGCGTCGTTCGCGCCTGCGGCGGTGGCGGTGCATGTGCAGGTACCGACCGGGAGCCCACGGAACCACCTCGCGGCGACGGTGACCTCCATGGAGCCACGCGGCGGTCTTGTCCGTCTGAGCGCCAGGCTTGCCGATGGCGCCGCGGTCGCGTCTGACCTGACACTGTCAGCGGCCGTCGAGGCGGACCTCCAGCCCGGCTCGCGCGTGTGGCTGGCCGTGAAGGCTGCCCAGGTTCAGCTGTACCCTCGCTGAAGTGGGCGTCAGCAGGCGTCAGCGGGTGCTGTGGAAGACCCGATGGGCGAGGTGCACGGCTCCCGCGCCGATCGAGAACGAGCCGAACGCCGCGAGGCTGAGCACCACCCGCTCGTCACCGCGCAGCGACCCTGAGCTGACCGCAAACAGCAGGGCAGTGCAGACGAACGCAGCCAAGGTCAGCAGCATCACCATGACGTCGAACGTGACGCCGAGCGTCTCGTTCCGCGGCGCGGGCTGAGCTACGAGGCGGGGAGCTCCTGGGACGGGCCCGTGGTGTGGCGCGAGGGGCGCATCCGGCAGGTCGAGCAGCACCAGCCGCAGGTCCTCCTCCGTACGAGCGGACGCGGCCAGTGCCAACCTGGCCTCCAGCTCGCAACGGTCAACCCGCCCCGCCTGATGGTGGGCGATCAGCTCGCGGCTCACGGCCGACCGGTCCTGGGTGCCGATGCGGACGACGACGGGGGAGTGTGGGCTCATGTGTCGATCCTGAGCGACTGCTCGGCGTCGTCGCAACCTGTGACAGGCGGTCCGAGACCCCAGTCGGACCTTGGGTCGATGAAGGAGACCAGGGTCGTACGGAACGATCACCTGCCAGGGGCAGACAACCAGATGGGTCCGCCACGCGTAGTGATGGTCAAGAGGTGAGATTTCGACACTTACCATTGATCGACTGAACGCATCAAGAGGAGACGTTGTGAGCAGTTCCACCCACCCCGTACGGCTCGCTGTTGGTCTTCTGACAGCCGGCCTCCTGGCCCTGTCAGGGTGTGCCGAGACCGCACTGTCCTCGACCGCCCCCGCACCTTCGGCAACCTCGGTTGCGCCCACCACGGCAGCGCCCGTACCCAGCCCCTCGTCCGCGGCGCCAGCCTCGACTGCGCCTGAAACCCCCGCGGCCCCCACCTCGGCCGCTCCCACGACCACGGCGCCCGCGGCACCGGCTGTGCTGATGAAGGCTGGGTCCACCGGCGACCAGGTTCGGGAGCTGCAGAGCCGGCTCACCCAGCTGGACTGGTACGAGGGCAAGACCACCGGCAACTACTACGACCAGACGGTCGACGGCGTTCGGGGCTTCCAGGGCAAGCGCTCCCTGCCGACCAGCGGCGAGGTTGACCAGACGACCTGGACCACCCTGCTCGGTATGACGCGTCAGCCCACGAAGGACGAGATGAACAACGTCCTCACCGCCGGCCCCGCGCTGCTCAAGAAGGGTGACACCGGCGAGAAGGTGAAGGACCTGCAGGCGCGGCTCAAGCAGCTCGCCTGGTTCTCCGGCGACGTGACCGGCACCTACGGCGACACGACGCTGGCTGGCGTGAAGGGGTTCCAGGGCAAGCGAGAGATCCCGGTCACCGGTGAGGTCGACCAGCGCACCCTGGACCGCTTGGTCGGGATGACCCGGAAGCCGACCTCAGATGAGCTGAACAACGTCAAGCCCTCTGCCGCTCCCGTCGCGCCTGGCGCCGTTGACGACCGCTGCCTGACCGGTCGGGTGCTCTGCATCGACAAGACGACCCGCAAGCTGCGGTGGATGAACGACGGTGCCGTGATCTCCACCTTCGACGTGCGGTTCGGTTCGCAGTACACGCCAACCCGCGAGGGCACCTTCTCGGTGTTCTGGAAGTCGCGTGACCACGTTTCGACGCTCTACAACACGCCGATGCCGTACGCGATGTTCTTCTCGGGCGGGCAGGCCGTGCACTACTCGGCCGACTTCGCCGCCAACGGCTACAACGGCGCATCGCATGGCTGCGTGAATGTACGGGACAAGGCTGGCATCGCCCGTCTGTTCGACCAGGTCAACAACGGCGACAAGGTCGTGGTCTACCGGTCGTGAGCCCGGGGTTGGATCTCCAGCCCTGGGTCGTTCGGCTCAGCCCTGGATCGGCAGGGCTGAGATCTGGCGACCATTACTGTCGGTCAGCACGAGCGTGGCGGGTCCGCGCTTCATGAGGAACACGATGTTTCCGCTGGCCGTCTGGCCGCGCGTGACCCTCGGCTCGCCGAAGGCAGGTGCCGGCGCATCGAGCTCTGGGTCGTAGACGGTCGAGTCGGAGTTGCCGAAGACGTAGAACGACGGCTTGATCTGACCTTCGTCGGCAATCAGCGTGACGCTGACCAGGAGCTTGTTGCCCTCCCACCGAGACGAGGTCACCCACCAGTGACCGGTAGCGTTGTCGCTCCGTGACTCGAACGAGACGCCACCGCTGCGCGTCGAGCTGGGCTCGGCGCTCCGGGTGGGGCTGGGGCTCGAGGTCGGGTTCGCGGTGGACACCATGCGGTAGCCGAAGATGCCAGCCGCCAGCGACAGGACGGCGACGATCAGCACGATGGCGGGAGTCACCTTGGAGGAAGGGGGACCGTAGGAGTCGATGGACACGGGCCGGGGCGGCTGGGCGCCAAGCGGGGTGGTGCCGGGTGCCGGCATCGGTGGCTGCGGTGGGCGCTGTGCCTGGCGGGGCTGCTGCACCTGACGTGGCGGCTGGCCGGGTGGGGTCCAAGGGTTCGACATGGTGCGCTCCAGACTAGTGCTCTGTCCACAACGGGGCCCGGACAGCGGGACTGTCCACAGGTTCTGGGCGGCTGTCACAGGCCGCGGCCAACGTCCCATACCCCTCGATATGACAGCCACCGCGCCACCGCCCCTGGTCGTCCGCACCGAGTCAGAGGTGCTCGACGCCATCCCCACCATCCTCGGCTTCCACCCCGCCGACTCCGTCGTGGTGCTCCTGGCTACTCCAGGCGACGGGGTCATCCTGACGGCGCGTGTGGACCTACACGCCTGTCTGGGCAAGGACAACCCCACCCAGCCGCTGTCGGCAGCCCTGCGCCGGATCGGCTGGCGACCGGACCTGGGTGCCATCGTCGTCGGCTACGGCGATGACACCGAGGGCGTACGGGGGGTCGTGGGCGCCATGCTCTCCCGACTCCCGGCGACCGAGATCTTCGGGGCCGTCGTGGTGGGCGACACGTGGTGGTTCCATGACGATGGCCCGCACGACCCGGGGCGCTCCTACGACCCGCGCAGCAGCGAGATCGGGGCGGCAGCGGCCTATGCCGGACAGTCGGTTCTGGGATCGCGGGAGGACGTGGAGGCCACGCTTGATCCGCCTGGTGGGCGTCGGCCGGCGGGTGTGACGGCAGCATTCAAGCGCGCCAAGGCCGACGTCTCTCGGGTTCCCGACGGGTCGCTGTACCGGGCGATGGACGAGGCACTTGATGCTGCCTTGGCCGCTGGTCACGTGGACATCGACCAGGTCGCACGGCTGGCGATGCTTGCCCGGCGGCCGGCGGCACGGGAG
>DAOOHL010000057.1:5202-12731 GCA_035416185.1 Propionibacteriaceae bacterium | reverse complement strand
CGGCGTCATCGGCGTCATCGCCGGCGTCACCGGACTCACCGACCGACTCCCCCGCAGTGTCTGAGGTGGTGTCGCCTTCGCCAGGTGCTGGGTCTCCAGCGCGACGCCTCCGGCGACCACCGCGGCGACGACGGCGACGGCGGGTGGCGGCGCTCTCCTCATCGGAACCCTCGACCTCGTCGACCTCGTCGACCTCATCGATCTCGTCATCCGAGTCGTCGTCATCGGAGTCGTCATCGGACTCAGCCGCGACGGCTTCCTCGGTCATGACGTCGCCAGTCTCGAGCTCTGCGTCAACAACCTCGTCGGCCTCGACCTCGGTCTCTTCGGTCTCTCCGGCTGCGCCTTCAATCACGGCAGCGATGGCTGCCGTCAGGTCGGGCAGCGGAGCGGGAGCGCCCGCCTCGCGACGAGCCGAACGCCGACGGCGCGGTGCGGGCCGCTCATCGAGCGAGGCGATCGCGGCAGCCAACGGATCAGTTGCCGTCTCCGTTGGCACAGCAGCGACTGCCGCGACCGGAACGTCGACGGCAGCGACCTCGACAACTCCGGAGGATGCCGGTGCGGTCGTAGTACCGCGGGTGACGGGCTCCGGGGCAGCCTCCCCACGGGTGGCCCGGCGACGGGGGCGCTTCGTCGAGGTTTCCGACGTGGTGACGGAGCCGGGCACGTCGTCAGCGAGGAGAGCCTGCTGCACCTCGGCCGGGACCGCAACGGTCGTCTCGTCAGCGGGGGCGTCCGTCGTGCTGGCAGTCGTGTCTGTCGCTGGGGTGGCGGCTGTCTCGTCTGCCACCTTCACCTTCCGAGCCCTGGAGCGCGGCGCAGGAGGCGCATCGGTCGACTCGGGCGAAACTGCCGGGGAGGTCTCGGCCGTTGCTGCGACATCGCTCTGTTCAGGAGCGGCCCCGGGCTCGGCGGGCTCGGCCGCACCCGACGTGAAGGTCTGGGCGACCGACGTCTCAACGGTGGGCTGATCTGCTGGGGTCACGACGGCGGCGGGTGGGCCGGACGGGCGGCTCGCGCTGCGGCGACGCCGTGGGGGGGCTGTGGTGGCGGCTGGTTCAGCGCCTTGCGCCTGGGTGTCAGCCGTGGGCTCATCGAGCATGGTGTGCTCCATTCGCGGCGCCGGGGATGGCACCGTGTCGGTGCCCCCGGCTCGGGAATGAGCTCCCGACGCTGAGAGGCACGAAGTCAGACGGTTCCGACGACCGGTCACCCCTGCGGGACGCCGCGGTCGGTCCCTGGTGGGGATCGTCGCGGTCAGGCCATGCGGGTGGCTGAGCGTCGGGCTGGAGCGACTGGTGTCGCCCCGACCTGCCGTCAGTATTCCACAAGCATCCCGCCATCGGGGTGTGCCGCGTCCACAACCGCACAGGGTCCGCTTGGCGACGGCGGAAGAATGTGGTCCATGACGAGAACCGTGGTGATCACTGGAGCGACGTCGGGGATCGGGCTGGAGGCGGCCAAGCAGCTCGCCCGGCCGGGGACGTCGTTGGCGCTGGTCGCCCGCCGCCCAGCCGTGCTCGCTGACGTGGCGCGGCAGTGCTCGGGCGCCGACGACGTCCGTACGTTCGTCACTGACTTCTCGTCGCAGGCGTCCGTACGGACACTCGCCGACGACCTCCTGGCGGCGTACGAGCAGATCGACGTGCTGGCCCTCAATGCTGGGGGTGTCTTCGCCGAGCGCGAGGTCAACGGCGACGGCATCGAGATGACCTTCGCGACCAACCATCTCGGACCGTTCCTGTTGGCCGAGCTGCTCAAGCACCGGATGGTGACGTCGGCCCCATCCCGGATCATCCTCACCTCATCGATCGGTCACTACCGCGGCACGCTGGACTTCACCGACCTCGGCTTCGAGCAGAACTACGCGATCATGAAGGCGTACGGGCGGTCCAAGCTCGCCAACGTGCTGTACGGCCGACACCTCGCCCGCGAGCTCGCCGGCACCGGGGTTGAGGTCGTCTCCTTCCATCCAGGCGGGGTCGCGACGAACATCTGGGACGACGCACCACGCTGGGCCAAGCCGTTCCTCGCCCTCGGCAAACTTTTCATGGACTCACCGGCCACGGGTGGCTCACGGCTCGTCCGACTCGTCGACCAGCCGGTGGAGTCGGGCGCCTACTACTCCGACAACCAGGTCACCGAGCCGTCTCGGATCGCTCTGAACGCCTCCGTCGGAAACCGGCTCGTCGAGGTCAGCCGGCACCTGGTCGGGCTCGGCTGACCGCAGCGGCTCGACGAGCCTCCATCCAGGAGCGCTCTCCGGGTCGACAGCTGGTCCGGCTCACCTGAGGGCACGGTTCGCGGCAGACGTGGCTTCGTCCAAGAGGAAGGAGGTCAGATGCGACACTTCACCACGGAGGTCGGCGAGAACGGCGCCAGCCTGACCGCGTACCCTGAGGCCGTGCCCGAGGGCGCCATCGAGCGCATCGACGCGCTCCCGCAGCGGTAAACCCTCAGAAGTACTTGAGGATGTGGGTCGCGACGCAGACCAAGGTCCCGTCGGAACGCCTGGTCTCGACCGTCGCGACCGTCTTGTCGGCGACCTCATCGGCCTCGGTGATCGTGTACGTGACGGTGATGGTGTCGCCGATCCGGACCGCCGCGGTGAACCGGACGCGGTCGTAGCCGTACGACACGCAGTCGCGCTGAGCGATGGTCTGGATCATCGTCGAGGTGTTGGAGGCGTACGAGAGCACGAGCATGCCGTGGGCAATCCGGCCGCCGTACGGGGTCGTGGCCATGTAGGCCTCGTCGACGTGGTTGCGCGAGAGGTCGCCGGTGATGCCGGCGAAGAGGTAGACGTCGGACTCCGACACCGTCTTCGAGAACGACACCGTCGTGCCGACCGGCGGCAGCGGGCCAGCCATCAGCGGCCTTCGTATGACGGTGGCCGCTTCTCCAGGAACGCCCGCAGCCCCTCGTGGGCATCGTGGGTGGTGTAGAGGTAGGCGAACACCGCCTCGTCGCGGTGGGCGACCTGCTGCGGGCTCAGCCCGTACGCGTCGCGGATCATCAGCTTGGTCGTCCGGAGGATGACGGGCGAGTACCACGCGAGCTGGGCCGCCATCTCCTCCGCCGCCCTGCGGAGCTCAGGCACGCTGTCGACGACCTTGGCCACCAGCCCGTACGAGACCGCTTCGTCGGCGCTGATCAGGTCTCCCGTGAGCATCAGGTACTTGGCACGGCTCTGCCCGACGAGCCGCTGGAGCCGTTCCGTACCGCCCCAGCCGCACGGCATGCCGATCTTCACCTCCGGCTGCCCCAGCTTGGCGTTCGCTGACGCGAGCCGGATGTCGCAGGCCATCGCGATCTCCAGACCGCCGCCCAGGCAGTAGCCGTTGATCGCAGCGATGGTGGGTTGCGGCAGATCCTCGATCGCGGAGAACAGCCGATGCCCGACCTCGATGTGGTGGCGGGCGTCCTCCGGGGTGTAGGCCGCCAGGTCAGCGATATCGGCGCCGGCGACGAACGAACGATCGCCTCCGCCGGTCAGGACCACACACCGAACACCCTTGTCGAAGCCCAGGTCGGCGACCACACCCAGCAACTTCTCTACGAGAGGCACATCCAGGGCGTTCCGCTTCGCGGGCCGGTCGATCCACAGCGTGACGACGCCCGCCTCCGTACGCTCCAGTCGGTAGCCAGGTCGATCGCTCATGGCAGGAAGATCCTCTCGTCCATCAGTCTCAGGTCCGCGGCGACCTCCGGCGTGAAGTCCATCAACGCCAGCACGTCCCGCTCCAGGTCGACGCCGGGCGCGACCTCCACCAGCACGAGCCCGCTCTCCCCGAGCCGGAAGACGGCCCGCTCGGTGACGTACCAGACCTGCTGCCCGCTCTGCCGTGCGTAGTCACCGGAGAAGGTGATGTGCTCGACCTGCGGCACGAACTTGCGAGCGCGGCCCTCGGTGACGATCCGCAGCGCGCCGTCGGCCACCTCCGTGACGAGCCCACCCGCCGTGAAGGTGCCGCAGAACACGCACGTCCGGGCCGACTGCGAGATGTCGATGAAGCCGCCCGACCCGGCGATGGTCGTGCCGAACTTGCTGACGTTCACGTTTCCGTGCTGGTCGGCCTGCGCCAGGCCGAGGCAGGTCAGGTCGAGCCCGTGACCGGAGTAGAAGTCGAACTGGGCGGGCGCATCGAGGAACACCTCGGCGTTGTACGCCACCCCGAAGATGTCACCACCCGCTGGCATCCCGCCGGAGATGCCCTGCTCGATCGTCATCGTCAGGGTCGGCAGCCAGCCCTCCTCGGCCGCCACGGCCGCAACGCCGTCCGGCATCCCGAACCCAAGGTTGATCACCGAGCCGGGCTCCACGAAGCGAGCCGCCCGACGGGCGATCACCTTGCGCTGGCCGAGCGGCATCGCCTTCACCGCGGCGAGCGGCTTGCGGGCAGCCCCAGACAGGGACGGGTCGTACGGGCCCTGCGACGTCTGCCACTGCTCCGGCTCGACGACGACCACATCCACCAGGTAGCCCGGGATCCGGACCAGCTGCGGATGCAACGAGCCACCCTCGGCGCGGTACTTGACCTGGGCGATGACGACGCCGCCGTTGTTGTGTACGGCCTGCGCGATGGCCAGGGCCTCGAGGTAGGTGGCTTCCTCCTCGTACGAGAGATTGCCGCGCTCATCGGCCGTGGTGGCCCGGATCAGGCCCACGTCCACGGGCTTGGGCAGGTAGTGCAGCCACTCCTCACCGCCGAGCTCGATTACCTCGACGAGGTCCTCGGTCGAGCGGCCGTTGAGCTTGCCCCCGTCCACCCGTGGGTCGACGAAGGTGCCGAGCCCGGTCTTGGTGATCAGGCCAGGACGCTTGGCCGCCAACTCGCGGTACTGCGACGCGATCACGCCCTGCGGCAAGTTGTAGGCCTCGATCCGACCCTCGATCGCCAGTTGCTGCATGCGCGGCGACCAGCCCCAGTGCCCACCGACGACGCGCGTGGTCATGCCCTCGTGGGCGAACCGGTTCAGCCCCTCCGCACCCTTGTCGCCGATCCCGGCGCAGTGGTACAACGTCAGCCCGTTCGGCCTGCCCGTGGCCAGGAACCGAGCCTCGATGCTGCCGTACAACGTCTTTGGCTCCAGCACCCCGCCACCGTTGCCGAGCAGGGCGACGGTCGCCCCGTCCGGAACGAGGTCAGCAGCCTCGGGACCAGTCAGGAACCGAACCACTAGTCGTCCTCCTTGAGCTCCTTCACGCGCCCGACCAGCTGGGTCGGGTTCACGAACCGCAGCGCGATGACCAGGATGATCATCATCGTCGCCGTGTACATGACGGCCATGGCCGAGACGAGCTGCCTCGCCTCACCGCCGCCGGACGCGGTCATCGCCCGGTAGATCGCGACCACCAGGGTGTCCGACTGCGGGCCGGACACGAGGTAGGTCAGCTCGAACATGCCGACCGTACGCACGAGCACCAGCACCGCCGAGGCGAGAATGCCCGGCACCAGCAGCGGGCCGAGGATCTTCAGGAAGATCACCTTGGTCGACGCGCCGCACATCCGAGCCGCCGACTCAATCGTCGGGTTGATCTGCTCGATGAACGGCGTCATGGTCATGATCACGAACGGCACGCTCGGAACCAGATTCACCAAGATCACAGCGATGATGCTTCGGCCCAGACCAGCGTTGTACATCACGGTCGCGAGCGGGATGCCGTACGTGATCGGCGGCATCAGGATCGGGAACAGGAACAGCCCGTTGATGACGTTCTTGAACGGGAACTTACGCCGAGCGAGCTGGTACGAGGCAGGGATGCCAACCAAGATCGACACCACGACGACGATGCCCGCGACCAGCAGGGTGACCCCGATGACGCCAGCCAGCTCGAAGCGCTCCCACGCGCCGGTGTACCAGTCGGTCGTGAAGTTCTCGGGCAGCCAGGTGTTGAACCAGGGCTTGCCGAACGAGTCGACGACAACTCCGAACAGCACGCCGAACAGCAGGATGAAGAAGCAGGCGATGCCGATCCAGACAATCCAACTCGACGGCATCGAGACCAACGAACGCTCGCCCGGCGCCAACGCCCCTGTGCGCTTCGCGGGTGCTGGCGTCGGAGCACCAGCAGTGGCGGTTGTGGTGCTCATCAGCCCTTACCCCCTGTCGAACCCTTGAACATCACCGATCGGGCGACCAGCACGACCGCCACCACGAGAAGCTCAACGACGCCCATGATCAAGGCGACGGTCGAGGCCATCGGGTAGTCGTTCTGCTCACCGAAGGAGCGGTACGCCATCAGTGCCAGGACGCGCGTCTCGCCCATCGCGTCACCGACGAGCCGGGCGGACGGGAAGACCGAGAACGCGAGCACGAACGTGAGGATGAACGTGGTCGCGAGCCCTGGCGCCAGGATCGGCAGGATGATCCGGGTGAACCGCTGCCACCAGTTCGCGCCTAGGGTCTTCGCGGCCTGCTCGATCGCCGGGTCGATGCCCGACAGGTACGAGCTGACCAACAGGTACGCGAACGGGAAGCCGCTGACCACGAGGCTCATGAAGACGCCCCAGTAGTTCATCACCAGGTTGAGCGGCTCAGTGATGATGCCGGTGGACATCAGGAACCGGTTCAGCCAGCCCTGCCGGCCGAGGAAGATCAGCAGGCCCTGGGCGGTCAGCACCGTACCAAGCGTGATCGGCAGCACCAGCAGCGTCATCATGGTGCGCTTGCCCCGGAACTTGCGGCGGGTCTTGAACGCCACCGGGACGGCGGCGATCACGTTGAACAGCGCCACAGGCAGGCCGAGCCGCATCGTCAGCCAGATCGAGTCGAAGAAGAACTTGTCGGTGAAGAAGGCGACGTAGTTGGCGAAGATGCCCCCGCCGTACTGCCGTTGCGTCGCTTGGTACGGCTGGAAGGTCAGCCCGATGCCGTAGATGAACGGGTAAAAGAACAGTCCCAAGGTGATCACCAGGGCGGGCACCAGCAGCCACAGCGACCGGTCGACGCCGCGCTCAGCCCAGATCTGCTTGCGGCTCGCGGTACTGACGCGCTTGCCAGCCTTGGGTGGCGCTCCGCCCGTGGCGGAAGCGGTGGCGCTCATGCCGTCGCCTCCGCAGCCGCGGTCGGCACCTCGGTGGTCTCGTGGTCCGTACCCCGGTCGAGGACGGCTGGGTAGACCAGCACGCGGGCAGGGTCGGCGTACAGGTGGACGGTGGTGCCCGGCTCATGGTCGACGCGCGAGCGAGCGTGCAGGATGTGGCTGCCAGCGTCGGCGTTGACCGAGAACTCCCGGCCGACGTACTCCGTCGTGCTCACCACGGCCTCGGTGTCGCCCGGCATCGCAGCCCCATCGCGGATCAGCAGGTCCTCGGGGCGGATCGCCACCTTGACGGCTTCGCCCTTGGCGAGTGAGTTGACCGCCTCCCCGGTGAGCGACAGGCCACCACCCGAGGCCGTGACCCGCTCCCCCGCCTTGACCGCAGCGTCGACCGTCATGTCGAGCAGGTTGCGGCAGCCCATGAAGTCGGCGACGAACCAGTTGGCTGGCTTGCCGTGCAGCTCGAGCGGCGTGCCGACCT
>DAOOHL010000057.1:0-5192 GCA_035416185.1 Propionibacteriaceae bacterium | reverse complement strand
GGGGGGGGGGGGGGCGACCCGAGCGCAACACGACCAGCCGGTCGGCGACGGCGAGAGCCTCCTCCTGGTCGTGGGTGACGTAGATGGTGGTCAGCCCCAGCGACTGGTGGATGCGCTTGATCTCCCCGCGCATCTCGAGGCGGAGCTTGGCGTCGAGGTTGGACAGCGGCTCGTCCATCAGTACCAGCCGGGGCTCCAGCACGATGGCGCGGGCGATCGCCACGCGCTGCTGCTGGCCACCGGAGAGCTGGCCGGGGAGCTTGTCGGTGTGCTCTTCGAGCCGGACGAGCCCGATCGC
Source organism: Propionibacteriaceae bacterium (assembly GCA_035416185.1). Classification (GTDB taxonomy): domain Bacteria; phylum Actinomycetota; class Actinomycetes; order Propionibacteriales; family Propionibacteriaceae; genus JBHAES01. The sequence goes on along the minus strand of DAOOHL010000057.1, from coordinate 4,894 downwards.
GTCGTTGACCCGCTTCGCGATCTCAGCCTTGGCCACCTTGCGCATCTCGAGGCCGAACGCGATGTTCTTCCGTACGGTCATGTGCGGGAACAGCGCGTAGTTCTGGAAGACCATCCCAAAGCCGCGGCGCTCGGCGGGCACATCGTCGAACCGGTCGGCGTCGATCCACATCGACCCGTCCGTGAGTGGCAGCAGGCCCGCGATGCAGTTGAGTGCCGTTGACTTGCCGCAGCCGGACGGCCCCAGCAGGGCGATGAACTCGCCGGACCGGATGGTGAGGTCGAGCCCTTGGAGGGCGTCGCGGTCACCGAATCGACGACCAACGTCCTTGAGCTCGAGCTTGTCGAACTTCCCTGCCTGGATTGCCACGTGGGTCGGCCTTTCGTACGGTCTTCGCGGCTCAGCACACGCCCAGCCGCGCTGCTCATGGGTGCAGACATGACCCAGTGCCCGCCAGCGGCGGCGGGCACTGGGTGCGCGTCATGCGTGGGACCTACTTGGTCTTGCCGGAGCCGATCTCGCGGTCCCAGCGGTCGAAAGCCTTGACGAGCTTCTCGGCGGGCAGCGGGGTCTTGACCGGGGTGTCGGCGATCGCCTTGTCGAACCAGTCGCGGTTGAACTTCTTGATCGCGTCCTGCGACGCCTGCGGCGCCTTGTCGATCGTGGCGTTCTTGACGGCAGGGCCAGGGTAGAAGTAGCCGTTGTCGTAGGCGGCGGCGTTCTGAGCCGGGTCGAGCATGTAGTCGATCAGGGCAAGGACCGCCGACAGCTTGTCAGCCGAGAGACCACGCGGCACGAGCGCGAACTGGGAGTCCGACACGTACGTCGTGCTCGCCAGCGGCGCGGTCATGATGTTGGGCGGGGTCTTGCCGGTGGCGCGCGGCTCGATGTCCCAGCCGAACGTCATGGGTGCCATCGACCAGGTGCCGTCGGCCATGTTGGTGACAGCCTGGCCCGTACCCGTCGGGTAGCTTGCGATGTACTGGCCCAGCTCCTTGAGGTAGGCCCAGGTCTTCTCCCAGCCCTTCTCGGGATCCTGCGGGTCGGAGTCGCCGAGCATGTACGGCAGGCCCTGCAGCCAGGTGCGGCCCACACCGGAGTTGGCGGGACGGGCGTAGCCCATCTTGTTCGGGTTGGCCTTCGCCCAGGTGAGCACGTCCTGAGCCGTCTTTGGCGGGTTGGTCACCTTGGCGGGGTCGTACTGGATGAACGGGCCCGAGGGGGTCCAGACCAGCAGTACGCCGTAGTCGGTCCCGAGCTTCACCGAGTCGACGGCCTTGTCAAGGTAGTTGGCCGTGTTGGGCAGCTTCGCCTTGTGCTCCTTGAGGACTGCGGTCCACAGATTGGCGACGATGCCTGACGACATGCCGTCGGTGCCGGTGAGCACAAGATCGATCTTGAGGTTGCCCGAGTCGACCTGCGGCTTCAGCGTGCCGACGAGGTCGGGCGCGCCACCGGTCTCGGTGGTGATGTCAGAGACGAACTCCGGCTTGTTCTTCTTGAAGTTGTCGATCATCGGCTTGGTCAGCTTCAGGTTGCCGGCCACGTCGAGAACGTTGAGCTTGACAGGAGCGCTCGGCTTGGCCGGAACGCCACCTGAGGCGGCCGCGCTCGCGCTGCCTGCGGGCCAGGCGGTCGGATCCTTGGGTGCGCTGCAGGCGGCAGCCGCCGACAGTGCAGCAGCGGCGCCGGCCCCTGCCATCACGGACCCACGTGGAATCATCATTGACTCTTTCATCGAGTGCGGGCTCGTCCCCGTTCCCACGAGCAAGCATCGTCGGTGTGCACTGCGAAAATGCACCGACTTGCCGTTGTTGCCTGACTGTGACGTGGCTCCCCTGACGGCATCGTCGCTAGTCGGACGCGAGAGGGTCCCTGATCTGGTCATCGACGAGCGGACCTTGTGAGATGCGCAGCAGCAGGGGTGGCTGGTCCGACGCCAACCGGGAATCGACCTCCCGAAGCGCGCTGACGATGTCGTCTGGGCGGACGAGCGGCGTACCGTGCACCGTCACCATCTCCAGCTCGTGCTCGCCGACCACTTCGAGCGACCGGACGGCAGCCCGGGCATCAAAGGTGCGCAACCCCGTCTTGGTCATGCGCGCCACGGACACCTCGGGGCTGGCCAGGAAGGTGGCGACGGCTTCGGCCAACACACCCGCAGGGGTGGTGACCAGGTCGACGTGCCACCGCGACGCCTCCAACAGGTCGGTCAGGCTGGCTGCACCGGGCGATCCGGCTGCGACCACCTCGATCACATCGAGGCCAGGCGGGAGGGCGGCGTCGAGCGCTTCCCGTACCCGCTCTGGCTGGCAGACCTCGGCAAGTCCGATCTCGAGGTACTCCGCCTCGGTCGACGCTCCCGTGGGGGACGCGTTGGCGTACGAGATCCGCGGGTGCGGGTTGAAGCCGGACGAGTAGGCCATCGGGATCTGGGCACGGCGCAACGCCCGCTCGAAGGCGCGGCAGAAGTCACGGTGCGAGGTGAACCGGGCGCGCCCACGTTTGGCGTACCGGACACGGAGACGCTGGACGGGCGGGGCTTGCTGCTCTGGCTGCTGGCGAGGCACGAGGGACAGGGTAGTGGGGAGCCACCACGGCTGCTCGAGCGCCGGGGCAGACGGTGGACGACACCTCTACCATCAGCCCATGACCCTCACCAGCCCTTTCCGTACGGACCTGCTCTCCGGCCAGCACGCTGTCGTGACCGGCGGCGGGTCAGGGATTGGGCTCGGCATCAGCCGTACGCTCGCTGCTCACGGGGCAGCCGTGACGATCATCGGCCGGAACCTCGAGAAGGCCCAGGCTGCAGCTGCGTCACTCGGCGAGCTCGGGTTCGCCGCGTCGGCCGACGTGCGTGACTCCGCAGCCCTCGATGCCGCGGTCAGCGCGGGGGTCGAGCGCCACGGACCTGTCAGCATCACGATCGCCGGCGCTGCCGGGAACTTCCCCGTCCCCGTCGAGGCGATGAGCCCCAACGGGTTCCGTACGGTCGTCGACATCGACCTGAACGGCACGTTCAACACCGTGAAGGCGGTCGGGCCGCACCTGAGCCCGACGGCGTCGATCGTGGCCATCTCGGCGTACGGCATGCCCGTCCCGATGCAGGCCCACGTGGTGGCGGCCAAGGCTGGGGTCGACGCGCTTGTCCAGACGCTCGCCGTTGAGTGGGGCCACAAGGGCGTACGGGTGAACGCCGTCATTCCCGGACCGATCGACGGTACGGAGGGAATGGCGCGACTGGCACCCGATGAGCGGACCCGGGCGATGGTGGTGGCAGGAGTCCCGCTGGGTCGGTTGGGCACCGTCGACGACATCGGCTTGGCCGTGGTGTGGCTCTCCAGCGAGGCGAGCGCGTACGTGACCGGCGCGGTGATTCCCGTGGACGGCGGCTCGGGACTGCTGGGCTCAGGCGCGATGTACCAGCGGTACCGGGCGCTCAGCTGACCAAAGCCGCGGGGTCCTCGACCGTCGTCCAGTGTGGGTGTATCAGCCGGGCCGCCACCGACTCTGTACGGGGTGAGTCAGCCGCAATACGCTGACCCCACGAGCCGAGGAGACGATGGTGGTAGTTCCGATCAGATTCCTGGACCCTACGACCGCGGTGATCGCCGCTGGCCAGTCCCCCATCGCACCCACGGCCTATGTGGCTGACCGGTTGTTGGTCGCGCCCGATGTCCCTGCGGGATACCTGGCGGACACCCTCGGGTCAGTGCTGGCCGATCTGGGCTGGTCGATGACGACAGTGACAACAGGCCGCAAGCGCGACCGAGGCAAGTTCGCCGGTCGGGAGTACACAGGCGTCACGGTGGTGGAGCTGGCGAGCGAGCCTGGCCGGCTCACCACCGCCCCTGACGCCTGGGTGGCGTTGCAACACCTGGCAGTCAAGGACGCTGCTCTGGCCAGCCGGATCCAGCTCGACCATGTGCTGGCAGCCTGCCCCGGATCCTGGGGCGGCGTGGGTGGTTACTGGGACGGGATCGGCGGGTATTGGGACGGCATCGGCGGCTACTGGGACGGGATCGGCGGCTACTGGGACGGCATCGCCACCGCGTCACCGGCAGTCGCGGAGTTCGGCCGGCCAGGCAGCGGTGGCCGGGCCCCGGTCAGCCTCCTGATTGCCGACCCCGCCCTCTCGGCACCACCCTGCGACTGGGCCCCGACCGTGGTGATGCTCGACACCGGCATCGGCGAGCATCCCTGGTTCCCGCGCGCCGATGCCCAGGGAAAGCTCCTTGTGGGGGTGGACCCGCGCAGCGTCGTCCGTACGCACGGGACGGGGGCCGATGACGGGCCGGGCGTGAGCGACAACCTGACCGGGCGCCTCGACCGGCTGGCCGGCCACGGCACGTTCATCGCCGGCATCCTGCGGCAGATCTGCCCTTCGGCCAGGTTGGTGTCGTACGCGGTGCTCGGCTCCACCGGGACCCTGTGCGAGAGCGAGCTGCTCGCGCGCCTGGAGGGGCTTGTCGACCAGCAGGAGGCCGCCCTGACAAGGGGCGATGCCGAAGGCCTGGTCGACATCATCACCCTCTCGATCGGCTACTACCACGAGAAGCCGGAGGACGACCTCAGCGACGCCCTGCTCGCCAAGGTCCTCCGCGATCTCGGCCGGGCCGGGGTGCTGGTGATCGCCGCGGCGGGGAACGACGCGACGACCCGACCGTTGCTGCCCGCTGGCTTTGCCCGTACCCCTGTTCCCGACACGGCCCCGCTGCTCAGCGTCGGCTCGCTGAACCCCAACTTCGCTGACGTCTCGCTGTTCAGCAACGCGGGCGACTGGGTCACCCACCTCCGCCGCGGCGCCGCCATCGTGTCCACGCTGCCCGTACGACAGAACGCCTCCGGGCAGGAGTCGACGTGGACGCTCGGATCCGGCACACGACCACGAGCC
>DAOOHL010000056.1:0-12759 GCA_035416185.1 Propionibacteriaceae bacterium | reverse complement strand
CAGCGACCCGATCGCGTCGGTCTCGTCGCGGTACAGCCGGTAGCCAGCGACGACGCAGTCCGCCGTCCGCTCGTGCTTGATCTTGTACATCGTCCGCTTGTCCTCGAGGTACAACCCGTCGACCGGCTTGGCGATCACCCCGTCCAGCCCGGCGCCCTCGAACTGCTCGAACCACTCCTTCGCCAGCGCCCGGTCCTTGGTGATCGGCGTGAGATGGATCGGTGGCTTGGCATCGGCCAACGCCTTCTCCAGAGCCGCGCGACGCTCGGCGTACGGCTTCTCGGTGTAGTTCGTCATGCCCAACGCGAGCAGGTCGAACGCGACGAAGCTGGCGGGGATCTCCTTCGACAGGCGCTTGATCCGCGACGCGGCTGGGTGGATGCGCTGCTGGAGGAGGTCGAAGTTGAGCCGACCGTGGGCGGAGCGACCGTCGGACCGGTCGCCTGATGATGGGTCGACGACGATGATCTCCCCGTCAATGCAGCACGGGTCAGGAAAGCTCTCCCTGATCGCCTCGACCAGCTCTGGGAAGTAGCGGGTGAGCGGCTTGGTGTTGCGGGAGCCAAGCTCGACCATGTCGCCCGAACGCCAGATCAAGGATCGGAACCCGTCCCACTTCGGCTCGAACACCACATCTGCCTTGGGGAACTCCTTGACCAGCTTGGCGAGCATCGGGCCGTACGGCGGCGTCACTGCCGTACCCCACTCCGCGTCGCGCTCGGCCTTGGGGGCGGCGTAGTCCTCGTCAGCCCGGTCCGTCCGGCGCTTGCTCGGCGGCACCCGCGGCGGCTCGTTCGGCATCTTCGGGTAGTCGGGCGGGAAGTTGAGCTCACCGAGCCCGGCCTCGAGCTGCGCGTCCCACAAGCCGAGGGCACCGTTCAAAGACCCGGCGTGGTCGTCCATGTCGGCCCAGGGGCAGTCGCGGTCCTCGAGCAGGTCGGGCACGGTCCAGACGGTGTAGTCACTGGGTACGGCGTCCTTCAGCTCCGACCAGGTCAGCGGCGTCGACACCGGCGCGCCGGGCAGTGGCCGAGGGGAGTAGGCGCCCGCGATCGTACGGTCGCGGTTGGCCTGGTTGAAGTCGAGGAAGACCCGCTCGCCACGCTCCTCCTTCCACCACGACGTGGTGACGAGCTTCGGGAGCCGGCGCTCCAGCTCGCGCGCGACCCCGATCACCCCGTGCCGGACGTCCTGGAACTCATGCGTCGGCTCAATCCGGGCGTACACGTGGATGCCACGGTTGCCGGACGTCTTGGCGTAGGCCGTCAGTCCCACCTCCGCCATCACCTCCCGCAGCGCGTACGCCGCCTCGACCGCCTCGGCGAACCCGACCCCCGGCTGCGGGTCGAGATCGATCCGGAACTCGTCGGGGTTGTCGAGGTTGGCCGTACGGACCGGCCAGGGATGGAAGGTGATGGTCGCCATCTGCGCCGCCCATGCCAACGAGGCGGGCTCGTCGAACACCAGTTGGTCGTGCCGGCGCCGCGACGGATAGGTGCACAGGACCGTACGGAGGAACGCCGGCGCGCCCTTGGGCGGACGCTTGGCGAAGAACTCCTCGCCCTCGATGCCTTCCGGAAACCGCTGCAGCGTCATGGGCCGGTCGCCGTTGATCTGCAGGAACGACTCGGACACAGCGATCAGGTAGTTGGCCAGGTCGCGCTTCCTGAAGGCCGCGCTGGCATCGGTCGCAGGCCAGAGCACCTTGTCAGCGCTGGTGAGTTTCACTGTACGGTCGCCAACCACCAGCTCTTCCGTGCCATCAGCCATGGAGCAGAGCGTACGGCGCCTGACGAACGATCAGAGTAGATCTGCGGGAGTGTGCCACCGAGCCACGCTTGCATAGGCCTGGACTGCGTCAGCGAGGAGGAGCCGAACCGTCGAGTAGCGCGGTGAGGTCGGCGACCGTACGGGAAGAGCCGGCCAGATGCCACCGGTGACCTGCGTGCTCGACGACCTCGGCCGTACCGCCGCAGCCGCGCACCAACGTGGCGCCTGGTAGCCAGTCCCACTCCGACTGGTCTGGCTGGACGAACGCGCCGAGCCGCCCCTCGGCCACCCACGACAGGTCGACAGAGCCCGAGCCGAGCACCCGCAGCGTGGCCGCTCCCCGCACTAGTCGCAGCCAAGTCTCCAGAAGGTCTCCGGTCGTGGTCGAGTGCAGGTAGGACGCGACCGACACGTCAGCCAAGGGCAGGTGCGTCAGCGGATCCAGATGCCGAGACTCGCCGCTGACACTGACGGCCGTCGGGCAGCCATCGCCGGCGAACCAGACCGTGTCGGTCGTCGGCTGGTAGACGGCCGCACACAGGCCGTCCCCGGTCGCGTCGTCCCGCAGGGCGACCGCGGCGCACCAGGTCGGCAGGTCATGGATGAAGTTCCACGTGCCGTCGACCGGGTCGATCACCCAGGTTCGCCCCGAGCGTGACCCCCGCCCAGCGCCCTCCTCGCCGAGCAGCCCGTCGTCTGGTCGCTCGTCGGCCAACGTCCGTACAACGAGCTCCTCGGCCGCCCGATCGGCCGCGGTCACCACCTCCGAGACATGCCCCTTGGTGTCAACGCCCAGACTGCGCGAGCGCATCTCGTACGCCAAGCCCCCCGCGGCCCGAGCCAGCGTGACGGCAAGGGTCAAGTCATCCATGCGCGAGGTCAGCTGATCGCGGGGAGCTTCGACAGCCCGTACGCCTGATGAAGCAGAGCGATCGGGTGGACGGTGGTGATGCCGGTGTTCTGCTCGATCTGCCAGCGGCAGGTCTCGGAGTCGCAGACCGCGAGGTTGCCGTGGTGCTCGTCGGTGACCTCCTTGACCTTGTCGAACAGGGGCTTTCCGACAGCGACCGCGATGTCGTACTTCTCCTTCTTCAACCCGTACGTGCCCGCGATGCCACAGCACGCCGCGCCAGACTCCACCACCGAAACACCAGGGATCAGCTCCATCAGCTGGACGGCCGGTGTACCGATGCCATGGCCGCGCAGCTGGCAAGGGGCGTGGTACGGCACCGTGATGTCGATCGGGTCAAAGTCCAGCGGCAGCTCACCCGCGTCATGCAGGTCGAGCAGGAACTCGCAGATGTCGCGCGTACGGACGCCGACCTCGGCCAGCGAGTCGTCCTCGACACCAAGGATCTCCTTCGCCTCGTGCTTGAGCATGCCCGAGCAGGACGTGGAGGCCGAGACGATGATGAGGTCACGCGGCGCCTTCCGCAGGTCGTCGACGAGCTTGCGTACCCACGAGCGAGCGGTGTCGAAAATGCCGTTCGACTGGAGCGGCAGACCGCAGCAGCCCTGCTTCGGCACGATCACCTCGTAGCCCAGGTGCTCGAGGATCTCGATCGTCTTGATGCCGGTCTGCACCTCGAAGTACGTGGCGGCACAGCCGTGGAAGTAGATGATCGGACCCTTCGGGAAGGGCCCAGTAGGCTTCGTCCGACCCCGCAGCCAGCCCACCAGGGTCTGCATGTGAGCCTTCGGCATGGCGGCATCACGGTCGATGCCGATCACCTTCTCGATCACGATCCGGGCCGGCTTGAAGCCAAGGACCGCATTCGCGATCGGCGCGACAGGCGTCATCACCTTGCCCATCAGCGTCGTACGGGAGATCAGCTGGTCGCGCAGTGGCATGTGGTCGGCCTTCATGACAGCACGGGCGGCCGAGTTGAGCTCGGCGATCTTGACGCCCTGCGGGCAGACCAACGTGCAGATGCCGCACGACGAGCAGTAGTCGAGGGAATGGTCGACCGACTTGCCCTCGCGGAACCGCTCGGCCTGTGGTCCGACGTATTTGGGGCCGCTGAACAGGGGCGTGACGGCTGCGACGGGGCACTGGGTCTCGCAGATCGTGCACTTCACGCAGTGGTCGAGGCTGGCCCGCCGCAGCATCTCGTGCTCGTGCTCGTGGCCGCCATGTCCGCCGCCCTCACCCGCGCCGGGATGGGAGTGGGAGTCCAGGTCGCTGCCCGCAAGCAGATGCGGATGGGTCTTCTGGTCGGTCATCTCACGCCTTCCGAATCGCGTCCGCGGCTCGCACCGCACTGCCGAGGGCGATGCCCTCACCTGACTTCTCGCTCCATCTGGTCGCGCCGGCGAGGATGCCGCCAGCGCAGTGGAGGTTCCCGTACACGACACGTCCCGCCGGATCGAGGGGACGCATCTGCTCGTCGACGGCGACGCCGACCTCAAACAACGCCTGGTCGGCCCAGTAGTCGCCGGTGACGAGGTCGTCCCGTACGCCTGAGAGCGGCAAGTTGAAGACTCGCTCGGAGATCGTGCCGTACGAGTTCAGCGTCAACGCCCCAGACTCGAACCCACCGGGTGCGAAGACGAACGACTCTGCCGCATAGGTCCGGTCGCGTCCGGCAGCGGCCAACGACACTGACTGGACTCGACCCCCCGAGCTGGTCGCACCGGAGACGATGCTGCCAAGCGCGATCCGTACGCCCGCGTCTTTCGCCAACCGGGTGAGCCGCTCGTTGAGCCGCATCCCCGGAACGCCCGGCGGCGGGGTCGGGATCTCGAACACCTCGTGGCCCAGCCGCTCCGCCACGTCACGCCAGGCGTCGAGCACCTTGATGCCGAGCACGGCAGGCACGCCAACCACCTCGCCAGGCTCAAGCTTCGGCTTGAGCAGGGTGGTGAAGCGCTGCCGGTACGACGGGTCGTCGAACGAGCGGGCGTACGTCAGGGCGCTGGAGTCTGCCTCGTCTGGCCGGCCCGGCAGGTCGAGGGTGATCCCACGAGCAGTCACCGCGGACCCGAGTCCGGCCGCTGAGCGGACCAGGTTCGCAGCGCACAGGTCAGCGTAGAAGTCCTTGTGCTGCCGGAAACCGACGATCGCGTACCGCTTGCGTTCGACGATCTCACCGGCCAGCATCGATGGCTGCGGCAAGCAGGTTGGGCGAACAGCACCCACCGCGGTCGGAAGCTGCACGTTGTGATCGGGATCCCCGACGAGCAGCTCGGGGCCGACCAGCTCGGCGAGGTAGTCGACCCCGGTCCGGACAGCCGAAGCGCCAATGACCCGGTAGGGATGAGCGGGCTTACCGTACGACCCCAGCGCCTCGAACGGACGCTCGACCCGCTCAGGGGCGTAGCCGAGAACGTCGACGGTGCCCTGGGAGAGCTGCAGCCCGCCGAGGCCCTTGGCGAGCAGGGTCACGCTCTGGCCGGCGCGTGCCAGCCGGATCGCAGCAACCAGCCCGGAGAGGCCGGCACCGATGACAACTGTGTCCATCTCAGACCACCTCCGCACCCTCGGGCAGGTGCTCGATGTCGAGCGTGCCCTGGAAGATCCATGCGTCCAACGCCGTCTGCCGTACCTGGTCGCCAGCCAGAATCGGCCAGAGCCCGATCCAGCGGTTCTGTAGGAACAACCGCAGCAGTCCGGTCGCCCGCTCGATGTCCACCGTGCCCAGCTCGTGGGCGATGCCGGTCGCTCGCATGGAGCAGAAGCCGCCCTGGCACGGACCCATGCCCAGCCGGAGCTGGCGGCGAAGGTCATCAAAGCTGGCTGTGGGGTTCGCCTTGATCAGGTCGACGAACATCCGTCGGCTCATCAGCTCGCACTCGCAGATGATCTGGTCGTGGAGGCGGTCCTTCTCGCGATCGTGGAGGCGGTGGGTGACGACGTAGTTGTGGCCGTTGTTCGGCTGACCGGTCAGCGAGTCAGGGCAGTTCTCCTCGGCAGTCCGGCAGGCGTTCTTCGTACCGAGCTGGTCCTCCATGGCGTCGACGATGCGCTCAGCCATCAGCCGGTACGTCGTCAGCTTGCCGCCCGAGATCGTCAGCATGCCCTTCAAGCCATCGCGCTCGGAGTGGTCGAGGATGCTCATGCCGCGGCTCATGTGGCGGGTGTCGCCAGCACCGACGCGGGAGTCCTTCACCAGCGGGCGCGCACCCGACCAGGCGTGGATCGCCCGCGACTCACGGAAGCCAGGGACGAGCACCTCGCCCGCGTCGAGCATCTGCTGCACCTCCTCGCGGGGGATCGGCAGTTTGTCAGGATCGGGTGCCTTGACGTCGGTCGTGCCGATCACGCAGACCGTGTGGACAGGGACGAGGATGTCGCCGTCGTGGGGATGGATGCAGCGGTTGACCACCGTGTTCACGAGCCGGTGGTTCATCGCGATCATGATGCCGCGGCCCGGCACGACCTGGACGTCGGGGCAGTCGGCCATGTGGGCGATCTGACCAGCCCAGGCACCCGCGCAGTTGATCACGAAGCTGCAGCCGATCTGTACCTCCTCGCCGGTCTTGTCGTCGGTGCAGATGACGGCCGAGACGGTGTCGCCCTGCCGCTCGATCCGGGTGACGCGGTGGTAGGTGAGGATCTCGGCGCCGTACTCCTTCGCCGATGCGGCCGCTCCCCAGACCAGCTGCCAGCCGTCGACCGAGCCGTCGAGCACCTCGAACGCCCTCGTGATGCCAGGATTGAGCCGCGGCTCGCGCTTCAGCGCGGCGGCGACGGAGATCTCCGAAGCCGGGACGCCGGTCGCCTGGCAGGCAGCGAGGAAGCCTTCCGCGTAGGTCGGGTCATCGACTGGGGTGACGACGAACAGGCCGCCGGTCTTCTCGATCGAGTTGGCCTGGATCCGGGTCAGGATCGCGTTCTCATCGGCGCACTCTGTGGCCGAGTGGGGGTCGCTCACCACGTAGCGTCCACCGGAGTGCAGCAGGCCATGGAAACGACCCGAGGTGCCCTGGGCCAGATCAACCCGGTCGACCAGCACCGCGCGGTAGCCGCGCATCGCCACGTCGCGGACGACCCCGGCGCCAGTGGAACCGCCGCCCACGACGACCACGTCAGCCTCAAGCCTTCGCATCTGCACCTCCCCGGTCACCGGCAGCAGCGCCGGACGATTTCACCCTAGTGACGTGGCTGGGCGTGGGGGAGGAGTTCGTGGTGCGCGTTCTTCCTGGCTGACACGGGGGGGTGGGCATTCGTGCAGTCGGTGATGACGAACGTGCAGAGTCACGTCGATGAGCGGCGCCGCTTGACGCACGAGAGGGGGCGTGGTCCCGTACGGGCATGACCTCGCTCGATCTTTCCGGCCGTACGGTACTCGTCACCGGCGGACTCGGCGCCCTCGGCTCGGGCATTGTCACCCGACTGGCAGACCTCGGCGCCACGATGGTCGTCAACGACGTGCAGCCCGAAGCTCCGTCCGGCTCCCGCTTCGCCTACGTTCGAGGCGACGCTGGCGTGGCAGGGGATGCTGAGCGGATCCTCAAGGAGGCGACCGCATCGGCGGGAGCCATGCCCGACACCGTCTGTCTCCACGCCGGCATGGTGGTGAGCTCCCCTCTGCTCGAGGAGACCCCCGGTGACATACTCCGAACCTTCGAGACGAACGTCTTCGCCGCCGTGTCGCTGGCCCAGGCGGCGAGCCGCCGGTGGATCGCCACCGAGACGCCAGGCCTGCTGCTGTTCACCGCCTCCTGGGTGGCCGAAGTGCCATGGCCAGGGATCGCGTCGTACCGCGCGTCGAAGGCGGCGCTCGTGGCGTACGCGAAGAGCTTCGCGCGCGACCTCGCCCCGTACGGGATCCGGGCCAACATCATCGCCCCCGGCATCGTGGCGTCCGGGATGGCGCAGAAGCAGTGGGACACCGAACCCGACTACCGCGCTCGTGCCTCCCGGGCGATCCCGTTGGGTGAGCTGCAGACCATCGACTCCGTCGCCGACACGTTCGCCTACGCGGTCAGCGACCTGTCGCGCTACCTGACCGGGTCCGTGATCCTCGCCGACGGCGGCGCGAGCCTGTACCCGATGGACTGACCCAGAGGTCGGCTCCTGAATCGGGGTCAGACGCCGGCGGCGACGACCACGACCTCTGTCGCCAGCCATCGTGCCGCCGTCAAGCACTCGCGTCAGCGACTGCCACATCATGTCGAGGAACGACTGATCCTCGGCGCCCTCAATCCCGGTGTGCGGCTGTCGCCCACCGCGACAGGGTGAGGTCTAAGGTCTGTCGCTGTGAGCGGGCCGGTCGAAGGACCAATGTCGTGCCGCGCTCCGTGGCGGAAGCGTAGTTTTGCGATACCCACAGCCCCGGGCAGGCCGATATAGGCGTTGCCCGGGGCTGTGCGTATCACCAAGCAACAGCAGGTGTCTGCGCTCGCGGATGCGGTCGGTGTCAGGACTCCGCTGGGACCAGGGTCAGTTCGACCGTCAGTGGGCTGTCGGCGGGGGTCCACGTCACGTCGCCGGTCATGCGGCCGACTGCCCGCAGGTCGCGCTCGAACGTACGGAGCCGCTTCAGCTGGTCTGCTGGTCCGGTGAAGTCGGCGGTGGACGCCTCCGTCTTCATCGACACCTTCGCCTGTGACTTCGCGCCGCGGACCGCGATCAGCGCCTCGGCCACGTCCGCGAGCAGGGCGGGGTCGCCTGCTGGCAGTTCGTCACACGTCGGCCAGACCGCATGGTGGATCGACCCGGCGTGGGTCCACGACCAGACCTCTTCGGTCACGAACGGCAGGAACGGTGCGAACAGCCGCAGCTGCACGTCGAGCGCCACCCCCAGAGCGGTCCGCGCGGAGCGGGTCGCCGGATCGGCAGGGTCCCCGTACGCCCGCTCCTTCACGAGCTCCAGGTAGTCGTCGCAGAACGACCAGAAGAACCGCTCGGTCGCCTCGAGGGCGTCGGTGTACTCGTACGCCTCGAACCCGGCCGTCGCCTTCCGCACGACGTCAGCCAATGCGGCCAGCAGTGCCAGGTCGACGGGCTCGGTGACCGTGCCGGACACGTCGAACGTCTCGGGAGCGTCGGCCATGCCGAGCACGAACTTCGACGCGTTGAGCACCTTCATCGCGAGGCGCCGGCCCACCTTCATCTGGGTCTCGTCGAAGGGGGAGTCGCTGCCAGGCCGGGCCATCGCGGCACGCCAGCGGACGGCGTCGGCGCCATACTTCTCGAGGATCTCCGTCGGCACCACCACGTTGCCCTTGGACTTCGACATCTTCTTGCGGTCCGGATCGGTCACGAAGCCCGACACCGTCGCCCGCGCCCAGGGCAGCGAGTGGTTCTCGAAGTTCGCCCGGACGACGCGAGAGAACAGCCACGTACGGATGATGTCGTGGGCCTGCGGGGCCATGTCCATCGGGAAGGTGAGCTCGAACAGCTCGGGGTCACGCTCCCAGCCGCAGGCGATGTGCGGGGTCAGCGACGATGTTGCCCAGGTGTCCATGACGTCTGGATCGGGGGCGAACCCACCCGGCAACCCACGCTGGGACTCGTCGTAGCCAGGAGCAGTCTGGGTCATCGGGTCGACCGGCAGCTGGTCCTCGCGTGGCGTGATCGGGTGGTCGTAGTCGGGCTCGCCGTCGGCGTCGAGGGGGTACCAGACCGGGAACGGCACGCCGAAGAACCGCTGCCGCGAGATCAGCCAGTCGCCGTTCAGGCCGCCCACCCAGTTCTCGTACCGGTGTCGCATGTGCTCCGGCGACCACTTCAGCTCATTGCCCCGGGCGAGAAGCGCCTGCTTCAGCGACTCGTCGCGGCCACCGTTGCGGATGTACCACTGCCGCGTCGCCACGATCTCGAGCGGGCGGTCGCCCTTCTCGAAGAAGTTCGTCATGCGAGTGGTCGGCTTCGGCTCGCCGTCCAGGTCGCCGGCCTCACGCAGCATCGCCACGGTCGCCTCACGCGCCGAGAAGGTGGTCTTGCCGGCGAGCTGGTCGTACGCCGCCACGTTCACGATCCACTCGGGGGTCTCGGACACCAGGCGCCCGTCGCGGCCAATCACCGTACGGGTGGGCAGCTGCAGCTCCCGCCACCAGATCACGTCGGTGAGGTCACCGAAGGTGCAGCACATTGCGATGCCGGCGCCTTTGTCGGGCTCGGCGGCAGGGTGGGCGAGCACGGGAATCTCCACGCCGAACACGGGCGAGGTCACCGTCGTCCCGAACAGCGACTGGTAGCGCTCGTCGTCTGGGTGCGCGATCAGGGCGCAGACGCTCACCAACAGCTCAGGCCGGGTGGTCTCGATGAACACCGGCGTGCCGTCGGGGCGATGGAAGGCGACCCGGTAGTACGCCCCGGGGTACTCCCGAGCCTCGAGCTCCGCCTGCGCCACGGCGGTCTGGAAGGTCGTGTCCCAGAGGGTCGGGGCGTACGAGAGGTACGCTTCGCCCCGCTCGCGGTTCCGCAGGAAAGCCCGCTGCGCCACCGTGATCGACTCGGGCGAGATGGTCTGGTACAGCAGGCTCCAGTCCACCGACAGGCCGAGGTGCCGCCACAGGTCCTCGAACGCCTTCTCGTCGATCTGGGTCAGCTCGAGACACAGCTCGATGAAGTTCTGCCGCGAGATCGGCACCTGCTTCTTCGGGTCCGGGTTGGCCGGGGGAGTGAAGTCAGGCTCGTACGGCAGCGAGGGGTCGCACCGTACGCCGTAGTAGTTCTGCACTCGACGCTCGGTCGGCAGGCCGTTGTCGTCCCAGCCCATCGGGTAGAACACCTGCTTGCCGCGCATCCGCTGGTAGCGAGCGATCACGTCGGTGTGGGTGTACGAGAAGACGTGCCCGACGTGCAACGACCCGGACACGGTGGGTGGCGGGGTGTCGATCGAGAACACGTCGGCGCGGGTCTGTGGCCGGGTGAAGTCGTACGTGCCCTGCTCCCGCCACGAGCCCGCCCAGACGTCCTCCAGCCCCTCCAGCGCGGGGCGCTCCGGTACGCCGCGCCCGGCATGAGCCGACGCGGACGAGGACGGAGCGTTCACTGAGGTCATGCGCCGGATTCTACGGACTCGGCCGAGGCATCACGAACCGGATTCGGTTCGGCGGACCGTCAGCCGATCCGCCGACCGACAGCAGGATCAGGCGGTGGCCAGCACCCGGTCGAGCGACGACGGGTCCTGGTAGTTGAGCTGCTTGGTGACGTCCTTTCCGTTCAGGAAGTACGTCGGCGTGCCCGTGACGCCTGCGCGGCCAGCCTTCTCGTTGGTGCCCTTCACGAAGGCAGCCGTGGCCTTGCTGTCGTAGCAGCGCTGGAACTGGACCAGCTTGTCGCCGGTGATGCCTGCCTGAGCAGCGAAGGCGTTGCGCAGGTTCTGGTCGGAGTAGCCGATGCCCTCGCTCTGGGGCTGGTTGGCGTAGATGACGTCGTGGTACGCGGCGTAGGCGCCGACCACATCGGCGCAAGCCGCGGCGATACCAGCCCGGGTCGAGGCGTCGTTGCGCAGGTTCGAGTCAAGGAAGGTCATCGTGTGGTACTCGAGCGTGATCTCGCCCGCCTCAGCCTTGGCGAGCAGCTTCGGGCCAAGCGCCAGGTCGAACGTCTTGCACCAGGGGCACTGGTAGTCCTGGTAGACCACCACGACCGGCGCACCAGGCTTGGCCTTGCCAGGGTTGACGATAATCCCAGACTGGTCGGCGTTGGCGTTCGGAGGAACCATCGCCGCCGTACCGCCGCTGGGGGAGATCGAGTCGCGGTTCAGGTAGATCAGCAGGCCGCCACCACCGACCAGCACCACGACCGCGGTGACGATCGCCACGACGGTCATGACGCGCTTCCTGCGGGCAGCCTCAGCCTGAGCCAGCTGCTGAGCGCGGAGGGCCTCGCGGCGGGACTGGTTACTCATGCAGGGGTCTCCTCGGAGTCGTCGGCGAGATCGCCATCGGTCAGGTCAAGGTCGTCGATGCTCACCGGCCGGAACAGCCACGCATCGACGGAGTACGGGGTCCTTGGTCGCCAGACCAGGAACGCGCCACAGAGGAAGAGCCCGATGTCGCGGGCGATCTCCCACGGGTACTTCGCCTGCGCCTCCTCCCACGCGATCTGGCCACCGCCACCGAAGCAGCCGCAGTCGATCGCGTAGCCGTGTGCCCAGGCCCAGGAGATGCCGACGATGAACGCCGCCATCAGCAGGGCGCCGATCGCTCCAACCACGCGGGTGAACAGGCCAATCACCAGCAGGATGCCGACGATCACCTCGACGATCGGGAGCCCGTAGCCCACAGCGGCCGTCGCGTCGTACGGAAGAATCTTGTACGCCCGAACGGCCAGGACCGACTCTTCGAGGTTGGGCAGCTTCGCGCCGCCGGCCCAGATCAGGACGACGCCGAGGATCAGGCGCGCCGCGAGACCGATCCAGCCGAGAATGAGGTCGCGGCGTTCGGTTTCAGGTGCCAGGGCGCCAGCGGCGGGCGCGGTCGTGGCGGTCATGCGGGCATTCTACCGGCAAGCCAAGGAGGTTGACGCTTCAATCATCGGCTCGTGGGAGCGCCCCTGCCCGGTCGCCTATGCTCGGGCGCATCATGAGCACACATGCCGAGATCGTCTCCGAGCTGAACCGACGCTGGCCCGAACAACAGATCGCCCCTTCCCTCGCCCGCATCCAGGCGCTCGTCGAGCTCCTCGGGGATCCCCAGCGCAGCTGTCCCGTCATCCAGCTCACCGGCACGAACGGGAAGGGCTCGACGGCGATTATCGTCGACGCCTTGCTGCGCGCGCAGGGGCTCCGTACCGGCCGTTATGCGTCCCCCCACCTGACTGACCTGACCGAACGCATCTGCATCGACGGCGAGCCGGTCAGCCAGGGGCGGTTCGACGAGGCGTACGCCGACATTGCCCCGTACGTGCAGATGGTCGACGACCAGGCGATCGAGGGCGTCGCGATGACGTTCTTCGAGGTGCTGACCGGCCTGGCTTTCGCGATCTTCGCTGATGCTCCGGTCGACGTGATGGTGCTCGAGGTAGGGATGGGTGGTAGCTGGGACGACACCAACGCCGCCGACGCTGACGTCGCGGTGGTCACCCCGATC
>DAOOHL010000055.1:0-12974 GCA_035416185.1 Propionibacteriaceae bacterium | reverse complement strand
CGCCTTCGGTGGCCTGATCGGCATGGTCAACGGTGTCAACGTCACCCTGCTCAAGCTGCCGCCGTTCATCGCGACGCTGGCGATGATGCTCGTCTGCCAGGGGCTCGCCCTCGTGGTGTCCGACAAGAAGCCGATCTACTTCGACCCGGCCAGCGGCTACGTCAACATCTCGACCGGCTCGCTGATCGACGACAACTTCCTGCCCGGGGTGCCGCTGCCGCGCAACTTCCCCAACGCCATCATCGTGTTCGCGATCGCGGCAGTGATCGCGTGGGTGCTGCTCTCCCGCACGGTGCTGGGCCGCTACAACTTCGCGATCGGCTCCAACGAGGAGGCGACCAAACTCTCGGGCATCAATGTCACCAAGTGGCTGATCATCATCTACGCCGTCGCGGGACTGTTCACCGGCCTCGCTGGCGTCATGATCTCCGCCCGCTTGGGTTCCGCCCAACCCGCGACCGGTGCGGGCTACGAGCTTCAGGCGATCGCCGCAGTGGTCATCGGCGGTACGTCGCTCTCGGGCGGCAAGGGATCGATCCTCGGCACCGTCATCGGCGCCCTGATCATCTCCGTCCTCAACAACGGCCTGCAGATCATCTCGGTGCCGCAGGAGTGGCAGAACGTCATCCTGGGCGTCGTGATCCTGCTCGCCGTGTACGCCGACCAGCTCCGCGCTCGCCGCGAAGCGGTCCACTGACCCCACGCTCCCTCACAGAAGACCCTTCAAGAAAGGACAACCATGAAGACCACGACCAAGGGCCTGGCAGCCATCGGCATCGCAGCCGCGCTGGCATTCTCGGCCTGCTCGACCGGTAACACCGGCACCACCTCCGCAGCGCCAGCCGGCTCCGGCTCGGCGGCGGCCAGCGCCCCGGCCAGCAGCGCCGGCGGCCAGAAGTACATCGCCATCATCTCGAAGGGCTTCCAGCACCAGTTCTGGCAGGCCGTCAAGAAGGGCGCCGAGGACGAGGCCGCCAAGCAGGGCGTCAAGGTCACCTTCGAGGGCCCGGCCAGCGAGAAGGAGGTCGAGGCTCAGATCACCATGCTGACCAACGCGATCGCCAAGAAGCCCAACGCCATCGCCTTCGCCGCGCTCGACAGCAAGGCCGCCGCCGGCCAGCTCGCCCAGATCAAGAGCCAGGGGATTCCGCTGGTCGCGTTCGACTCCGGTGTCGACTCCGACATTCCCGTCACCACCGCCTCGACTGACAACAAGGCGGCCGCCGCTGAGGGCGCCAAGCAGATGTGCAAGCTCGTCGGCACCTCGGGCAAGGTCGGCGTCGTCGTACACGACCAGACCTCGAAGTCCGGTACGGACCGTCGCGACGGCTTCCTCGAGGGCATGAAGGCCAACTGCCCCGGCGTGACCGTGCTCGCTCCGCAGTACGGTGACGGCGACCAGGCCAAGTCGGCTGACATTGCCAAGTCGATCATCGCCGCCAACCCTGACCTCAAGGGCATCTTCGGCTCCAACGAGGGCTCGGCGATCGGCGTCGTCAAGGGCGTGCAGGAGTCCAAGAAGACCGGTCTGGTGATCGTGGGCTTCGACTCCGGCAAGGCGCAGATCGACGCGATCAACTCCGGCCTGATGGCTGGCGCGATCACCCAGAACCCGGTTGGCATGGGCGCCGAGACCGTGAAGGCCGCTCTCAAGGCGATCAACAAGGAGACGCTGCCCAAGACCGTGGACACTGGCTTCTACTGGTACGACAAGACCAACATCAACGACCCGAAGATCCAGGCCGTTCTGTACCAGTGACACAGATGTGCGCCGGGCCCTTCGACACACCCGGGGGCCCGGCGCACCCCACTCTCACCCGAGGAGGAGACCGTGCTGATCGCCCACGACCTGGGAACGTCGGGTGACAAGGCTTCCTTGTACGCCCTCGACGGCACCCTCGTGGCGTCGGTGACGGAGTCGTACCCCACCTCGTACGGCCCCGGCACCGAGAGCGAACAGGACCCAGAGCTCTGGTGGCGCGCCGTTGTCACCAGCACCCGTCGGCTGCTGGCCGACTCGCACACCGCCCCCGAAGCCATCGCCGGTATCTGCGTCGGGGGCACCATGATGGCGGTGGTCTGCCTCGACGCCTCGGGTGAGGTGCTGCGGCCCGCCATGATCTGGTCCGACCAGCGCGCCGCCGCCCAGGCCGAACGTCTTCGGGCGACCGTCGGCGATGAGACTGGCTACGCCATCACCGGCAACCGGCTCGCCGCCACCTACAACCTGCCCAAGCTGATGTGGCTCGCCGAGCACGAACCTGACGTGATGGCGCGCACCTACCGCGCTGTCGGCCACAAGGACGCGATCAACGCCCGGCTCACCGGCATCATCGCCACCGACGTCACCGATGCCTCCTCGACTGCGGCCTACGACCTGGCCGCGAACACCTGGTCCGACGAGCTGATCGCGGCGGCGGGTGTCGAGTCGAGGCTGATGCCCCTTGTCGTACCGAGCACGAGCGTGCTGGGCAACCTGACCCGCAAGGCTGCCGACGAGCTGGGCCTGACCACCGCCACTCAGGTCATCGCTGGCGGCGGCGACGGCCCCATGGCTGCCGCGGGCGCCGGCTGCGTGGTCCCCGGCGACCCCGGCTACGTCTGTCTCGGCACGTCGGCCTGGTACTCCCGTACGACCTCCGCCCCGGTGCTCGACCCGCTCCAGCGCTCCTTCACCCTCGCCCACGTCATCCCCGACCTGTACGTCCCGACGGCCACCACGCAGGCCGGTGCGGGCACCCTCGAGTGGCTCCGTGACTCGATCGCGCCAGACATGGCGATCAAGGACCTGGTCGCCGAAGGTCTGGGCACCCATGCCGCCGGCACCGGGCTGTTCTTCCTCCCGTACCTCACCGGCGAACGCTCGCCCTGGTGGAACCCGCACGCCTCAGGCGTGATGGCGGGTCTTCGCCGTACGCACGGGCGCGCCGAGCTTGCCCGCGCGGTGCTCGAGGGGGTGGGGTACGGTCTTGCGCTGTGCATGGAGCCGCTGGTGCGCCCCGGTGAGCCCGTCGACGTGGTGGGCGGTGGCTCGGACAGTGACGGCTGGCTGGCCCTGCTTGCCGATATCTGGGACAGGCCCGTACGGCGGCGCTCGGTCACCGCTGGGGCCACGAGCCTCGGCGTGGCTGCGACCGGACTCGTCGGGCTGGGGGCCCTCGAGTTCGGGCAGGCGTCAGGGCTGTCGACGATCGAAGCTGAGTTTCTGCCGACCGCTGCTGCTGTGCGCCACCGTGAGCATCAGGAGCGGTTTGTGGCGGCCTACCTGGCGATGGAGCCCTGGTTCGGAGCCACCTCGTGACGACCATCTACGACGTTGCGGCGCGCGCTGGTGTCTCGCCGGCCACGGTCTCCCGGGTGTTCAACGGGCAGCCCGTCTCCGAGGCGAAGGTGAGTGCGGTCCGGACCGCCGCCAGCGACCTCGGGTTCGTGCCGAACCGCAATGCCCGCCGGCTCCGGACTCAGCAGTCGGAGATCGTGGCGATGCTGATCCCGGACGTGGAGAACCCGTTCTTCACCACCATGGTTCGCGCCGTCACCGACGTCGCTCGCGCGGCGGGACTGTGGGTGATGCTGTGCAACACCGACGACGACCCACAGATCGAGGCTGAGTTCATCCGCGTGGCCGTCTCGGAGCCCGTCGCCGGACTGATTGTGGCGCCGACGGGCCCCCGTACGGACCTGTCGGTCGCGTTGAGCCGGAACGTTCCCGTGGTCTGCGTCGACCGTGACGCGCCCCAGTTCGATGTCGACACCGTCGTCGCCGACAACGTGTCGGGCGGAATGTCGGCCACCGAGGAGCTGCTCCGGTTGGGGCATCGCCGAGTGGGCTGCCTGTCCGGTCCCGAAGGCGTGATGACAGCAGATCTCCGCGTGGAGGGGTGGCGCGAGGCGGTCCGGGCGGCCACCGGGGAGTACCCGAGCGACGACCTGCTGGTACGGGGCTCGTACACGATCGAGACCGGCGAGCAGGGCATGGCGGCCCTGATGGCGCTGGCGGAACCCGTCGATGCGGTCTTCGCTGCCAACAACCGTCTGGCCGTGGGGGCGATGCGGTACCTGTTCCGTACGGGCACCGACCCCGAGGCGATCCGGGTCGCGTCGTTGGGCGAGCTTGCCGCCCGGCTCTACATCCCGCGTGGGATGATCGTGACCCATCTCCCCGCTCGCGAGCTTGGCAAGCGGTCGGCTGAGCTGCTCGTGGATCGCATCTCAGGCCACCTCGGCCCGGGCCGTCGCGAGGTGCTGCCGACCGTGATGACCGACGACGAAGAGACCTTCACCACCACATTCCCGTTGATAGATGAGGAGTACCAGAGATGATGACCACCTACGCAGTGCCGACACCCAAGCAGCGCCCGGCAGCCGAGCCGAAGACCGTCTACACCGTCGCGAGCGGTGACCTGCGGTTGACGACCAACCTCAAGACCTGGGACATGCAGCAGGTCGTCGAGGGGCAGTTCGCGGCCGCGGTCGAGGAGCAGGGCTGGCAGGTCAAGCGCGCCCATGGCGTCGACCCCGAGACTGGTCACGGCTTCATCGACAACCAGCGCAAGGGCATGGACATCTTCGCCACCATCCCGGCTGGTGCGCCGCTCGTGGTCGTTGAGGCGGTCTGGCAGTACTCCCATCACGTGCTCGCCGGGCTGCGCGACCACCAGGGCCCGATCCTCGTCGTGGCGAACTTCGCTGGTGACTTCCCGGGTCTGGTCGGCCTGCTGAACCTGACCGGCTCGATGACCAAGGCGGGGATCAAGCACTCGGCCCTGTGGAGCAAGGACTTCACGGACGACTGGGCGAAGTCTCAGCTCGCGACCTGGCTGGAGACGGGCGAGATCGTCCACGACATCTCCCACGTACGGGACCTGCCGGCGCTGCCCGACTCGCCCGAGAAGGAGCTCGGCGAGGCCCTGGCTGTGCAGCTGAAGCAGGACAAGGCCATCCTCGCAGTGTTCGACGAGGGCTGCATGGGCATGTACAACGCGATCTTCGACGACGAGCTGCTCAACCCGACCGGCATCTACAAGGAGCGGCTGTCGCAGTCGGCACTGTACGCAGAGATGCTCAAGGTGACCGACGAGGAGGCCGCGGAGATCCGTACCTGGCTCGACAACGCGGGCATGACCTTCCACGTCGACAACCAGGGCGACTGGAAGGAGTGCCTGACTGACGAGCAGCTCACCTGGCAGCTGAAGATGTACGCCGCGGCGCTGCGCATCTCCGACGACTTTGGCGCCGACGCGGTGGGCATCCAGTACCAGCAGGGGCTCAAGGACATCGTCCCCGCCTCCGACCTCGCCGAGGGACTGCTGAACGACCCGAACCGCCCGCCCGTACGTTCCCGCGACGGCAAGCGCGTGCTCTACGAGGGCAAGGCGCTGCCGCACTTCAACGAGGTCGACGAGGGCGTGGCCGTCGACGCGCTGGTGACCAACCGGGTGTGGACCGCGATGGGCCTGGACCCGTCGACCACGCTCCATGACGTGCGCTGGGGCGACGAGTGGGAGGGCGACTTCGTCTGGGTGCTCGAGATCTCGGGCTCCGTACCCGCTTCGCACCTGGGTGGCTACGAGAACTCGCACAGCTACCGCCAGTCGTACTACTTCTTCCCCCTCGGCGGCGGCACCCTGTCCGGCGTCTCGAAGCCGGGCGAGTTCGTCTGGTCGCGGGTGTTCCTCGAGGGCGGCGAGTTGCACGTTGACCTCGGCCGCGGCACCTGCATCGAGATGCCGGAGGCCGAGGTCACCCGTCGGCTCGAGTCGACGAACAAGGAGTGGCCGATCATGAACGGCATCCTGCACGGCGTCTCGCGCGACCAGCTGATGGCCCGCCACAAGGCCAACCACCTCAACGTGGTCTACGCCCCCGACGCCGAGACCGCCGACAAGGCCACCATCGCGAAGGCCGCCATGTTCGACGCCATGGGCATCAAGGTCCACCTGTGCGGCGACGTGTTGGGCGACCTCTGATGTTGTACGGGCCGATGCTGCACCCGGAGCTGCTCCGGGTGCTCGCGGCGGCGGGGCATGGGGCGACGATCCTGCTCGCTGACTCGAACTACCCGCACGGTGTCTGGGTGTCGAAGCGGGCCGAGCGGATCGCGCTCAACCTCGCCCCTGGGCTGCTGACCGTCAACGACGTGCTCGAGGTGCTGAAGCGCACCATCCCGATCGAGGCGGCCGCCGTCATGGTGCCCGCCCCGGACGCCGCGCAGGTCGAGATCCCCGCGCACGACGACTTCAAGGCGATCCTGCCTGAGGTGCCGTTCCGCGGCGTCATGCGCTGGGACTTCTACGACCTCGCCAAGTCCGACGACCTGTGTTGTGTGGTCGCCACGGGTGACCAGCGCCTGTACGCGAACCTGCTCCTCACGGTGGGCGTACGCCAGCCGGGGGAGTAGCCGCTCAGCGCAGGGAGCGTGGTACGGGGCTGGACTGCAGCCCGTACTGCTGCCAGATGTTGTCGGGGATCAGGGAGAACCACTCCGCGAAGGTCCAGGCCAGCCGTTCGTACTCGGACGGGTCCGACGATGCCGCCCGCATGTGGACCCGTGATCCCTCGATGGCGAACTTCGGTAGGTAGGCGGTGGCGAGGAAGCTGCGCGTGCTCTCCACGACCGCCGTGGCGAAGGCGGGGTCGGGCGAGGAGAAGTTGTAGTCCGAGATCCCCTCGCCGAAGAACGCCAGCCGGTCGCCGAACCCTCGCCAGCCGTTGGCGATCGAGCCGAACCGGAACGGCAGCAGGATCTGACCTGTCGGGTCCTGGTTGGTCGTGGTCGAGGAGTAACCGTCGGCGGTGGAACTGGTCGTCTCGTAGGCGTGGAGGAACCCGGTGAACCACAGGCCACGCTCGGGAATGTCGACCACGTGCACAGCTCGATGACCCGTACCGACCGTCGTGAGCAGGGCACCGGCCAGGATCGAGTCGTCCCGCTCGCGGTAGACCCAGCTGGGGCGTTGGTAGAACGACATCCCCTTGGGTTTGGCGGCGGTGTACGGGCGCAGGCTGGGGGCGGAGTTGATCGCTGCCGCGATGTCGTCGAGTTCCTCGACGTAGGCGTTCAGCCGGTCAGGTGCGATCGGGGCACCGGTCGAGACCAACGAGTCCCCGTCGATCGACAGGTTGATCGGGTACTGCTTGGCCCATCGCACGAGCAGCGGCAGCGTCACCTCGAGCACGGCCTCGGCGAACTCGGGTACGGGGGAGACCACGAGGAGACCAGCCCGGTTCGGGATGCTGAGCCCCTGGATCCCGGGACGTGGGTGGGCCGGCAGGCTGATGAACACCGGCGGCATGGGCTGCCGGAGCCGGAGCAGCACGACGCGGGCGTAGTCGGTGGACTGGTCCTTGCCGTACCGAAGTGCCTGGAAGGGCACGCCCAGCCCTGACGTGCCGAGCACCTGGTCGATGACCAAGCGCTGGTAGCCCTGCCCGAACGGTGGACAGTTGAGCCCGGCCACAGCATCGAGGCTGGGCCGCTCCACATAGGTCCAGCCGCGACGGGCGAGGTCGTCGAGGAACGCCGAGTTCACCACGGGGCCATCCAACCAGTCGCAGGTCCGTCAGCGATGCGCAGCACTCAGCCAGCCAGGTGTGACCAGTCGGCTTCCAGGGCAGACCAGGGCCCTTCGGCGACGACGCGACCGTCGACCAGCACCAGCACTCTGTCGGCCCGGGCCAGGGCAGCCCGTTTGGAGGTGGCACCCACGACCGTGGCGGACCGGGCTCGGAGGGCGTCCCACAGCTCGAGCTCCGTACGGGCATCCAGCGCGCTCGACACGTCATCGGCCAGTAGCAGCTCGGCATCCGCGGCGAGAGCGCGGGCGAGCGCCAGCCGCTGCACCTGGCCACCGGAGAGCCGGACTCCACGGTGCCCGACCAGAGCGCTCTCACCGCCAGCGTCGGTGACGTCGATGGCCAACCGGGCGTCGGAGACGGGCGCATCGAAGGCGCGGCTGAACCCGAGCTGCACGTTGTCGGCGAAGGTGCCGGACATCACGCGGGGCACCTGGGCCACGTAGGCGACCTGACCCGGGCGCATGAACAGCTCGGCGTCGCCGACCACCTGGCCGTTCCACAGCACGCGCCCCTCGTAGTCGATCAGTCCGGCAAGCGTGCGCAGCAGGCTCGACTTCCCCGACCCCACCTGGCCGAGCAGCAGCACGAGCTCGCCGCGGGAGATGGTCATCGAGACGTTCTCGACTCCGACGGTGCCGTCCTCGTGGATCGCGGTCACGTCGTCGACGACGAGCCTGTCCAGCGGGACCCGCTGCACCTCGGGTGGCGGCGGGGCTGCGCCGGTCTCCAGATCGACCCCCGCGGGCAGCGTCATCAGGTCGACACCGCCAGCCATCTGGCTCGTCGCGACCTGCCACGAGCGGGTGCCCGGCGCCTCGGTGACGACAGCACCGGCCACCCGGCCAAACCATTCGAACCCTGCGAGCGCGTTGACCACGAGCAGCGCGGTCGCGAGCCCCCACTGGCCAGCCACCACCGCCGACCAGACCACGACCACCCCGATCTTGATCATGATCACCGGCACCGAGTCGAGCACCGCCTGCACATGGTGCTCCCGGACGGCCGCGTCGATCCGGCCCGAGTCCACCCGCTCGAGATGGCGGTGGAGCTCGGGGGTACGCCCGGCAAGCTTGACCGTACGGGCGCATTCCAGGGTCGACACCAGCGCGCGGCCGAAGCCGGCCCGCATGGCGGAGGCGGTGGTCGCCGTCCGGCCAGCAATCGGGCGCCCGATGGCCGATGCGATCGTGGCCGACACGACGACGCCGAGCAGCACGAGCCCCGCCAGCGGCGTGGACGCGGCGATCGCGGTGATCGCGACCACAATCAAGCCATTGACCAGGTCGACCCAGCGGTCGGCATAGCGGGCGTAGCGGTCGGAGTCCATGGCTCGGGCGACCACCTCGCCGGCAGGCACCTTCTCGAGGCGGTGCTGGGCCGTCTGACCTACCAGCACCGACATGCGCACCCGTAGCAGCACCTCGACCCACCAGCGCGGGTAGCGGGAGATCGCCTCGGCCAGCAGCAGCGGTCCTGACATCACCATGACGACGACCGCCAGCAGCCACCACCAGGGGTCCTCGCCGCTGCCGACGCGGGCGACGGTGTGACCCCAGGCGAAACCCGTCAGCGCCCCGGCCGCGCCGGTCAGCGACATACCGAGGAACATGCCGATCGACAGCAGGCCCCAGCTCGGCCGCACGGTCAGCACGGACAGCATGCCCCGCGCCAGCGACGGGCCGTTCCCGGTCGGTGGCCGCTCCAGGACAGCCCGGCGGCGTCGCGCCGAGCCGACGGCGTCGCTCGTGGTCCCGCTGACGGCCGACTCAGCTCCGGGCTCGACGGACGGGAGGGGAGCATTCGCCGCTGTGTCGACCTCAGCGGGCTGCCTTATGGCGGCGTCGATCTGGTCGTTCCCGGCGGAGCGAAGCAGGTCCCTGAACGGGCCGTTCTCGACGGCCAGGCTCTCCCGCGGGCCGAACTGTACGAGCCGACCAGCAGACAGCACGGCCACCAGGTCAGCGCGGGCGATCGTCGAGAGGCGATGGGCCACGAGCAGACCGGTACGGCCCCTCAACAGCCTGTCCGATGCTGCGACGACCCGCGACTCCGTCAGCGGGTCCATTCGGGCCGTGGCCTCGTCGAGCACGACGACGTGGACGTCGCGGATCAGCAGTCGGGCGAACGCCACGAGCTGCTCCTCACCCGCCGACAGCGTCGTACCGCCTGGCCCGAGCACGGTATCCAGACCCTCGCCCAGACCGGCGACCCAGTCGGCCAGACCCAGCTCGTCGATCACCTGCTCAACGCGCTCGCGGGGCAGGTCGGCGAACAGCGTGATGTTCTCGGCGAGGGTGCCGGCGAGGATCTCCGTACGCTGCGTGACCACTCCCACCTGGCGACGCAACGAGTGCAGATCGAGGTCGAGCACGTCCTCGCCACCGATCAGCACCGTCCCCGGTCGCGGGTCGACCGCACGGGAGAGCAGGGAGGCCAGCGTGGACTTGCCTGAGCCGGAGCGGCCGACCAGGGCGAGGGTCAACCCGGCGGGAACGTGCAAGTCGATGTCGTGCAGCGCGAAGGTGCCCTCGTCGTAGGCGAAGTCGACATGGTTGAACCTGATGTCGACGCTCGCCGCCTTGATCGTGCGCCCACCTACCGGCTCGGACGGCAGTGCCAGCATCTGGCGCAGCCGGGTGACAGCTCCGAGCCCTGCCTGGATGTCGGGCAACTGCTCGGCGACGAAGCCGACCACGCCGACGAAGGTTCCGGTGATCAGGAAGAGCGTGACCAGCTGAGCGACCGAGGTGGTGCCGCGAGTGGCCATCACCACGCCGAGGACGGCGACGCCTGCGAGCAGCGAGTTGAGCACGAGGATGCCGCGCAGGAGGATCTTCCGCTCGAGACGGATCACGTCGAGGAACGCGGCGTGGACGGCGGCGGAGAGCTGCGCGAGGCGTCGGATGGCGAAGGACTGGCCGAGGCTCGTACGGAGATCGTCCCGACCCGCGATGCCCTCCTCCAGCGCGGCCGCGTGGTCGGTCCAGGCGGCCTCCTCGATCACCTTGCGCGCGGCGATGGGCGCCAGCAGCGACCGCATCCCGAGCCACGTCAGCCCGGCGAAGACGGGGAACATCAGCCAAGCCGGCCACCAGGTCAGGCCTGCGATCACCCACATCGGTACGGCGCCGAACGCCGCACGCAGCACCATCCACGACTGCCATCGCAGCAGGTTGCCGACCTCGCGGGTGTCGTCGTCGACCCGGTCAAGCACCTCACCCACGGCCTGCTCGCCCAGGGCGGCGAGCGGCTGGTTGAGGGCGGCATCCAGCAGGTCGCGACGCAGCCGACCTTCGATCCGGTCGATCTCACCGAACCAGAGGAACCGGCCGAACATGTCGAGCGCAGACCCGCCGACCACCACCAGCGCCAGGATGCGAACTAGGTCCCACGCCGGCGACTCCGCCAGCTGCCCAGCCACGACCGTACCGAAGGCCTGAGCAACGGAGCCGACCAGGAGCAGGGCGAGGGCCACCAGGTTGACCGGGGTCGGCACCCGACGCCACGTGACCGTCCGACGGGGGTCGGCCAGCTGTGGAGGGGGAGAGGTGACGCGAGGGGCGTCTGGATCCGGGGTGCTCATGGCAGTCATGAAGCCTACGTGTCCGACCTCGGGTTGGCTCGTGGTTATTGGTCCGGTCACGGCGCGACCGGCTGAGATCTCTGGGGAAGTCCTTGACCGTGAGAAATCGAACAACTATACTAATACTATGACAGTCCTGGAGCTCCTCGTGGAAGGCCCCGACGGCATGACCGCTGCGCCGCCCGCGTGGGAGGCCTGCCTGGGCAAGCCCGGGGGTTTGGTGACGGTGCTGGAGTCGTTCCGTCGAGACTGCGTCAGAGCAGAGTTGATTCCTGCGTGTGCTGGCAGCGCCGACCACGCGCCCTGGTGTGGCCCGGAGCCTGCTGCGCAGACCGAGGGCACGCTTGTCGACATCATTGCTGAGGCCGAGCGGCTGAAGCATGCCTTGGCGGCGCTGCAGGCTCGGGCCACTGATGTGCTCCGCTCCTTGCGTGAGGAGGCCGCGGGTCATGACCGTAAGGCTCGGGCAGACGCCGTACGGTCGGTAGGTGCCGAGGTCGGGCTGGCCCGCCGCGAGTCGCCCTGGTGGGGTGATCGGCGGGTAGCACTGGCCGCAGTCCTTCCGGCTGAGATGCCTGAGACCTGGTCTCACTTCCTCCGCGGCGACATCACAGAACGTGTCGCCCAGGAGCTTCTGGCTGAGACGTCCGGCCTGACTCATGACGACCGCGCCGAGGTCGACCGGCGCCTCTCGGCGGTGCTGCCAACTCTGACCCTTCGTCAGGTGGCAGCCCAGGCCAAGCGGATCTCGGCCGAGCTCGACGCTGCTTCAGTGGTCGCACGCATAGCGGCGGCGGTCGCGTGCCGCAGGGTGTCCGTCCGCCCTGCGCCCAACGGGATGGCCTACCTGACCGTGCTGGGTCCGCTCCAGCAGGTGATCGGCGCCCATGCCGCTCTGGCAAGGCACGCGGCCCAGGTCTGCGGCGGCCTGACCGACGTTGACCCAGGCGATCGAACTCCCGGCCAGGTCGCCGCCGATACCGCTCTCGAGCTTCTCGCAGGCAGGGCGAGCGGCGAACCGCAGCCCGTCGCGATCCACCTCGTGATGACCGACCGCGCCCTGCTCGGCACCGGTGACCCAGCCCGCTCTACCGAGGAGCCAGCCTGGTTGCCCGGTCATGGCATGCTGCCGACCGCCGCCGCGAGGGCGTGGGTGTCCGATCCTGAGGCTCGCGTCTGGCTGCAGCGCCTCTACACCCATCCCGACACGGGTGACCTGGTCGCGATGGAGTCTGCTCAGCGCGGCTTCGCTGGCCATCTGCGTCAGATGGTGCTGCTCCGGGATGACCACCGCTGCGTCACCCCATGGTGTGACGCGCCGGCAAGGCACGTCGATCACACGGTCCGTCACACCGACGGGGGAGCGACGTCGTACGAGAACGGCGCCGCCCTCTGCGAACGCTGCAACTACACCCGAGAAACCCCAGGCTGGGTGATCACGAAGGATCCCACCGGGCCCCCGGGATCGAGGATCACGAGGACGCCAACGGGAGCCACGTACCGTCAGCGGCGGGTCGGGGCTGGTGTGTAGGTCTGGCTGGGGATGGGCGTGGGGTCGTCCGGCTTCTCTGGATCGCGACGTGAACGATCCGAGCGGGTGGGTGGACCGGTCGCCGAGCAGGTCGCCGGTCTCCGGTGCCAGATAGAGCGACTGGGGTCATGCCTGGGCGCGTGAGCGGGTCCGAGGTGTCGGCATCGATGTGCCGCCTGACACCGAGACTCCGATGCCGATCAGCGGAGTGATCTCGGTACGGGGTTCCCCGGCAGCCCGAGGTCACGCCAGATGAAGTCCGGGACGAGGGAGAAGAACTCC
>DAOOHL010000054.1:0-13103 GCA_035416185.1 Propionibacteriaceae bacterium | reverse complement strand
GGGCACCTCGCCTGGCCTGGCGTTCATCTATGCGCACGTGTCGCGGCTGATCCGGCTCACCGGCTAGCAGTGCCTGTACGTCACCGGTCCCGGTCATGGGGGTCCGTCGCTGGTCGGCGCGTCGTACATGGAAGGTACGTACACCGACGCCTTTCCTCACATCACCGAGGACGCCGACGGGCTGCTGCAGTTCTTCCGACAGTTCTCGGCACCCGGCGGCATCCCCTCCCATGTGTCGGTGACGACGCCAGGCTCGATCCACGAAGGTGGCGAGCTCGGCTACGCCCTGATCCATGCGTTCGGTTCCGTGTTCGACAACCCTGACCTGCTGACCATCGCGGTCGTGGGCGATGGCGAGGCGGAGACCGGTCCACTCGAGGGCTCGTGGAAGGGCATCTCGTTCGTCAACCCGGCCCACGACGGCGCCGTCCTGCCGATCCTGCATCTGAACGGCGGCAAGATCGCTGCCCCGACCGTGCTGGCCCGCAAGCCACACGACGAGGTCGAGAAGCTGTTCCAGGGACACGGATACGAAGTGCTGTGGGTCGAGGGCGACGATCTGCCAGGCATGCACTACCGGTTCGCCGAGGCGCTCGCCACGGCGTACGGACGGATCACCGAGATCCAGCAGACCTACCGCAGCGGGGGAGAGGTGCCCGAGAGCCGCCCCGTCTGGCCGATGATCATCCTCCGCTCCCCGAAGGGCTGGACCGGCCCCGATGTCGTCGACGGAAAACAGGTGGAGGGCACCTGGCGTGCCCACCAGGTGCCGCTGTCGGGGGTGAAGCAGGACCCCGAGCATCTGGCGATGCTGGAGGAGTGGCTGCGCTCGTACCGACCCGAGGAGCTGTTCGACGAGAACGGCAGCCTGGTCGACCTGGTCAAGGTGGCGAACCCGGAGAAGTCGGCGTCCATGTCAGGCACCCCGCACGCCAATGGCGGTCTCCTGACCCAGGACCTCGACCTGCCGGACTTCCGCGAGCTCGCCGTGGACGTCGCAGCCGACCAGCGGGCCCAGGACCGTGTCGAGTCGACCCGCAAGCTTGGCGAGCTGATGCGTGAGGCGTACCGGCGCAACCCGGACAACTTCCGGCTGTTCTGCCCCGACGAGACCAACTCGAACCGCCTCGGTGCCGTCTTCGAGGTCTCGGACCGGACGTGGCTCGAGGCTGTGACCGCTGACGACGAGAAGCTCAGCCGCAGCGGCCGGGTCATGGAGGTGCTGTCGGAGCACAACTGCCACGGCTGGCTCGAGGCCTACAACCTGACCGGACGCCATGGGCTGTTCGCGACGTACGAAGCCTTCGCCATGGTGTCGGCCTCCCAGACTGTGCAGCACGCCAAGTGGCTGCAGGAGGCGTCACACCTGCCATGGCGGGCGAAGATCCCGAGCCTCAACATCCTGCTGAGCTCCACCGCGTGGCGCAACGACCACAACGGCTTCAGCCACCAAGGTCCCGGCCTGATCCAGGTGGTGCTCAACCAGCGCAGCGACATCGGTCGGATCTACCTGCCGCCAGACGCCAACACCTTGCTGTCGATCGCCGACCACTGCTTCCGCTCGAAGTCCTACGTCAACCTGATCGTGATTGACAAGCAGCCCCAGCCCCAGTGGCTGTCGATGGACGAGGCCGTCGAGCACTGCCGCAAGGGTGCCTCGATCTGGGAGTGGGCAGGGTCCATGGAGACCCACGGGGAGCCCGACATCGTGCTCGCCTGCGCCGGCGACATCATGACGATGGAGACCGTGGCGGCTGCCGAGATCCTCAAGACTCGGCTGCCCCAGCTGCGGGTACGGGTCGTGAACGTGGTCGACCTGATGACCTTGCGTCGGCCGAAGGACCACCCGCATGGGATGAGCGAGACCTACTTCCGTGAGCTGTTCACCGACACCAAGGACGTGATCTTCGCGTTCCATGGCTATCCGGGCGCGATCCATCAGCTCGTCCATGGCCGCCCCGACGCCGACCGCTTCCGGGTGCGCGGCTTCATCGAGGAAGGCACGACGACCACGCCGTTCGACATGGTCGTCAGGAACCGGGCCTCGCGCTACCACCTGGTCATCGACGCCCTCAACAACGCACGGGTGGCCCCGCACGGAGCTGAGGACCTGAGGGCGTACTGTCTGTCCCAGTTGGAGAAGCACGAGGCCTACATCGTGAAACACCTGGAGGACATCCCGGAGGTGCGCGGCTGGAAGCTCGGGCAGCCATCGTGACGGAAGGTGCGAGATGACGACGGTGACTGGGTTCGACGGCTACCTCGACCCGCTCGACGACGCCGAATGCCGCCGCCTGCTGGCCGCGCAGTCGGTCGCCAGGATCGGTTTTGAGGCCCACGGTCGGCAGTTCATCCTGCCGGTCGCGATCGCCACCGACGGCAACA
The DNA here is from genome assembly GCA_035416185.1 of Propionibacteriaceae bacterium. Taxonomy (GTDB): domain Bacteria; phylum Actinomycetota; class Actinomycetes; order Propionibacteriales; family Propionibacteriaceae; genus JBHAES01. The sequence continues at coordinate 10,718 of DAOOHL010000054.1, read as the reverse complement.
CGGTGGTGTTCACCACGTCTGAGCAGTCTGTGCTGGCGCAGCTCCGTACCGGCGCCGATGTGGCCTTGCAGACCGACGAGTACGACGCCGGCTTCCTCGACGGCTGGTCGGTCCTGGTCGACGGGCGGACCTTCCCGTACGAAGGCGATGTGCGGCCAGAGGTGTGGGCGTCGGGCCATGATGGTGTCGCGATCGGCGTGACGATCCGGGGCATCTCCGGACGAGCGATCTCGGCACCTCTACATCTGGAGGACACGTGAGCAGCCCTGACGTTCCCAAGCTGGGCTCCACACCCGTGCGGCCGCGCGTCCTCGTCGGAGTCGACGGCTCTGAGGACGCGCTGCGCGCGGTGCGGTACGGGAAGGGCTTCGCCGACGGCTGCGACGGTGAGTTGTGGCTCGTCCATGCCGTCGATGACGGGGTGCTGACCGGCGGATGGGGCGTGATGTACGACCCGACGATCCTGGCCGACGTCGGCACCGAGGCGCTCAAGGAGGCCCAGGACTGGCTGGCCACCGTCGACTTCCCGACCGATCGGATCCACGCTGAGGTGATGATCGGGCACCCGACGGCGGTGCTGGCGGACCTGTCGGAACACTCACGGATGGTCGTGGTCGGCAGGCGCGCGCAGGGTGGGTTGGAGCGGATGTTCGTCGGTTCGACGTCCGTCTCCCTCGCGGCGACGGTGAAGTGCCCGTTGACGATCATCTCAGCTGCCTCGACACCGCAGCCGACGGGTGGACAGGGCAGGGTCGCGGTCGCGGTCACCACCCCCGAGCGGTCCCAGAAGGCGCTGGCCTGGGGCTTCGAGGAGGCCCGCTGGCGCAAGAGCCACAGCCTGGTCGTCGTCCACGTGGTCCCCCCAGAGCCGAAGGGCCTGTTCAAGGCCAAGCCGCCGCCACTGGAGCAACGCCTCGCGAGGGCCCAGCAGGAGATCGAGGCCGTGCTGGTTCCGCTTCGGGCCGAGTACCCCGATGTCGAGGTCGAGACCGAGGTGCGGTACGGCGTCGCCATCGAGACGCTGATCCAGGAGACAGCGACCGTGGACCTTCTTATCCTGGGCGTCCACTCTCATCCGGTGACGGGCGTCACGTTTGGCGGGGTCGTTCGGGGAGTCCTCGCGCATGCGCTGTGCCCTGTGACCTTGGTGCGGTGATGCGGGCGGACTACGACGCCGTCATCCTGGCCGGCGGTCAGGGTGAGCGGCTCGGTGGCGTCTCCAAGGCCGACCTGGTGGTCGGTGACGAGAGGCTGCTCGACACAGTGCTCAGAGCTGTCGAGGGTGCCCGGACGAGGGTTGTCGTGGGGGAGGTCGACGTTCCGTACTGGATCGTCCGGACGATGGAGGATCCCCCCGGCGGAGGTCCTGCCGCCGGAGTGGAGGCAGGACTCGATGCCGTGACCGAGCCAGCGGACTGGACCGTCCTGCTCGCCTGCGACCTGCCTGGCGCCGTCGACGCAGTGGGCGAACTGCTGGCCGAGGTCGACGTTGAGGCCGACGTTGATGGCTACTGCCTCGTCCATGCCGACGGGCGGCCGCAGTGGTTGTACGGGGCCTACCGCACCGTCTCACTTCGTATGGCGTTTGCCCGCCACGAGAGCTCGGCGAACCTGTCGATGCGTCGCCTTCTGGCCGACAGTCACCTGGCCCTGGTGACACCCACATCCGCAGACGTCACCGACATCGACACCACCGATGACCTGATCCGCTGGGGTGGCACAGGCGAGGTCGGCTGACATGCATCGGGTTGCCCGGTGATCGCAGCTTTTCCTGATAGGCAAGGGCCGTGGCTCGTACACCTCCGCGAACAACCGCTGGATACGCGATCGGCAGCGTGGGAACCGGTGGGTTCGGCACCTTGCCGGGCCTCGTCCTGTCGTACTACCTGACCGACACCCTCGGTGTCGCCGCCGGCATGGCCAGTCTGGTCGTCACGGTGCCCAAGATCTGGGACGTGCTGATCGACCCGTTCATCGGTCGCCTTTCCGACGGGGATCGCCGTCGCACCGGGCATCGAGCGCGCATCATGCTGATCGGGGCGGTGACGCTGCCCCTCTGCGTCATCGCCCTGTTCGCCGCTCCGGACTCGGTGCGTGGGATGGCGGCTGGGCTGTGGGTCGCGGTTGCCTACGTGGCCTGTACGACGGCGTTCTCGCTGTTCCAGGTGCCGTACCTGGCACTCCCGGCTGAGCTGTCGGACACGTACGAAGGGCGAACCCGCCTTGTCGCACCACGGATCGCTGTGCTGACCCTGGCCATTCTGGCCTTCGGCGCAGGTGGTCCCATGGTGCGCGACGCCATGGGCGGGGGTCGCGCGGGCTACCTTGGCATGGCGGTCGTGACCGGGCTGCTGATGGGCGTTGGCATGGTGGCCTCGGCCCTGTTGACCCGCACGCCTGTCACGGAGCAGTCGGACCTGCCCGCCACCGACGCCGCTGCCGGTGCCACCTTCTCCGCTGCCATGGCCGCGCTCCGGGAGTCGTCACCCCTACGGGCACTGTTGGGTACGTTCCTGCTCCAAGCGCTGGCCACCGGAGCCATGCTCGCTGCGGCGCAATACGTGGCGACCTACCTGCTGAGGAACGAGGGCGCGGTCACGTTCCTCTTCATTGCCCTGGTCGCGCCAGCGATGCTGGTCATGCCGCTGGCTCGACGGTTGGCCGACCGGATCGGGAAGCGACGCGCTTACGTGGCAGCCACGGTCCTGTTCGCCGTCGCAGCGGCGGCTCTCCTCCCGGCGGCCCAATTGGGCGCGGCGACCTACGCAGTCGTCGCGGTCTGCGGCGTCGCGTATGCCGGAATGCAGCTGTATCCGCTCGCGATGCTGCCCGACGTGATGGCGCACGACGAGCCAGGTCGGGCAGGCGTCACCGCGGGCGTCTGGACGGCGGGGGAGACCACCGGCATGGCCCTCGGCCCGACCGTCGCGTTGCTCGTCCTGGCCGTGACCGGCTTCGTCTCGTCCGACGGTGGCACTCGGGCCAGCCAGCCGCCGTCGGCCCTGTGGGGTGTGGCGGCGATCTTCAGCGTCCTGCCGGCGGCGCTGGCCCTGCTGTCCCTGGTACCGCTGTCGCGCTACCGGCTGGGACGTGCTGAGGTGGACGCATGACCCCTGACGAGGCCCTTGCCCGGCTGAAGGAACTGCGTGCCGCCGACCCGCCCACGCACGGTGGTCGCGTCCTGTCGTACGTCTATGACCACGGCCGCCCAGATCTCGACGCCCTCGTCGGGGAGGCAGTGGCGGCGTTTCTTCCCGTGAACGGGCTGGACCCGACCACGTTCGGTTCGGTCGCCGTCCTGGAGCGCGACCTGGTGAGCTTCGGCCGGATGATCACTCGGGGTGACGGCGAGGTGGTCGGGTCGGTCACCTCTGGGGGGACCGAGTCTTGCCTGCTGGCGGTGAAGGTGGCCCGTGACCTTTGGCGCCGCGACCATCCCGACGGTTCACCCACGATGGTGATGGCGACCACCGGTCATGCTGCCTTCCGGAAGGCAGCGCACTACCTCGGCGTCACGGTGGTCGAGGTCAGCGTGGATCCCACCAGCGGACGGCCAGACCTTGGGGCAGTCCTCTCTGCGATCGAGCAGACTGGGCCAGCCCTCGTCGTGCTCAGTGCGCCGAGCTATCCGTACGGCGTGCTCGACCCGATCGCGGACGTGGCACAGGTCTGCGCTGAACGAGGGATCCTCCTCCACGTCGACGCCTGCGTTGGTGGCTTCTTGCTGCCCTTCGTGCCCGAGCCACCCGCGCCGTGGGACTTCTCGGTGACCGGCGTCACGTCGATCTCGCTCGACCTGCACAAGTACGGGTACGCGCCGAAGGGGGCGTCCCTGCTGCTGCACCGCGGCCGGGAGCGTCATCACGCCCAGTACTTCGCGTCGAAGGCTTGGCCGGGCTATCCAGTCGTGAACCCGACGGTGCTGGGGAGTAGGTCGGCGACCTCGCTCGGGGCCGCGTGGGCCGTCACCCAAACTCTGGGAGTAGCCGGCTACCGCGAGCTCGTCGGTCAGATCGCCACGGCGTGGAACCAGCTGACGGTGACCATCGGCCAGATCGCGGGATTGCGGGTCGTCGGCAAACCTGTGCCTGGCCTCCTGGCGGTCGCCACCGATCCCGACGGCGGGGCGGAAGCCGCCGTCGATCCGTTCCTGCTCGTTGACGAGGTACGACGCCGAGGCTTCCTGTTGCAGGCCCAGCCTGGCGCCACGCAGCCTGACGGCAGCCAGCTTCCCCGTACGGCGCACCTGACCATCACCCCCGTGACCTCGACAATCGTCGACGAGCTGTGTGCGGCGCTGGTGACCTCGTCGGACGCTGTCCGTGGGGTAGCACCGCCCCAGGCTGACCTTGCCCTCGTAGGGAGGGTCGCCCAGCAGGGCCTGCCCGCAGACCTGGCCGTGGTGATGGCCACGCTCGAGGCGCTGCCCGCCGAGATCGCGGAGCCGGCGCTGGCAGCAATCCTGCAGTCGGTCATCGATCCCGACCGGACGTGACACAATCCGCCATGGCAAACCTGTACGAGCCCGCGCGATCTGAGCGACGATGACGCGACGCGCCCGCCCCAGCGACATCGACGAGATCTGCGCGTCCTTGCCCGAGACCGTGCTGGGCACCTCGTGGGGCGACCGGCCGACCTGGAAGGTGCCGACTGGGCCGAAGGGAAAGGGCTTCGTGATCTACCGCGCGCCGCACAAGACCGCCGTCGATCCCGACACAGGTGAGATGTGGGACGACGTGGTCGTCATCCGTACTCCCGACGCCGCGTCGAAACAAGCCCTGGTGGACGACGCCGACGTTCCCTTCTTCACCATCGACCACTTCCACGGCTACAACGCCGTGCTCGTCCGGCAGTCGCGGCTAGGCGAGCTGAGCCGCGACGAGCTCGCCGAGGTGATCACCGAAGCGTGGCTCGCCCTGGCGCCGAAGCGGCTCGCCAAGGCTTGGCTCGCGGAGGGGGACTGACTGAACCGCCGACGCTGGCCGAGAGCGTCCAGGCACCGGTGAACAGCGGTCACCGCGGACCTGCAGCCTTCCCGCGAGGACCGGGCATAATCACCCCGTGGATGTCTCCGTGGTGATTCCCTGCTACCGATCGCGTGCGACGCTGCCTGAGCTGGTGGAGCGCCTGCAGGCAGCATTGCCGCAGGTCGCTGGCCGGCACGAGGTGATCCTCGTCGTTGACGGGTCACCCGACGACACCTATGCGGTCGCCCACGAGCTGGAGCAGCGTCACCCGGAGGTGCAAGCCGTCCTGCTGCAGCGCAACTACGGCCAGCACCACGCCTCTTTGGCGGGGATTGCCCGGGCTCTCTACGGGGTCACCGTGCTGATGGACGACGATCTTCAGCACCGCCCTGAGGAGATCACGAAGCTAGTCGCCCCGTTGGCCGACCCGCTGGTCGACGTCGTGTACGGAAACGCCGTCGACGAGGAGCACCGCTGGTGGCGCAACGCGACGAGCCAGGGCGTGAAGCGCCTGCTGGAGGGAATGGGCGTGAGCAACGCACGGCTGTTCTCCTCGTTCGTGGCATTTCGTACCGACCTGCGCGAGGCGTTCGGGCAGGCAACCGGCACCGTCTACGTCGACGTGCTGCTCTCCTGGGCGACGAATGCGGTGATCGGCGTGCCGGTCGTGATGGACCACCGCACCCAGGGGTCGTCCGGCTACAGCCTCGCCAGCCTGATCCGCCTCGCCTGGGACATGACCACCGGCTACACGACTCTGCCGCTTCGGCTGGTGACAGCGCTGGGCTTCCTCAGCTCGTTGATCGGAATCGGGATGTTCTGCTGGGTCCTCGTCACCGTCATCATCCGCGGTCCGGAGGTGCCGGGCTGGGCCTCGCAGGCCGCCATGACCTCGGTGTTCTCGGGCTTGGTGATGCTGAGCCTGGGGATCGTAGGGGAGTACCTCGGCCGGCTTCACCTCGCGGCCATGCGTCGGCCCACCTACTTCGTCCGGGTGCAGAGCGGCGACGGCCCGACCGTGGGCATCCCTGGCGCCGTCCTCCCACGCACCCAGGAGCCCGAGGACCGCGACGCGATCGCAGCGGCGTTGCGCACCCGCTACGCCCGACCGGAGCCGACCGCGTAGGTGGTGGCGGCGTCCAGCACTCGGTCCTGGTCGGTACTGGACAGACCCGGGTAGACAGGCAGCCGCACCAGCCGCGCCGCCCGGTCATGGGCCACATCGCAGGGGTACGGTGTCCTGCCCAGAGCTCGCCCCGCGGGTGATGCGTCGAGGGGCTGGTAGTGAAAGGCGCCGATGACACCTTGGTCTCGGAGGTGAGCGATGAAGCCGCTCTGGTCGGCTGCGGTAGGCAGGACCAGGTAGAACAGGTGGGCTGGATGCTGCCTGTCGTCCGGAACGGTCATCAGCTCAACGCCCGATGCCTGGGCCCAGGAGGCGAGCTCGGCCTTGTAGCGGTCCCAGACCTCGTGCCGACGTGCCTGCATCGCGTCAAAGCTCTCCAACTGCGCGCAGAGAACCGCAGTCAAGAGCTCCGAGGGGAGGTACGACGAACCGTGGTCAGTCCAGGTGTACTTGTCGACCACACCTCGAAGGAACTGGCTGCGGTTGGTGCCCTTCTCCCGGATGATCTCGGCGCGGTCCCTTGCCCCGCCGTGGTTGACGAGCAGAGCGCCACCCTCGCCCATGGAGGCGTTCTTCGTGTCATGGAAGCTCAGCGCCGCGTAGGTACCGAACGAGCCGAGCGGCTGCCCCCGGTAGGCACCACCCAACCCGTGCGCAGCGTCCTCCACCAGCAAGAGCCCACGCTCGCGGCAGAGGTCACCGATTGCCGCCAGGTCCACCGCGACGCCGCCGTAGTGCATCACGTAGACCGCGCGCGTGCGCTCGGTGACCGCTGCGGCGACCAGGTCGGCGGTGACGTTCATCGTCGCGGGATCGGAATCGACGAAGACAGGTGTGGCGCCGCGGATGGCGATTGCTGTCGCAGTAGAGCTGAAGGTGAAGGTCGGGCAGACCACCTCGTCGCCCGGGACGAGCTCCAACAACAGGGACGCCAGCTCGAGCGCGTGGGTGCCGGACGTCGTCGTCAACACTGACCGTGCGTCCGTGAGCTGCTGCAGGAGGGCGTGGGCTCGTTTGGTGAACGGACCGTCACCGTGCCAGTGGTCGCTCGCCAGAACCGACTCCACGTACGGCCGCTCGAGGCCGGTGACGAAGGGGTCGCACAGGGGGATCACAGGAAGCACGATCAACTGTGGCACAGGGATGCGGTTCGCTGACAACTGGGTCTCGCCGTACACTCCCTCCGTGCGATGGCTGACCACACAGGTGCAACGACTCTGTGCCCGCCATGAGGTGAGGTACCTGATGGTGGCTGGCTCTGTGTCCGTGCTCAGCTGGTCGTTCGTGGCTCTCGGGCTCTGGTTCGGCTGGCACTACATGGCTGCCACGATCTTCTCCCAGCTGGCCCCGATCCCGTTTGCCTTCCCGCTCTACCGTTCTCTCGTCTTCCAGTCGACCGGACGGATCTGGGCCGACTTCCTGCGGTTTGTCTCGGTCTGGGGCTCCGGCATGGTGGCGGCGATCCTGGGCGCCCCGCTCATGGTGGAGCTGGTCGGCCTGCATCCGGTGGTGGCACAGATCGCGATCACCGCCCTGATCGCGATTGGTTCCTACCTGGCCCACCGCTTCTTCACCTTCCGACGGCGGCGGGAGGCAGCATGACCCGGCCCGATCCTGCCCTGCCTGACGTCGGCAGCCACTCAGCCACGGTGAGCCGACGGGAGCGCATCGCCATGCTGCTCTTCACGGCTGCCTGCGGTGTGATGTACGCGGTCTGGGCAGCCAAGATCCCGTACAACCATGCACCCGACGAAGCCATGCGCTACGTGATCGTCGAGTACATCGTCAGGCACGGGACGCTGCCCTCCGGGCTCGACCCGGCGATTCGGGATGGTCTCTGGGGCACCTCGTACGCGTTCCAACCGATCCTGAACTACATGGTTGGCGCGGGTTTCGCGATCGTCTCCGGGTGGCTGGGCGGGGGTGCGGCCGCCCAGCTCTTCGCGGCTCGGTTGGCGTCGGTCCTGTGCGGTCTGGGCACGGTGGCCGTGTGCGTGACCCTGGGACGGCACTTCTTCGTTGGGCCGTGGCGTTGGTTGTTCCCTGTCGTTGTGGGCCTGCTCCCGCAGTTTGCCTTCCTCAGTGCGTACGTCAACAACGACTCCCTCGGCCTGTTCTCATCGGCGCTCGTCGTCCTGGCGTGGGTCAGGGTCCTGCGCGCTGGCTGGAGCATTCGGAACGGGTTGCTGCTCGGTGTGGCTCTCGCCGTGTGCAGCCTGTCGTACTTCAACGCCTACGGCTTCATCCTCCTGTCTGTCGTGCTGTGCCTGGCTGAGCGCATCCTGGCCTGGCGTGAGTCGGTCGACCGTCGGCAGTTCTGGCGGACGACGGGGCTGGCCGTTGGGGTGGTAGTGGGCGCCTGGGTCGTCCTTGCCAGCTGGTGGTTCATCCGGAACGGCATCCTGTACGACGGAGATCTCCTCGGGCTCGCATCGTCCAATGCGTCGATAGAGAAGTACGGGCATCCCAGCATCCAGGCGAACGCTCATTCAGGTCAGAGCAAGGGATACACGCTCCTCGAGATGCTCTTCCTGAGGACGTGGCTGATCGCCACCGGGATGAGCGCAGTCGGAATGTTCGGTTACCAGGACAAGTGGATCTCCGGATACTCATACGTCTTCTACGCCGGGATGGGGGTCGTGTCGGCTGCTGGTTGGGTTCCCTTGGTCCTCCGAACGATGCCCAGGTGGCGCGGGCGCCTGACGTCGCCGGGAGAGTCACCCGTGCTGGGGTGGTTGACCGGTGGTCGCCGCATCCTGCTGCTCGGCGTCTTCGTGGCCGCCATCATCATCCCGTGGGTGCTCAGCATCCATCGTTCCTACTACCAGGACATCCAGAAGCAGGGCCGCTACATCCTGCCGATGCTCATCCCGATGGCCTTCTTCGTCGTCTGGGGATTTGCCTGGCTCGTCGAGCGGTTCGCCATGCGATGGCGAACCTGGATCGTCGCAGGCCTGGTCGCCGCGCTGACCGTCATCGTCCTGCAGGCATTCACGGTCGCGATCAGGTGACAGAACGCGTTTCCCAGCGTCGTTGAATCTTTTGGACGCGATAGCCGTTCACTCGGAGGGTTCTGCCACTCCTGGAAGGGTGGCCTCAATCCTGTGGCGTAGGTCCAACGGGTCGCCGCCGGACGCGATGGCCAGCCCAAGGATCAGGCTGGACACGGGGGCCATCGGCCGTTCGAAGCGGTGGGCGACGTGCTTGGTGAGGCGGTGCACCTCATCGATGTCGACCAGACGTGGGTCCACGCCGACGGCGTCGCACGCGCGCGTCACCCAGTCCTCCCAGGCCTTGCGTAGGTCGGGGTCCTGAAGGTTGCTCACCATGCGCTCACTTCTTCAGGACCGGCTTGTCCCAGCCGCGCTGCGGTGCGTGGTTGCCCGTGCCGCGGCCCTCGCGCTCGTCCTTGCTGCGGTAGACGATGTACGGCCGGGTGAAGTAGCCGATCGGCGCCGAGAAGACGTGCACCAGGCGGGTGAACGGCCACATGGCGAACAGGATCATCGCGAAGACCGCGTGCAGCTGGAACTGGATCGGCGCGGCCGCCATCAGGCTCGGGTCGGGGGAGAAGGTGGCGAGCTGGCGGAACCAGATCGAGACACCCTCGCGGTAGTTGTAGCCGTGCCAGATCGTCGTCGAGATGGTGTTCCACATGCCCAGCAGGATGGTGATGCCGAGCACGAGGTACATCGCCTTGTCGTTGGCGGTGGTGACCGAGAACACCGACCCGATCGTGCGGCGGCGGTAGATCAGGATCGCCAGACCGCTGACCAGGGCGACGCCAGCCGCCAGACCGCCGATGACGGCGACCGTGTGGTAGACCTCGTCGGAGATGCCCGCCGCATCGGTCCACAGCTTCGGGATCAGCAAGCCGCCGATGTGGCCCACGATCGCGAAGAACGTTCCGAAGTGGAACAGCGGCGAGCCGATGCGCAGCAGGCGCGACTCGTACAGCTGCGACGAACGCGTCGTCCAGCCGAACTTGTCATAGCGGAATCGCCAGAAGTGGCCGACGACGAAGATCGCCAGCGACACGTACGGCAGGATCACCCAGAGCAAGGTGGTCACAGTCGGCCTCCTACGAGAGCGTCATCGGGATGGTACGAGGAGAGCTGCGGGTCGGTGCCGTACGGCTCGAGGCCGACCTCTTCGGCCGGCGGACCTTCAGCAATGAGCCTGCGGACGGCGTCAGCACCGTTGCCGTCGAGCTCGGGCAGAGTGGCGCAGAGGGCGATCAGCGCGTCAGCCCACGGCGACTTGCGCTGCTCCAGGGCGAGGCGCAGCATCTCGATGCCTGGCCGGTTATCGACGAGCAGCTTGAACGCCCCGTCAGCATCAACGGTGGCGCCGAACTCGAGCAGCACCGAAAGATGGTCGGGCAGCTCGTCCTCAGACACCTCAACGCCGGCCGCCCGGTAGGTCTGCTTCAGCCGGACCAGCGCCACACCGCGTTTGCGGGTGTCGCCGCAGGTGAAGTAGGTCAGATAGAGCGAGCACTTGCGGGTGTTGTCGAAGGTCTCGACGTACCGGATGTCGGCGTCGGGGTCTCCTGTGATCCAGTCGGTCAGGCGAACCAGGGGAGCACCGTACGACTCGGGGAGGCGCCGGCACGACTCCCGTAC
>DAOOHL010000053.1:0-13126 GCA_035416185.1 Propionibacteriaceae bacterium | reverse complement strand
CCGAGCGCTGCCTGATGCCCGCGACGGGCTGAAGCCGGTCCATCGTGTAGAGGATGCGACGCTGGACCGGCTTCAGCCCGTCGCGGGCATCAGGCAGCGCTCGGGAGTAGATGACCGAATAGGCGTACTCCAGGAACGACGTCTCCATCTCGGTGGAGACGTCGATGTCGACGATCCGCTCGCTGACCTCGTCGTCGACATCGGCGGTAGGGATCCTGGGTGCCATGGTCACTTTCCTCGTACGGTCCTGAACGGACCCATTCTTCCTGTCTTACGGCTGGATCCTCGTGAGGCGCGACGAGGGCTCAGCGGTCGAGCAGCCTCAGCACCTTGCGAAGCAGCGTGTAGCCCTCAGGACCGCTCACGGTGGGTCGGCGTGCCTCGATGTCCTCGCTCTGCACCGTGTCGAGCCGCTCGCCTGGCGTGCCGTGCGCAAGCATCTGTTCGACCGGATTGAGCTCCCGGATCGCGATGGCGGCTACGTGGTTGGGCGCCTGCTCTGCGAACTCGGCGTAGATCATCGGGTCGTGCTGGCCGTCGTCGCCGACCAGCAGCCACGACACGTGCGGGAAGTCACGAGCCAGCACGCGCAGCGCATTTGTCTTGTGGTCACGACCGCTGCGGAACCAGCCCGTGTTCGTCGGCCCCCAGTCGGTCAGCAGCATCGGTCCGGTCGGGTAGTGGTGCCGAGCGAGGAAGCGGCGCAGGAACGCGTACGTGTCCCACGAGCCGGTGGAGATGTAGACGACCGGTGCACCGGGAAAGCGCTCCAGCAGGTCGGCGTACATCTCCGCCATGCCTGGAACTGCCTGCCGACGGCTCTCCGTCAGGATGAACGAGTTCCAGGCGGCCAGGAACGGCCGCGGCAACCAGGTCGACAGCACGGTGTCGTCGATGTCGCTGACCAGCCCGAACCGCGCGTCGTCGGGAACGATGACGACCTCGGCCGCCACCGGGTCCGCGCCAGCCGTGCCGAGCGTGACCTCGTGCCACCCCGGCTCCAGTTCTCCCGTCGGGAGGGTGACATCGATGTAGCCCTGCCGATCGGTGTCGACCGACAGCTCGCGCCCTCCGTACGACACCGTCGCCAGGCGGGAGACGCACGGCATCGACACGAAGTTGCGCCAGCCACGGCGGGCGAGAAAGCGCTCGGCCTCCTGCACCACGAGGCTCGACTTCGGCACCAGGACGAGGCGGCCGAGCACGCGCATGTCGGTGGAGTTGCCATAGCCGGTGTAGGCGATGACCCGAGGCTCCCAGCCGAGCCGCAGCACGAACTGCTCGGCTTTGCGGTTGAACCACTCCTCGATCCGGGCAGCGATGAACGGGCGACTCGACACGCAGGCAGCCTAGCCGCCAGCCTGAGTAGAGTTTGCCGGGTGACACCCACGAACGATCCTGGCATGGCGACGCTGGCTTCCGATGTCGCAGCCTGCGGCTACTTCCCCGACCTGATCGTTGACGGCGTCCAGCTCGCCGTGGGGGACGAGCCGATTCTGAAGCATCTGGTGCATCACGAGGCCACCTTCATCGATGACGCTCTGCACCGTCATCTCACCGTGCTCGCGCTGACCGACCATCGCCTGATCGTGGGGCACACCGACGAGCACACCATCGAGCTGGCCCAGCTGCAGGCGGCGAGCACCGTGGAAGCGGTCAGCCTGGGAAGGTTCACGTCGGTCTCCCTGAGCCGGATCGTGAGCCACCCGGAAAAGTTCGGCACCAAGGCCGCCCGCGTCGAGGAGGCGTGGCTGACGGTGGGTTGGGGGACCGCGCGCCGCGCTGACCTCGAACCCGCTGGCTGTGGCGACCCGGAGTGTGACGCCGACCACGGTTATGCGGGCACGATCACGGCCGAGGACCTCACCGTACGGATGAGCGCCGCCGCTGACGGTGCTGACAACGTGGCTCGGCTGGTGGAGTTCGGCGCAGCCCTGCAACGCCGTACGGGCATTGGCTCTGCCTCGGTGCAGACCAGGTGACGCTCGTCCTGCCGGAGTACGGCAGATCCGCCCTGACCGATGTGCTCCCCAGCGTGGCCACTCACCTCGGGGTGCCGCAGAGCCACGACGTGCTGGGCATCCCCGTCTCGTCACGGTACGTCCTGCTCCTGGTGGACGGCCTTGGCTGGACCATCACCTCCGAGGCTCGTTCGACCGGTCCGCTGGCCGACCTCGGCACTGTGACCCGGCTGACCGCAGGCGTGCCGAGTACGACGGTGACGTCCGTGACGAGCCTGGGTACGGGGCTGACGCCGGGACAGCACGGCATCGCCGGGTTCTCGTTCCGTCAGCCTGAGACGAGCAAGGTGCTCAACGCGCTGCTGTGGCACTCACAGCCTGATCCGGTGGCGTTCCAGCCTCACACCACCGTGCTGCAGCGGGCGACCGCAGCGGGAGTTGGAGTGACGAGGGTCCTGCCGGCCAAGTTCGAAGGAAGCGGCCTGACCCAGGCCGGGCTGCGAGGCGGGCGGTTCCTCGGCGAAACGGATGCCCACGCCGGTCGCATTGCCGCTGTGCGCGACGCAGCGACCAGCGCCGACCGGACGCTGGTCTACCACTACGTCCGGGAGCTCGACCACACCGGCCACGGCAAGGGCGTCGGCTCATCGGCGTGGCGGTGGCGGCTCAACCAGGTGGGCCGGTTCATCCACGACCTCAGGGCTTCGCTGCCTGACGACGTGGTGCTCCTGGTGACGGGGGACCACGGCATGATCGACGCTCCTGGCCACCACCGGCTGATCGCCGAGGATGATCCGATGCTCATGGCCGGCGTCGACCTGCTCGCGGGCGAGGCGCGCTTCCATCACCTCTACACGCGCGACGTCCCTGGGGTCGCGGATCGGTGGGCGACCAGGCTCGGCGACCGGGCGTGGGTACGAACCCGCGAGCAGGCCGTGGCCGAGGGCTGGTTCGGACCCTTGGACCCCAAGGTGGCGAACCGGTTCGGTGACGTGGTCGTCGCGATGCGGAGCGACTGGGCCATGCTCACCACCACGTTCCCCAAGGAGCACGCCCTGATCGGCATGCACGGCTCGCTGACCGAGGCCGAGATGGCCGTCCCACTGTTCATCGCCTGACCCCAGTACCCAGGAGTTGCCATGAAGCCACACGGACCACTGATCACCGTCACCGATGTGGCGAAGGCCTTGTCCGGACCAGTGCCACCGGTGGTGCTCGATGTGCGCTGGAACCTCGGCACCGACACCGGTCAGGCCGAGTACCTGGCTGGACATGTCCCAGGTGCAGTCTGGGTCGACCTCGACCACGACCTGGCCAGCCCTCCAGGGGATGGTGGGCGACATCCGTTGCCCGACCCGGACGTCTTCCAGGCGGCGATGCGTCGCGTCGGGGTCACCGCCGACCGGGCGGTCGTGGCGTACGACGGGGCGAACGGCATGGCGGCGGCCAGGCTCTGGTGGCTGCTCACTGACGGCGGGAAGACCGATGTCGCCGTCATGACCGGCGGATATGCCGCTTGGGTGGCGGCAGGGCTGCCGACGGAGACTGGCTCCGTGGTCGCAAAGTCTGGCGACATCACCCTCGCCCCCGGCCAGCGGCCGGTCGCCAACGCCGAGGACGTGGCTCGGCACATGGGGGAGGGCGGCGCCTTGTGGGACGTCCGGGCACCCGAACGCTACCGCGGAGACTCCGAGACGGTGGATCCGGTCGCCGGACACATTCCGGGCGCTCGCAACCTCCCGGTGGGCATGTTCACCGGTCCGAAGGGTTTTCACTCGCATGACGCGCTGCGCCAGGTGTTCGCCGAGGTGGAGCCGGGTGACGTGATGAGTTGCGGCTCTGGTGTCACGGCGGCCGCTGGGATCCTTGCCGCGGAAGCTGCTGGGTTCCGCGGTGTGGCGCTCTACCCGGGCTCATGGTCGGAGTGGATCCGCGACCCGTCGCGTCCTGTCGCGACGGGCCCTGAGGCCGCTGGGAGCTGAGCCCGACCCGCAGGTCAGCTCTTCGGGCCGCCGAACATGATCTCGTCCCAGCTCGGCACTGAGGCGCGCTTCGACCGCCGCCGCTTGGGGGCAGGATTGGCGGCGGTGTCTGGCGGGTTGCCGGCAGGTGACTCGTCGCCTGCCGCCCCCGGCTGGGCGGGCTCAGCGGGCGCTGGGACGGGCGTGCTGACCGGCCTGGGTGAGATCCTCGTCGGCTCGTCATCGACCAGGTCCATGAGCGAGAGCTGCTCGGGCTCGTCAGGGCTTGCTGCTGCGCCCTCAGGCGGCGTGGTGGCGCGCTTCTTCTGGCTGGCCGGCGCGGGCTCCTGCGTCACGGGCGCCGACAGGCCGGTGTAGACCCGTACAGACTCCTCGTCGATGCCCGAGATCATGTCGTACAGCACATCCATCTCGGTCTTGGGCGGCACCAGGTCGTAGACCCCGTCGACCTCCTCAAGCTCGGCTGGCGTGTAGTCGGGCACATCGACATCGGGCAGCTCCGGTGCCTCCGGGATGTCGGCACCCGCCGCGGGCTCTTGACCGAGGGTCGCCCGGACGAGCGCCAGCTCGTCGTCAAGGTCGACCGTGGGCTCGTTGTCGGGATCGACCGCGCGCTTGCGACGCCCAGGCTGAGGGCCATGCGCCGGGCTCGTCTCACCGATCAGCCACCGGGCGTCGTCGTCATTGGCCACGGAGAAGCGGCCGCGCGGGTCGTACGAGAAGTGCGCCAGGTGCGCTGCGGAACCCGACTGGTAGGCGGCAGACACGGTCCAGAGGCCATCGGACTGCTTCCACGAGTCCCACGTCACGGTGTCGGCATCGATGCCACGGACGAGCAGTCGCTCCGTCGTCGTGCTCCGAAGACCACGGGTGGCGGCAGTTTCACCACGGCGCCGCACGGGCGCAGCCAGCGCGAGGCCCACGATGTGCTCGCGCTCGGCCAGCACGGGGCCAGCGAACGTACGAACCCGCTCCGCGGGCATGCCAGCGGCCTGGGCGACGTCCTCGACTGACTCACCTGCCCTGATGCGCGCCTGGATCTCTCGCGGCCTGAGGCTTGACTCCATATGGATCTCCAGTTGTCCGAGTCGGGCCCGGTCATCGCGCACCGCCGCCCTGAGACGCTCATCGGCGACGACTGCGATCTGCTCACCGTCTGAGGTGACCACGAGCAGCGACGCACCATCGGGGGTGAGCCCCAAGGGACGTGCCGTCCGCATCGCCAGGCCGTTCGTTCGTGCTTCGTTGTGTTCGCCCCAACCTACATTGGACAGCGCAGCCCATCGCCGCACCCGCCGCAGACTCGCCGGGCGGCCCCCACAGTGGCGATTCGTCTTGGCAACAGGACCGGGATGGACAGGCTGCTTGGCGCATGTGATACACATTCTCCCGACCGTTGCCGGACGGAGCACGACGCAGATGGAAGCAGGTACAGATGGCTACCGACTACGACGCCCCACGCAAGACCGATGAGGACGTCAGCGAAGACAGCATTGAGGAGCTGAAGACCCGCCGCAACGACAAGAACTCCGGCAAGGTCGACGAGGATGAGACCGAGGCCGCTGAGGCCTTCGAGCTGCCAGGCGCTGACCTCTCACACGAGGAGCTCACTGTACGGGTGCTGCCCCGACAGGCCGACGAGTTCACCTGCGCTTCGTGCTTCCTCGTGAAGCACCGCAGCCAGATCGCCGAGACAAGGAACGGCAAGGACTACTGCGTCGACTGCGTCTGAGTCGACCGCGGCTGGTCAGCTCTCCCGAGTCTCGAGCCACTGCGCGACCTTGCGGGTGGAGTAGCGCCCCGCGACGAGTTGAGCAACCCCGACACCGATCGTCGAGGCCACAAACCAGACGACCGCCTCGCGGGTCGGTACCTCGGGATCGTTCGGGTCCGGCGGCTGATGGCCGGTGGCCACCGTGTACATCTTGCGCACGATGAACTGCGCGAGGAACGTGACCAGCGCCCCGATGATCGCGGGGTACGCCTTCTCGAGAACCTTGTCTGGCATGGTGGCCTCCTTCTCCACCCACCATAGTGGGATCGGGTCGCCAAGCGGGGGAGACGGGCTTGTACGGTGTGGGTCATGACCTACTCCGAACGGCTGTGGCCACCGCTGCTGTGGTGGGTGATCGCCGTCATCTTCGGACTCACGTTCGTGGTCGCGGTGGCAGTCCGACTGCCTCCCGTTGCTGGTGTGCTTGCCCTTGTCGTGGCTCTGCTTCTCGTCGGTGGCGTGCTGCTCGGCTCCGCCGCCAAGGTCTCCATCATCGGGGACGACCTTCAGGCTGGCGCGGCTCATCTGCCGTTGCAGTACGCCGGTACGGTAACGCAGCTCAACGGACCCGCACTGCGCGAACGCATGGGTGTACGGGCCGACCCGCGCGCCTACCTGCTCTACCGCGCCTTCTGCGACGGAGCCGTCGAGGTGGAGGTGACCGATCCGGCCGACCCCCACCCGTACTGGCTCGTGTCGTCACGACGACCTGATCAGCTCGCGACAGCCATCCAGGCGGCCAAGGGTGTGGATCCCGTGAAGGGCTCTGAAAGGTGATGGACGCCGTCGATACACCTGTGGTGGCGCTGCTGCGCCTTGACCCCGACCTGCCGGCTCCCCGCTACGCGCGCGACCTAGACGCTGGCGCTGACCTCTCGGCGGCCAACGACATCGTGTTGGCACCGGGGGAGCGGGCACTCGTGGGCACGGGGATGGCGATCGCGCTGCCTGCCGGCTACGTGGGCCTGGTTCACCCCAGGTCAGGGCTTGCTGCCCGGAGTGGGCTGACGATCGTCAATGCTCCCGGCACCGTCGATGCGGGCTACCGCGGCGAGATCAAGGTCTGCCTGCTGAACACTGACCGACACGAACCCATCACCCTGCATCGAGGCGACCTGATCGCCCAGCTAGTCGTGCAGCGCGTGGCCTACGCCCAGTTCGTCGAGGTGGCTGAGCTGCCCGCCTCGGAGCGCGGCGATGGCGGACATGGGTCGAGCGGCGGGGTCGCGTCGTGGCGTAGCGTGGTCCCCGTAACCGACCAGGAGTGACGAGTGATCTTCCGACGCAAGAAGACGACCGAGCCCAGCTCACCAGACAGCCCCGACATCACCGACGAGACGCTCGATGACGTCGATCTCGCCGACGAGGCAGGCGACGACACGAGTGATGTGGCCGAGCCAGTTGATGACGACAGCGACGCTGCCGGCGACAGCGATGACGACGATGACGAGGACGACAACGCGGCTGACGATGCACCGGCCGAGGATCCCTGGCAGGCGCTCGATGCCAGCCAGGACTGGCGTGATGATGGTCCGTTCGACTACGACGAGGTCGACCTGGAGGACGACCCGGTCGCTCGCCTGGACCTTGGCTCCCTGATCGTCACCCCCGCGCCGGGCGTCGAGCTCCAGATCGTCGCCGACCCGGACACCGGGCAGGGCATGGCACTGGTGGCGATGACCTCGACGTCAGCCCTGCAGGTGACCCTGTTGGCGGCGCCGTCGTCGCCTGGTTTCGCGACCGATGTGCGCGACGAGATGATCGCCGAGACCACGCAGATGGGCGGCAACGTGGAGCTTGCCGAGGGCCCGTTCGGCACCGAGCTGCGACGCGTCGTCCCGGCGACGGACGGTGAGGGCAACGAAGGCTTCGCGCCACTTCGGGACTGGTTCGCCCAGGGGCCACGCTGGCTGCTCAACGCCCGGCTCATGGGTGCAGCCGCGCAGGACGTCAAGGGCACCGGGGAGGCGGCCGGACTGGAGGACTTCTTCCGCAACCTCATCGTGCGCCGCGAGGACGGCGCCATGGTGCCCGGACAGGTGATCACCCTGACCATTCCCACCGCCTCGGCATGAGGGACGGGCCGTCGCCGCGCCGCGAGGGCCGGCTGCGTCGGATCTGGGGAAGATTGGTCCGCTCCAACGACGAGTTGGTCGCCGACGAGCTCGCCCGTGCGGTGACGGCCACCGGTGCGCAGACCATCGCTGGCGTGCGGGTTCGCGACCGGGTGGTGCTGCAGGGCGACATCAGCTCGGTGACCATCGGACCGCGCGACGGGGGACCGCTGCGGCTTGAGGCGTCGCTGACTGACGGCACGGGATCGGTGGCCTTGGTGTGGATGGGCCGCCGGACGATCGCTGGTCTGGAAGTCGGTAGGCGCATCCTGGTGCGGGGCACGCTGACGGTGCACGGCGGTCGCCAAGTGATCTTCAACCCGTACTACGAGCTGCTGACCTGACGCTGACGCCGCTGGTCAGTCTTCGAGCGGGAGGTCCGCCTCGTCGGGTCGCCCCACGACCATGGACGGCTCTGGGACGGCCTGCCGGGCGGCTGGCCTCGGCGGCTCGTGCCGCGGTGCTCCCTTCTCGACCTCCTTGCCAGCGGTCTTCACCTCGCCACGAGGCGAGAGGAACCGGGCCAACTCGGGCTCGTTGTCGCGGTCGACGATGAACAGCAGCTCATCGCCCACCTCCATGGCTCCATCGCGATCCGGCGGGAGTCCACGGCCGTCACGGATGATCGCCACGAGCACGCCCTGACCGGGCCACGAGATGTCGCCGATCCGGCGACCGACACAGGGCGACGACTCCGGCAGCGTCATCTCGACCAGGTCGGTGCTGCCGCGCTGGAACCTGAACAGCCGAACCAGGTCACCGACCGTGACGGCCTCCTCGACCAGCGCACACATCAGGCGCGGGGTGGAGACGGCGACGTCGCAGCCCCACACCTCGTCGAACAGCCACTCGTTGCCCGGGTGGTTGACCCGCCCCACCGTACGCGGCACGCCGAACTCGGTCTTGGCCAGCAGCGTGTGGACCAGATTGACCTTGTCGTCTCCGGTGGCTGCGATGGAGACGTCACAGGATTGGAGCCGCGCCTCCTCCAACGAGTCCAACTCGCACGCATCGGCCAACAGCCACTCCGCCTCGGGAACCGAGTCGGTCTTGATCGCGGCCGGATCCCGGTCGATCAGCAGCACCTGGTGGCCGTTGTCGATCAGCTCCCGCGCGATGGAACGCCCGACGTTCCCCGCCCCAGCGATGGTCACTCGCATGTCCCAGCCTCCTAGTGCTGCGGCGGCGCGGCCGCCAGCATCGCCTCGACGTCGGCCACGCGTGCCGTCTCCACCATGGCATACACGATGTCGCCGTCCTGGAGCATCGTGCCGCTTGACGTGACGATCGCCGACCCGAACCTGGTGAGGGCCGGGATCGGGGTGCGGACCAGCTCCTCGACCGACCGTACGGCCCGACCGACCCAGCCGGCGTGCACGGGCACCTCGACCAGACGGACGGCACTGGCGGGGTCGATCCAGACAGCCTCGCTGCCGACCGGAACCAACCGGCGCAGCACTTGGTTGGCCGTCCAGCGCACGGTGGCAACGGTGGGGATGCCCAGCCGTTCGTACACCTCGGCTCGACCCTGGTCGTAGATGCGCGCGACCACGTTGTCGACGCCGAAGTTCTCGCGAACGACCCTGGCAGCCAGGATGTTCGAGTTGTCACCGTTGGAGACGGCAGCGAAGCCGGCCGCGCCCTCGATGCCAGCCTCGGTCAGCACGTCGCGGTCGAAGCCGACGCCCTTGACCGTACTGCCCTGAAAGTCAGGACCCAGCCGTCGAAAGGCATCAACAGCGACGTCGATCACCGCCACGGTGTGACCTCGCCGTTCGAGGCTTCGGGCGAGGCTGGAACCCACGCGGCCGCAGCCCATGATCACGTAATGCATGAGTGACCTCGATTCGCTGTGTCGGCGCCCCGACATCTCAGATGACACCGTAGCGCGACGGTTCCTGTGTGGGAGTCGTAGAGTCTGCGCGTGAACCTCTCCGAGGCCGTCAAACGGGTCCTCATCGGCCGCAAGCTCGCGAGCCATCAGCTCGGCGAGACGCTGCTTCCCAAGAAGATCGCCCTGCCGGTGTTCGCCTCCGACGCGCTGTCGAGCGTCGCCTACGCCCCCGATGAGATCCTGCTCACCCTGTCGCTGGCGGGGATGGCCGCGCTCGCGTTCTCCTGGCAGATCGGCGTGCTGGTCGCCGTCGTGATGCTGGTCGTCGTTGCCTCGTACCGGCAGACCGTGCACGCCTACCCGTCTGGCGGTGGCGATTACGAGGTGGCCACGGTGAACCTCGGGCCGAACGCAGGTCTCACGGTCGCCAGCGCGCTCCTGGTCGACTACATCCTGACCGTAGCTGTCTCAGTGTCGTCGGGGATCCAGAACGCCAAGTCGGTCTTCGGCTTCCTCGACGGCCACGAGGGCGTCTGGGCCGCGGGCGTGATCCTCGTCATCATGGCGCTGAACCTCAGGGGCGTACGGGAGTCGGGCTCCCTGTTCGCCATCCCGACATACCTGTTCATGGGCGGGGTCATCCTGATGACGCTCGTGGGCCTGTTCCGGATCTTCGTGATGGGCACCCCGCTGCGCGCACCAACCGCTGACTTCACGGTCGTCGCAGACCCGAACTATGCTCCGCTGGCCGGGCTGGCCATGGTCGCGTTGCTGGCTCGCGCCTTCTCCTCGGGCTGTGCGGCCCTGACCGGCGTCGAGGCGATCAGCAACGGCGTGCCCGCCTTCAAGAAGCCCAAGTCCAAGAACGCCGCGACCACTTTGGCGCTGCTCGGGTCGATCGCCGTGGCGATGCTGATGGGCATCATCGTGCTGGCCAACCTCACCGGCCTCAAGCTGATCGACCCACACTCGGCCGCCTACTTCGTCGGCCCGGACGGGCAGCGCATCACCGAGGAAGCGGCCACCGTGATGGGGCAGCTGTCGGTGACGGTGTTCGGAGACGTCTTCCGGCCCGCGTTCTACTTCCTGATCGCGGTGACCATGATCATCCTGTTCCTGGCCGCGAACACGGCCTTCAACGGGTTCCCCGTCTTGGGCTCGATCCTCGCTCGCGACGGTTTCCTGCCCCGTGCGCTCTACACCCGCGGCGATCGGCTTGCGTACAGCAACGGCATCGTCATGCTGGCAGCGGTGGCGATCGGCCTCGTCCTGGTGTTCAACGCGTCGGTGACCGCGCTGATCCAGCTGTACGTCGTCGGCGTGTTCGTCTCGTTCACCGTCAGCCAGACCGGGATGCTGCGGCACTGGAACCGGCATCTCCGTACGGAGAGCGACCCGGCTGCCCGCGCTCACATGAACCGCTCCCGGATCATCAACGCGATCGGCCTCACGATGACCGGCATCGTCCTGGTGATCGTGCTGCTGTCGAAGTTCACCCACGGTGCCTACCTGGCGATCATCGCGATGGCCATCGTGTTCCTCGGTATGAAAGCCATCTCGAAGCACTACAAGAAGGTGGAGAAGGAGCTCGAGCTGCAAGGGACCGCTGACTCTGCCCTGCCCAGTCGGGTCCGGGCGGTGATCCTGGTCACGGCAGTGAACAAGCCGACGGCTCGAGCGGTGGCGTTCGCCCGGGCGATGCGGCCCACCACCCTCGAGGCGGTGTCGGTGTCCGTCGACCCGGACGAGACATCCCGGATCCTGGATGAGTGGGAGGCGCAGGACTTCCCCGTACCGCTGAAGGTGCTCGCCTCTCCGTTCCGCGATATGACCAACCCCTTCGTCAACTACGTGAAGTCGATCCGGACGGCCAACCCTCGTGACGTCGTGTGCGTCTTCGTCCCGGAGTACGTCGTGGGGCACTGGTGGGAGCAGGTGCTGCACAACCAGACCGCGCTGATCATCCGTACCCGTCTCCACTTCACGCCGGGGGTCATGGTGACCTCCGTCCCGTACCAGCTCGCCTCGTCCGAAGCCGCGATCGACCGCCTGCAGCGCGAGGACCCACTGGCCTGGCGACGGGCCGGTACGGGGATCTCCGACACCACCCACCCGCCCCTGAGATGAGCGATTCCCCGCGTCACGGCGACCTCGTCGGACCCGTCACCGTCGGGCCCGTAGCCCACGGCGGCCACTGCGTCGCTCGGCTGGACGGGCGGGTGATCTTCGTCCGCCACGCGCTGCCGGGTGAGGTCGTCCACGTCCGGCTCACCGACGTGTCGAAGCCGCGACTGTGGCGTGGGGATGCGGTCGAGGTGCTCGTGGCCAGCCCCGAGCGCGTCACGCCCCGCTGCCCCATCGCAGGCCCTGGCCTCTGCGGCGGCTGCGACTGGCAGCACGCGACCCTGCCCACTCAGCGAGAGCTGAAGCGGTCTGTCGTCGCCGAGCAGCTCTCCCGACTCGCGGGGATGGAGTGGAGCGGTGCGGTCGAGGCCGTCGACGGACCGGTCCCCGAGGGGTACGGGTGGCGTACCCGGATGCGCTACCTCGCCGACCGCGGTCGCGTGGGGATGCGGGCGCACCGTTCTCACGACATCGTCGAGCTGCCCGACTCGGGGTGCGCCATCTCCGCCTCGTTAGCGCCGCTGCCACCCGATGACTTCATCGGCGAGATCGCCGTCGCTGGGTCCGGGTCCGATGTGTCGGTGATCGCTGAGGGGGATCTGGTCGTGGGGCCGGCTATCCGCACCGAGCGGGCGGCTGGTCGCACGTACGAGGTTGCGGCCGACGGCTTCTGGCAGGTGCATCCCGAGGCGGCCGACACGCTGGTGGCTGCCGTGCTCGACGGAGTGGCTCCGCGAGCGGGGGAGCGGGGGCTCGACCTGTACTGCGGGGTCGGGCTCTTTGCCGGGGCCCTGGCTGACCGGGGCGTCACCGTCCACGGTGTGGAGTCCTGGGCGCCGGCGATCGACCTCGCCCGTACCAACGTTCGGGAGGCCGCGTTCACGGCGTCGCGCGTGGACCGCTACCTGCCCCGACACCGCGGCAGCGTCGACATCGTCGTGCTGGACCCACCGCGTACGGGCGCTGGCGCGGATGTGGTCAACCACATCGTGCGGTTGGAGCCGCGGGTCGTGGCGTACGTGGCGTGCGACCCGGCGGCCTTGGCGCGCGACCTGGCCACCTTTGCCCAGTCCGGCTACGAGCCGACGAGCATCCGAGCGTTCGACCTGTTCCCGCAGACCCACCATGTGGAGTGCGTGGCTGTCGTGCAGCCTCGTGCCTCGGCTTGATCAGAGGTCTGCGAGCGGAACGGAGGGGTCGCTGGTCGCGCCTCGGTCCCGACCAGCCGCCTGATCTGGTCGATCGCGTCCCAGTCGTTGGCGTGCATCCCCGCGACGATCCGGTCGCCGAGCAGCCACAGCGCGGTGAATACCCGGTCGCCGTCGAGGTTGCCCCGT
>DAOOHL010000052.1:0-13251 GCA_035416185.1 Propionibacteriaceae bacterium | reverse complement strand
CACGTCGATGCGTCCCGCGAATCTGCGGGTTGACGGCGGCGCTCGTCCACCCGGTCGTCAGCCACTCGATCGTGGCGGCGCACATCTCGCTGCGGAGGTCGGCGATGCTGTGCTGCGACGAGGCGCCCTGATGCGGCGTGAGGATCACCCGTGGTTCGGCTCGCAGCGGATGGTCGGCTGGCAGCGGCTCGGTCTCGAACACGTCGAGGGCAGCGCTGGCGAGGTGGCCCTCGGCGAGTGCGGCCAGCAGCGCGTCGGTGTCGACCAGACCGCCGCGGCTCACGTTGACCAGCCGGGCGCCCGGCTTCATCCGCGACAGCACGTCAGCGTTGACCAGGTGGTGGGTCTCGGCCGTGTGCGGGGCGTGCAGGCAGATGATGTCTGAGTCGGCCCAGAGCCGCTCGAGGGTCACCTGCTCGACGCCGGGCACGTCGACGGCAGCCACGTCGTAGCCGATCACCCGCGCTCCGAAGGCTTGGAGGAGCGCGGCGACCCGCCGACCGATCCTGCCCAGGCCCACGACTCCCACGGTGGCACCGCGCAGCCGTTGGGCGCGCAGACCTGCCGAGGCCCAACCGCTCGCGCGCAACTCAGTCGCTCCAGCGACGACCTGCCGGGTCATCCCGAGCAACAGCGCGATGGTGTGTTCGGCCACGTCGTCGGTGCAGTACCGCGGCGCGTTGGCCACCACGATGCCCAAGTCAGACGCAGCGGCGACGTCAATCTGGTCGTACCCGACTCCCCATCGCATCACGAGGCCAGTGCGGGGCAGGCGTTCGAGTACGGAGCGGTCCATCGGCGGCGACCACTCCAGCCAGACGACGTCCGCGGACTCAGCGGCGCGGACCAGGTCGTCGCCGTCGGCGCATCGGGTCACCGTCAGGGTGGCACCAACGTCGGTCAGGGCACGGATGTCGTGGTCGTACGGCGCCAGCGTGCCGCGGTACTCGACATGGAGGACGTGTGTCACGGGACCTCATTTCCGCGGGAGGCGCGCAGTCGACGGCATACTACCGAGCGTGATGTCTGACCGGGACCGCTCCGCAGTACCCAGCCACACCGAAATGCCCGACACGCTCGGGCCTGGCGTGGCCCACTACTTCCGCGCGGGCGGTGACACCGGCTCGACCGTGGCGCTCAACGCTGCGGCCTGGCAACGCTGGTCGCTGGTGCCGCGCGTCCTGCGCGACGTGTCAACGGTCGACCCGAGCGTTGACCTGCTCGGCCAGACCATGGCTTCACCGATCCTCGTTGCGCCCATGTCGGGTCTCAACAACGTGCATCCGGAGGCCGAGGTCGAGCTCGCGCGAGGAGCGACGACGGCCGGGGTCACGTTCTGTCTCACCTCAGGATCGTCGCGAACGGTGGAGGACGTGGCTGGTGCCGCTGGCCCGTACCTGCAGCAGCTCTACGTGTGGGACGACCGCGAGCGGGTCCTGCCCTTCGTCGACCGAGCGGTCACGGCGGGAGCCAGGGCCTTCGTGCTCACCGTCGACTCGCCCCCGCAGGCGGCCTTCTACGGGTTCCGGGCGCGGGTCTTTGGCCTGACGCCCGTCGACTCCCCACACTTCGCCGATGGCCCCCCTGCGGGCAGCCCGGCGAACCTCATCGCCAGTGATATCGCGTGGCTGGCGGAACGAAGCGGTGTCCCCGTCCTGGTCAAGGGTGTTCTTCACCCCGATGACGCAGTCGCGGCGGTCGACGCGGGAGCTGCGGGCATCATCGTGTCGAACCACGGCGGTCGGCAGATCGACGGGTCGATCACCACGGCCGAGGCGCTGCCCGACATCGCCGAAGCCGTCGCGCAGCGGGTCCCCGTCCTGGTCGACGGCGGCGTACGGCAGGCGGAGGACGTGGTCCGAGCCCTCGCGCTGGGCGCCGCCGCCGTGCTGCTGGGCCGACCACTCGCCTGGGCCCTTGGCCACGGGGGAGCGGACGCGGTCGCGGCTGTTCTCAGCCGCCTCCAGTACGGGGTCGTCGCCCAGCTGGCGCTGTGCGGTGTGACCTCCGCGAGCGACGTGCCGAGGGACCTCGTCCGTTGGCGTTCCTGGGGCTGACCTGACCAACACCAAGTCGTGATCATCTCGAGTCCTCGGGGGTCTTGTGGAACTGCGTTCCACGTGTCTACGATGCGTCATCCGGCTCGGGAACCGGTGCGGCCTGAGACGTATTCACCCTTGTCGCACCATGATTGGGAGTTGCCATGAGCCGTCGACGCCCCTTGAGACTGCTGTGCTCGGCCGCTGTCGCCCTTGCCCTGGCGCTGGGTGCCTGCTCGCCGCCACCGCCCGCGGGCGGGGGGTCGTCCGGCGCCGCGACCACCGGCGGTGCGTCCGGCGGAGCCGAAGCCTGGAAGGGCAAGTCGATCACGATCCTGCTGCAGCAGAAGCCTGACCTGATGAGCCCGCTCGGCGCGGCGACCAACGGCAACGGCCAGATCCTGCTGGTGACCCAGGACACGCTCGCCGCAGGAACCCCGGACGGCAAGCTGGTGCCGCGCGTGGCCAAGTCGTGGGAGCAGTCGAGCGATGGCCTGTCGATCCTGATCACGCTCAACGACAACCAGAAGTGGTCAGACGGCACCCCGTTGACCCAGGACGACATCCTGTTCACCTTCAACACCTACGTGAACCCCCAGGTGAAGGCGCCGCTCGGCAGCCAGCTGGCACCGATCGCCGGGTACGACGCTGTCAAGGCGGGCACCGCCAAGGAGCTGTCCGGCGTCACGAAGGTCGGTTCCAACCAGATCAAGATCACGCTGGCCAAGCCCGACGCCGGGTTCATGTACCTGTTGCTGGCGGCGTACTACTACATCCTTCCGCAGGCCAAGCTGAAGGACATGGACCCCACCAAACTGCTCGACAACCCGATGTGGACCCAGCCGGGCGCGGTTCCGTACCTCGGCCCGATGGTGATGTCGCAGAACGTGACCGGTCAGCGCGTGGTGTTCACTCGTAACCCAAACTTCCGCACCCCGGTGCAGTTCGAGACGCTGGTCGCGAGCCTCGTCACCCAGGACGTGGCCACCCAACAGCTCGCTTCGGGTGAGATGGACATGACGCTGCTGCAGCCGACCGACCTTGCCGCGGTCCAGAAGATGAGCAACGTCACGATCGTGAAGGCTGACTCACCTGGTTTCGACCGCTACACGGTGAACATCCGCAAGCCATACCTGAAGAGCAACCTGGTGAGGCAGGGTCTGCTCACGGCGATCGACCGCAAGGGCATCATGGCGTCGATCTACAGCGGCCTGGCGACCCCGTCGAACACGTCGTTCCTGGCCAGCGGCGTCGACACCTCCGGGATCAACACCTACGCGTACGACCCAGCCAAGGCCAAGCAACTGCTCCAGCAGGGCGGCTGGAACTTCGACCAGCAGCTCCAGATCGTGCAAGCCAGCGGCAACGCGCAGCGGGCAGCAGTCGACCAGGTCGTGCTGAAGAACCTGCAGGACGCGGGCGTGAAGGCGGTGATCAAGCCGATCGACCAGGCCCAGGTCACCCAAACCCTGACCGACGGTTCGTACGACATCTTCCTGTACGGCGGCGGCAACTACGTGGTCGACGCCTCGATCGACATCCCGATCCTGTCGTGTGCCACGCAGTTCCCGAACGGCGCCAACCTGCCGAACTACTGCAGCCAGGAACTGGACGCGGTGTTCGACCAGACGCGTACGACGACCGACCCGGCGAAGCGGGCAGCGCTGTTCACCCAGGCGGCCAAGATCGAGAACAATGACGTGCCGATGCTGTGGATCGCCCGGCCGCAGCGGGCGTACGCGCTGAGCCCCAAGATCACCGGCGGGGTGAAGTGCGGTGACGGCGTGAACAACTGCATGTTCTCGCTGCACGAGTGGACCGTGAAGTAGCCACCACCCGTTGACCGAGCGGTTCAACGGGCACCGGAGTCGATGATCATCGGCTCCGGTGCCCGTTTCATGGTCGTGTTCTGCGGAGGCTGGGGAAGTCGCCTCATGCTGTTCACTCTCCCGTCACGGCGTGGCTGCCGCTGCGCGAGACGTGCCAGTCGTACCGTCGCCGTACGGCTGGAGGGGAAGCCAGCCGTGACGGGAGCTCGGATGCGTTCGCGCGCACACCGGCGATGCCTCGGCATCGCTTCGCCCCCGGCCCAGACCTGACTCAAGGCGGGCCGGACGGAATGGTGCGGCCCGCCCGAAAGGACGACCGTGACTGTGACCGAGACCCTGACCACGCCTCAGGTTCGGATGAACCAGCAGACCGCCACGAAGGTGTACGTGGTGGACACGTCCGTGCTGCTGAGCGACCCGAATGCCATGCTGCGTTTCGCCGAGCACCAGGTGGTGCTGCCGGTGGTCGTGATCACCGAGTTGGAGGGTAAGCGGGCCCACCCCGAGCTGGGCTACTTCGCCCGCTCGGCGCTGCGGCTGCTCGACGACCTGCGGATCGCGCACGGCCGGCTCGACGCCCCCGTACCGGTGAACGCTGACGGCGGCACCCTGCGGGTCGAGCTGAACCACAGCGACCCGATGGTGCTGCCAGCCGGTTTCCGGTTGGGCGACAACGACTCCCGCATCCTTGCGGTGGCGCTGAACTACCGTGCTGAAGGCTCCGACGTCGTGCTGGTCAGCAAGGACCTACCGCTGCGCGTGAAGGCCGCGTCGGTGGGCCTGCAGGCGGAGGAGTACCGCGCTGAGCTGGCCGTCACGACCGGCTGGACCGGCATGGCGGAGCTCGACATCACGGCCGAGCAGATGGACCAGCTCTATTCCGACGGCTCGGTCTCGTTGGGCGATCTGGCCGACCTGCCGTGCCATACGGGCCTCGTGCTCAAGGGCGGGGGCTCGTCGGCGCTGGCCAGGTTGCACCCGGACGGGATCGTCCGGCGGATCAAGGCCGATCGTGAAGCGCTTGGCCTGCACGGCCGCTCGGCGGAGCAGCGGGTGGCGCTCGACGTGCTGCTCGACGAGTCGGTCGGCATCGTGTCGCTGGGCGGACGAGCCGGTACGGGGAAGTCGGCACTTGCGCTGTGTGCTGGCCTGGAGGCGGTGCTGGAGCAGCAGACGTACCGCAAGGTGATGGTCTTCCGTCCGCTGTACGCCGTCGGTGGCCAGGAGCTCGGCTACCTGCCTGGGACCGAGGCCGAGAAGATGAACCCTTGGGGGCAGGCGGTGTACGACACCCTCTCCAGCGTGGCGCACAAGAACGTCATGGAGGAGATCACGGCTCGGGGCATGCTCGAGGTGCTGCCGCTGACCCACATCCGCGGCCGCTCCCTGCACGACGCGTTCGTCATCGTCGACGAGGCGCAGTCACTCGAGCGGAACGTGCTGCTCACCGTGCTGAGCCGGATCGGGCAGAACTCCCGGGTCGTGCTCACCCACGACGTGGCGCAGCGCGACAACCTGCGCGTCGGACGCCATGATGGGGTGGTCGCGGTGGTGGAG
This sequence comes from Propionibacteriaceae bacterium, assembly GCA_035416185.1. GTDB lineage: Bacteria > Actinomycetota > Actinomycetes > Propionibacteriales > Propionibacteriaceae > JBHAES01. Next base: position 7,826 of record DAOOHL010000052.1, on the reverse strand, counting down.
AAGTTGAAGGGCAACCCGCTGTTCGCCCATGTCACGCTCACCAGATCCGAGCGGTCGGCGATCGCAGCCCTGGTCACCGACCTGCTGGAGGACGTCTCCGGCTGACGGCTACCGGGCAGCCGGGTCGGGACCGAACCCGTTCCGACGCGGCTGCCCGGGCCGGGCCAGCAGCACCAGCACGGCGACCCAGCCGAACGGGATGAACCACAGCGCGAGCAGCCAGCCAGGCAGACCCGTGTCGTGCAGACGCCGTACGCCGCCTGACAGCAGCGTCACGAGACCGCCGAGCCCACCGAGGCCCAGCAGGGCAGCCGACAACACGACCATGGGGCCCGCCACAGCGGAGCCGAGGCCGAAGCCGAGCATCAGCACCATCGTCATCGCGAGGATCGCCGCTACGGCGAGGGACCCGACGATGCCCAATGCACCGAGCCAGAAGGTAGCCCGGTCCTCCCGCCCATGAAACGTGGTGGCGTTGCGCACCAGATGGCGCACCGCTTGGGGGATCGTGGTCTCTCGCTCGCGAGGTGGCATGGCCGCAACGGTCTGCTGGGGGTACTCCGGCTCGTACGGCACCTGGTACGGCAGGTCGGCGGGCTGGTCCGGGTACGGCTCGTACTCCGTGACCGTCTCGTACGACGTCGGCGGGTAGTAGCCCTGCTCGCGGGGGCGTGGGGTCACGCGATCACAGGTCCTCGGGACCGAACGGGGTCGTGTTCGGGTTGTCGTACGACGCGCCGCTGGGTGATGACTTCTGCACCATCAGCGCGATCAGGATGAGGGGGCCGACGACAGGGATCAACCCCAGCAGGAGCATCCAGCCGGAGCGGCCGGTGTCGTGGAGTCGCCGGACGCCCAGGCTGATCAACGGCACGAGCAGCGCCAGCATGATCACCCCGAGGATCCCGCTGATGGCGCCCGCGATGCCGCCTGACCCGGCGGCGGTGATCCGGTCACCGATGCTGTCGACGACGCCGTTCACCAGTGCCCAGGCGATGGCGGGCCACCAGAACTCCGATCTCGACGCTCGGCCGAAGTACACGTTCCAGTTCTTGCCCGCGAGCTTCATCGCCTGCACCGCTGACACCGAGGGGCGCCGGGTGACCTGCTCGTACGCCGGGATCGTGTGGTGGTACGGCGACAGGTCGCTCGTGGCGTACGACACCGTGTAGGACGGCGCCTGCGGCGTCGTGGGGTACGGCTCGTACGTGACGGCTGTGGGGCTCTGGCTCGCTGACGTGCCTGGCTGCGTGGCAGCGTTGGGATAGGGCTCCCAGCTGGTCATCGCACCTCCTTCTGACTGGTCTCTCACGAGGGTAGTCGGGGGTGCCTGCGGCGACCATCGGGGAGGGGCCGGGTGCGACCCTGAGGATCCGCTCAGGCGCGACGGGTCGCGGTGTAGACCGCGTAGTCGAACTCCCGGTTGCCACGGATGAGCGGCACGATCCGCTCGGTGGCGTCGGGGTCGATCGCGGCAAGGTCCCACCACAGCTGGTTGGACGGGCCCTCGGCCCAGATGGCCAGGCGTCCGCCAGGCTTGAGGTGGTGCATGGCGCTGGACAACGACGTGGGTGCGTAGACGCGCGCGTTCTCCGGATGGATGAGGAAGCTGGGGCCGTTGTCGACATCGAGGCAGATCGAGTCCCAAGGACCGAAGATGCCCGGAATGGCCTGCTGGCCGACGAGCACGTCAGCGATGTCGCCGTGGTGGATGGTCACGCGTGGGTCGTGGGCCAGCTCGCCGAGCAGGGTGGTCAGTCCGTCCTTGGCCCAGCCGATCAGGGCGGCTGACAGCTCGACGACGTCGATGTGGGTGGCGCCCATCTCGAGTAGCCGCTGCGTGGTGTAGCCCAGCCCCAAGCCGCCGACCAGCACGTCGCCCGGCACGGGGCCCAGGGCTTCGGCGAGTACCTGCTCGCTGCGGGTCTCGAGCGAGTCCATGGCGAAGGCGCCGTTCACGATCAGCTCGTCCACAGCCGTCGCGCCCTCGCCGCGACGACGAAGAGCGACCTCGAAGCCGTCGCTCTCCGCGCGAGCCACCGTGTAGACGTCATGCATCCCTCCATGGTGGCGCAGGGTCCGGTGAAACCGGTGCAGGCGTGCCGCTCAGGTGGACTGTGGCAGCATGACGGGGTGGCTCAGGGCAAGGCGAAACGACCGATCGACATGATGCTGTCGCTGGCAGTCATCCTTATCCCGATCGTGTTGATCTCGTGGTTCTTCACCCGTACGCCCGACAGCCCCCCGGTCCGGCCCGTCGACTGGGCGCCGACCCTAGCCACGGCTCGGGCGGAGTCCCCGTTCCCGGTGCTCGCGCCAGCCAACCTGCCTGGCACCTGGACCGGTCGCAAGGTCGTCTGGGCGAAGCCGGGCCAGCCGGGGATCGATGGCCAGCCGTCGCCGGGGCATGCGTGGCAGCTGGGTCTGCTGAGCCCTGAGCAGGTGTATGTGACGGTCTCCCAGCGCGATGCTGGGCTGCCTGGACTGATCGCCCTCGTGTCTCGCGATGGCCGCAAGGACGGTACGGCGCAGGTCTCCGGCGCAACCTGGGACCGCTACGTGACTGACGACGGCCGTACCCGAGCACTTGCCAAGACTGACGGCACGGTCGTGACGGTGGTGGCCGGTGACACGTCGTACGACGGGCTCGCAGCCTTCGCCAGCACCTTGCGCAGCAACTGACCTCAGGTCCGATGCTGACCGCTGACGGCAGCCGAGCTCAGATCAGGGCCTTGACCGTCTCAAGCGCAGCCAGGAGCGCGACCGCCTCGGCGATGCTGAGGTCGCCCGTCTGCTGGTAACCGGTCACCATGTCGGAGAACTCCTGGATCCGCTTGGCCGCCTGGGTGCCCTTGACGATCTGCGGCGCGGAGGTATTCCAGGTCTGGGTCAGGCGGGTCTTCGCCTTGCTGTCGGGCAGGTTGGTCAGCACCGTCGAGACCGCCTTGGTGGCTGCCTGGACGGCGAGTGACGACACACTGCTGGGCTTGGCGGGTGTCGCCTTGCTCGAGGCAGGGGCTGAGGTGCTCGGGGGCGCGCTGGTCGGCTGCACGCTCGAGGGAGCTCGGGTGGGCGACGGTACGGCGCTGCTCGCGGACGGGGCCGACGTGGCTGACGCTGCGACGCTCGGTACGGCGGACAACAGCCGCCCGGACTCGTAGGCGTAGGCGAACGCGAGCCCGCCGAGCAGCAACACGATCACGATCGCCACCGGCAGCTTCCACCGGCCGCTGTTCTCGCCGGGGAGCGGGTTGCGCTCGTAGGTCTGGTAGCCGGTCTGCCGCGCAGCTGCTTTGATCGAGGATGGCAGGGCCGGCAGGACGGCGGTGGGGGCCGGAGCGAGGGGGGTGGCGGGGGTACGGGCTCCCGCCGTTGGAGCTGAGGAGGCTGGCGCGTCTGGTGCCGGGAGGAGTGCGGTCGCTGGGGCGACGGGAGCGCTGGTGAGGATGGTGGGGGTCAGCTCAGCAGTGGGCTGGTTCGGCCCGACGAGGGTCGGGTCGGTGTCAGCGATGATCGTGCCCAGGGTGGCCTGCACGCCGGAGATGTCCGGCCGGTCGAACGCCTTCTTGCTGAGCATGGCTACGACCAGCGCGTCGAGGGTGACCGGGACGGCGACGCGCGACGACAGCCGGGGCGGCGGGGCGGAGATCTGCTGGGTGGCGATCGCGATGGCGTTGTCGCCTGGGAACGGGGGGCGACCGGTGACCATGGTCATGATCAGGCAGCCGAGCGCGTACGTGTCGGCCGCGGGTCCAGGCTTGGCTCCTGCGGCCTGCTCGGGGGCCATATAGGCGGCGGTACCGATCGCGGTCTCGGGCGCGGTCAGGGTCACCTCGGCGCCCTGTAGGTGGGCGATGCCGAAGTCGAGCACCGTCACGCGGCCGCCGCTGACCATCACGTTGGCCGGCTTGATATCGCGGTGCACGATTCCAGCGGCGTGGGCGCTGGCGAGAGCTGCGGCGACCTCGGACGCGATCCGGAGCGCTTCTGGCAGGGGCAGGGCCCCATGCTCCCGGACCAGCTCGGCGACAGACGTGCCGTGCAGCAGTTCCATCACGAGGTAGGCCGACGCGCCATCAGTGCCAGCGTCAAAGACGGAGACGATGTTGGGGTGGTCGAGTGCGGCGGTGGCAATGGCTTCCCGGCGGAACCGCTCCAGAGCAGTATCGCCGGCCGGGTTGGCTGCACCTGCAGCGGGCGCCTCCACGATCTTCACGGCGACCGCGCGGTCGAGGCGTGAGTCATGGGCACGCCACACCGTCCCCATCGCACCCTGCCCGATGGGGGACTCCAGGCGGTAGCGGCCGGCGATCTCACGAGTAGACATCGGTGCAAGTGTGCCGGACTTGCCACGGGGTTTGTTATGTAGGCTCAGCGAGTCACGTCTTCAATGAGGAGGAACCGCTCATGCCGGAGCTGCACGGTGAGGTCTTCTACCCGGGACCCGATGTGGTCCGGGCCGCGAACGTACCTAACCATCAGGCCTTGTGGGACCAGGCTGACGCCGACTACCTGGGCTTCTGGGAGGAGCAGGCGAAGGAGCTCACCTGGGACAAGGGCTGGGATCAGGTTCTTGATGACTCGAACGCGCCTTTCTACAAGTGGTTCCCAGGTGCCAAGACGAACATCGTCACCAACTGCATCGATCGCCACCTGCATGGGCCGAACAAGAACAAGCTCGCGCTGATCTGGGTCGGCGAGGACATCAACCAGGTCAAGACCTACTCGTACTTCTCGCTGGCGCGTGAGGTCGACCAGATGGCCAATGTGATCCGCTCGATGGGCGTCGGGAAGGGTGACAAGGTCACCATCTACATGCCGCGGATCCCGGAGATCTGGTTCGCGATGCTCGCCTGCGCCAAGATCGGCGCCGTGCACTCGGTGATCTTCGCCGGGTTCTCCTCCGACGCCGTCGAGGCCCGGGTTGAGGACTCCCAGTCGAAGCTCGTGATCTGCACCGACGGGTCGTACATCAACGGCAAGGTGCTGCCGCTGAAGCCGATCATCGACGAGGCGATCAAGAGTTGCCCGAGCGTCGAGAACGTGATCGTTGTTCGGCGGACCGGCAACGAGGTCTCGATGGACCCGCTACGCGACCACTGGTACGACGCGCTCGCTGCCATGCCGATCGCGCGTGGCAAGGCCGCGACCGAGATCATGGACGCCAACGACCCGCTCTACATCCTCTATACGTCCGGCTCGACCGGGAAGCCGAAGGCCATCGTGCATGGCCACGGCGGCTACCAGGTCGGCATCTACGCCACCCTCAAGTACGCCTTCGACATGCGCGACGAGGACCGCTGGTGGTGTACGGCGGATCCGGGCTGGGTGACCGGCCACTCGTACCTCGTGTACGGGCCGCTGCTCACCGGCGCGACGACGTTCATGTACGAGGGGGGTCCGGTCTTCCCATACCCGAACCGTTGGTGGCAGCTGATCGAGTACTACGGGATCACGCAGTTCTACACCGCGCCGACGGCGATCCGTACGTTGATGCGCTTCGGCGAGGCGTGGCCGAACCGGCACGACCTGTCGAGCCTGCGGCTGCTGGGTACGGTCGGCGAGCCGACGAACCCCGAGGCCTGGAAGTGGTTCCACCGGGTGGCCGGCAAGGACAAGCTGCCGATCATCGACACGTGGTGGCAGACCGAGACGGGTCAGTTCATGATCTGCCCGACCCCGTCGCTGCCGCTGAAGCCGGGCTCGGGAACGCGGCCGTTCTTCGGCCTGCGCGTCGAGATCCTCGACGAGGAGGGCAACGAGGTGCCGCCGAACGAGGAGGGCGCGCTCGTGATCACTCGGCCTTGGCCGGCGATGTCGCTGGGCATCCTCAACGATGACCAGCGTTGGATCGACACGTACTGGTCGAGGTACCCCGGCAAGTACACCGCCGGCGATGCCGCGAAGAAGGATGAGGACGGCTACGTCTGGGTGATCGGCCGTACCGACGACGTGATCAAGGTCTCGGGCCACCGGCTCGGTACGGCTGAGGTCGAGTCGGCGCTGGTCTCGCATCCCTTGGTGACGGAGGCGGCCGCGATCGGCATCCCGCACGAAGTCAAGGGCAACGCGATCGTGACGTTCGTGACGCTGGCCCAGGGTGTGACCGGGTCGGAGGAGCTGGTCGACGAGCTGCGGAACCACGTGTCGAAGCATCTGTCGCCGATCGCGAAGCCGGAGCGGATCGAGTTCACCGAGAAGCTGCCCAAGACACGGTCGGGCAAGATCATGCGCCGCGTGCTGCGTGCCCGAGCCCTGGGTCAGCCGGAAGGTGACATCTCGACGCTGGAGGACTGATCGTCGCGTGACTGGGGGTGTGATCCGTACGTCCTGGTCGCTGCGCACCCGGGCGGGGGCGTACGGATGGATCGAACGCGACGGACTCGTGTTGCTGTCGCTGTTCGAGGGACGCGACCTCGTGAGTGGAGCCGCGATCCATCAGTGGACCCTGCCCGGCGGCGGCATGGAGTACGGCGAGCAGCCTTCGGACACGGTTGTCAGGGAGGTGTTCGAGGAGACCGGCTACACGGTCGCTGTGGGTGAGCTGCTGGGCGTACGGAGTCTGTACCTGCTGGCTGCTGAGCGGTTCGACGGTGGCCCGGATGACCTCCACTCGATCCAGGTGGTGTACCGAGCGTCGATCACGGGTGGCGAGCTGGTGTGCGAGGTGGGCGGGTCGACGGTGGACGTACGGTGGGTCGACCCATCGGAGATCCCAACCTTGGATCGGGTCTCGCTGGTGGACGCGGGTCTGGCGTTCTCGCGGGGCGAGCCGGACCCCTGGCGGGAGAACGAGGCGTGAGACTGGGCATCCTGCGATTCAGGACACATGGCGACTCGGAGGATGGCGACGTCACGGCGGGATCGCCTTCGTCAACCATGAGGGGCGAACGAATCTGAAGGATCAGTCGCGTTCGGCGGAGATGGAGGGTGACCGAGCCGAAGAATGTGCCCATGGCCGTACCCACGACCGGGCTCAGCGGAGCGCCCTCAGAGTTGCGGACCGGCGAGTTCGTCCTTCGTCCCATCGCCGAGGCGGATGCGGGGGCTGACCTCGAGGCGGTCATCGAGTCCCGCGACGATCTCGTGGGTTGGGAGCAGTCCGGGTGGCCGGCGGACGACTTCAGCGTCGAGGACAATCGCGCGGACCTGCGGCTGTTGGCAGCAGATCATGTGGCGGGGCGGCGCTTCACGTACACGATGACCGATCTCGCAGGGGAGCGAGCGCTGGGCTGCGTGTACGTGGTGCCACCTACTGCCCGCTTCCTCGCGGCTGCTGCGGTGGAGTCCCTTTCGGATCTGGCCTGGAGCGATGTCGACGCCGCCGTGTACTTCTGGGTCAGGTCTGGCCTGGTCGTCTCCGGCTTGGAAGAGCGTCTGGTCGATGCGCTTCGGCGCTGGTTCGCGCGTGATTGGAGTCTCGACCACGTCGTGTTCGTCACGACGCAGGACTTCACCCGGCAGGTTGAGCTCCTGTCCTCGCTAGGTCTGCATCAGGTCGTCCTGGTTCGTGAGCCCGTGAAGCCGACGCCGTACGTGGCTTTTGGAAGCTGAGCATGACTGTTGCCGCGTCGTGACGAGCGGTTGTCAGTGCGCGGGTGATCCCGGTTCGCCCGGACCGTGAGCCGCAGCTGCAGCGTTGCCTGGGGTCGTATCGCTGCGCTTCGGCGATGCCAACTTATCCACAGGTGGGTGCTGCAAGAGGTTTTCCACAGGGTCCGAGATTCGTACGTGATAGCGAATATAGTTGTTCCATGACCACGACTCGCGACCTGCTCGAGTCCATCAACGCGGTGATGGACTCCAGCAGGTCGCGAGTCGTGGTC
>DAOOHL010000051.1:0-13282 GCA_035416185.1 Propionibacteriaceae bacterium | reverse complement strand
GGTTCGGGCTCTTTCTCGTGATGGTGCCGCTCGTGGCCCTGCTGGTGGTCGCCCGGGCGCGGCTCCGGCTGTCGTGCGAGCGGCGGGTCTCCCCTCCTGAGGTCGTCGTGGGCGACCGGATGGTGGGCGAGCTGGTCGTGTCGAAGCTGGGCACGTTGCCGACCGGCCTGCTGCGGTTCGAGGACGACGTTCCGCGTGGTCTCGGCAGGCGCCCCCGGTTCACCGTGCACCGGTTCGCCGGCGAGTGGCGCCGCGAGATCAGCTACCCGATGATCGGTGCCCAGCGTGGGCGGTTTGCCACCGGTCCGCTCACCGTGCGGGCGACCGACCCGTTCAGCCTGGTGAAGCTGGACCGCCGCTTCACCGCCACGAGCGACGTGATGGTCACTCCGCTGGTCGTACCTCTGCCCGGCATGCGGAACGCCTCCGGCGCAGGTATGTCGGGCGAGTCGACGCCCCAGAAGGTGGGTGTGGTCGGCACCGACGACGTGCTGGTGCGGGAGTATCGGGCAGGCGATGATGTCCGACGGATCCACTGGCGCTCGACCGCCCGACGCGACGAGCTCATGGTGCGTCGCGAGGAGCAGGCGTGGGATCCCGCTGCCTCGGTGCTGCTGGACTCACGGGCCGTCGCCCATGCCGGCGAGGGTCGGACCAGCTCGTTCGAGTGGGCCGTCTCGGCCGCAACGTCCATCGCACTGCACTTCCTCGACTCTGGGTTCCGGGTGGACCTGTTCGACTCGGACGGCTCGATGGTCAGCCAGGAACGCTCGGTCCAGACCTCCGCGACCCGCCAGCAGATCATCGACCAGATGACCGAGGTGGGGCTCACCAGCCGGACGACGCTGGCGCGGGCTGTCGAGGCTGCCACCATGACCCAACGCGGGCAGCTGATGGTCGCCGTCACCGGCCGGCTGAGCTCGGGCGACGCCGAGCTGCTCCTGGCGACGCAGCGCAACCGGGCGCGCTGCTTCGCGTTGGTCATCGACGCCGACTCGTTCACCGCGCGCAGTGAACGGTCGACTCCAGAGCAGTACGACGACCACCAGGTCGCCATGGCCATGCTCCGCGACCACCGCTGGCGGGTGCTCGAGGTGCCCAAGGGAACCGACTTGCTGGAGGCCTGGTCGCAGCTCGACCGGATGGGAGAGTTCGTCTGATGCGGCCGACAGACCGGATGTGGATCGCGGTGACCGTCGCTGGCCTGCTGGCCGGGCTGACCCTGCGGCCCCTGACCACCGATGACGGGTTCCTGGTGGCTGGCGGGTTTCTCATGGTGCTCGCCGCCATGGTGGCGATCGTCGGTGACCGCCTCCGGTTCAACAAGGCTCTGGTCACCCTCGTCCAGATCCTGGTCATGATCGTGGTCCTCGTGGCGTACTCAGTCGGCCCTGGCGACCAGAAGCTCTCGTGGTGGCGCCGGCTGGGGCCCCTGGTGGCCTCGGGCATCGACCACATCCGTACGTCGGCGGCGCCGATGGAGCCTGACGCAGGCGTTCGGATCATCCTGGGCGCAGCCGTGGCGGCGATGGCGCTGATCGCCGGCATCCTGGCCGATGCGCTCGAACGTCCGGCGCTGTCGTTGGCTCCCCTACTGACGCTGTTCGCCGTGCCGGCGATCGCGCTGCGCACGGACATCGGCTGGGGGCCGTTCGTCCTGATCGCCGTGGGCTACCTGGCCATCCTGTTCGCTGACGGGCTGAACGCCGAACGTACGTGGACCCGCAACGTCACCTCCGAGATCGGCTCTCAGGGAGGGCTTCGTCGCTCGAACGGCATTTGGCGGCTCGGCGCGCTCGTCGCGATCCCTGCTGTCGTACTCAGCATCATCGTGGGGCTGGCGCTGCCCACCCTGACGGTGAGCTTCTTCGAGTCGTTCCGCCCGGGTGGCTCGGGTCCGGTCGAGATGGCCGACCCGCAGCTGGACCTGCGACGCAACCTGCAGCAGCCGGAGAACCGTCCCGTGCTGACGTACACGACCGACAAGGAGACCGGCACCTACCTTCGGCTGACCACCCTGCCAGCGATCACGCCCGACGGGTGGGTGCAGAGCCGGGTCTCCCTGAAGCAGGGTGCGCTCGGCCCGGTACCCGGTGTCGCGGCCGCCCCGCCAGCGACACAGCAGCGGATCACCAATGTCGCCATCGGGGACTTCCGAGCCATGTACCTGCCCGTCCCGTACGCCCCTCGGGCTCAGAACGCGAAGGGTGAGTGGAGCTACGACCCCTCCTCGCTGATGATCATCGCGACGGGCCAGAACCGTCAGGCTGCCACCCAGAACCTCTCGTACACCGTGCAGAGCTGGGACATCGAGCCCGATGGAACGGTGCTGTCTGCTGCCCGCTCGGGCACTCCCTCAGACACCGTGACCGCTGAGGTGCCCGGCGACGTGCCCCAGTCGATTGTCGCGCTGACGACATCCCTCACCCAGGACCAGGCCACTCCTGCCCTCAAGGCGGCGGCCATCCAGGCCTACCTGCGCAGCTTCTCGTACTCCGTCCAGGGGGCCAGCGGGGTGACGAACTACAAGGCGATCGAGACCTTCCTGCTGCAGACCAAGACCGGCTATTGCGTGCAGTTCGCCGGGTCCATGGCACTGATGGCACGCATTGCCGGGATCCCGTCTCGCGTGGCGATCGGGTTCCTGCCAGGTGCCCGCCAGGGTGACACGTGGACCGTCAACACCCACGACATGCACGCCTGGCCCGAGCTGTACTTCGAAGGCCTCGGCTGGGTCAGGTTCGAGCCAACCCCCAGCGTGGCCGTACCGCCGCCATGGACCGTGCTGGCACCCAACCAGCCGACCCCGACGCAGTCATCAGAGCCGGAGCCATCGCTCGAGGTGTCCCAGGAGCCGACCCCGACCACCGCGCCGGAGACCGAGGCTCCGGTCGACCCGGGGACGGCGAACTGGGAGCTGGCGGGCGGAGTCGCCCGTGGGCTCGGTATCGGTCTGGTGGTCGTGGCCCTGGCCCTGGCTCCGTGGCTTCTGCGGCGAAGGATCCGCTCGCGTCGGATCGCTGGCGTCGCTGACGACCCGCACGCCACCGTGGCGGGCGCGTGGGCAGAGCTGCGCGACACCTGGGTCGACATCGGCCGGGTATGGCCATCAGGGACGGCACGGCAGATCGCCGGACAGGTGGCACCGGTGGTCGGCGACGGCGCCCGGGAGCCCCTGAAACGGCTGGTGGTCGCCGTCGAACGGTCCCGCTACGCGCCGAAACTCGTCGAGTCCCCGGACCTCGGCAAGGATGTGTCAGCCCTCGTGACTGCCCTTGAAGGGTCTGTGGGCTGGGACGGGCGACTGCTGGCAAAGGTCAGGCCGATGTCGCTGTGGCTCGGATTGGTAGGCAGAGCGCAGGGCACCTCCGCTGCGCTGAGCACCAAGGTCCGTCGCGCACCGTCGGCGCCAGCCGCGGCCACTGCCGGAGCACCCTCCGATGACGCCGCCATCCGGCGGCCCGCGTCAGGGAAGTGACCGGTAACACTCCCCGACCACCCGGCGCTCGACGTCCGGCGCAGCGATCGTGGCGGTGAGGTCGGCGTAGCTCGTCCAGCGGACCTGCCCCCAGCCGGTGTCGACAAGGATCCCTTCGACGGCGGTGAGGTCGTACGACACCTCGCGTTGCACGTCGCTCCATGGAGTGCCATCAGGGTGGTTGCCACCGACCGTCACCTCCACCCAGCGGCCGTCGGGGTCGCAGCGTCCGGTGACCGTGAGCAACGGTTCGCCCGGAAGGGTGGCGGCGCCGTCCCAGGTGCGCATCGCGGTCGCGGTGACCAGGTCGAACAGCAGGGTCGCGCCTGGTCGGCTGACCGCGGCCGCAGCTGCGAGCACGTCCCGCAGGTCGTCAGGTCCCGGCAGGTGGTTGAGCGTGTCGAAGACACAGAGGACGACGTCGTACGGGCCCGTCGGCGGCTGGTCGATGGTCGTCCGGACCAGGGTGGTCCCCGCGCTCACACGGTGGCGCGCAACCGCCAGCATCGCTGCCGACGAGTCGACACCAGTGACCACGCAGCCCGCTCGTTCAAGGTGGGCGGCGGTGATGCCCGTACCGCAGCCCAGGTCGAGGACGTGCAGCTCGACCCCTGGCTTGCGCCGACGGATCTGGGCCACCACCAACGGCGTCACGGCACGGGCGAAATCACCCCAATGGGCGTCGTAGACAGCAGCGAACTCCGCCCCGTACGACCCCGGCGGAGAGGTCGGGTCGGTCAGAGGGGACCGTCATCCTGAGGGCGGCGACGCTTCTCGTCGAGACCACGGAGGAAGTCAAGGTCGGAGTCGGCCGGCCCACTGGCCTCCGAAGGCGCGGGAACGAGGCGCCAGGACCGAAGGGCCAGGGCAGTGGACGCGAGCATCACGACGAAACCTGCGACGCTGACGGCCCAGTGCGAGCTCATGCCCGCGATCAGCAACGCCACCCCGGCGAGGAGACCGACGATCGCGACGGTGACTCCCCGCTTGTGCAGGGAACGAGTCGCGCCGCCACGCAGAGTGTTGGCTAACTTGGGGTCGTCGGCAGCGAGGGCGGCCTCCATCTGCGCGAGGAGCTGCTGCTCCTTCTCTGAGAGGGCCATTCCACCTCCTTGGGGGCTGCTGAGGTCGCCAGTCTAGGCGCCAGCGGTTGCACAGAACAGGGGTCGGGCGATGCGGATCTGGATCCCTACTTCCGGGTAGTCAGCGCCGCCCGCTGCACAGCGGCCGGACCGTACCGCCGGATCGCCGCGTCCGCCGCCTGCTCCGCCTCACGCCAACCCTTGTCCGGAGCGTCCAGGGTGAGCTGCTGGTAGGCGGAGTCACGATCCACCAGACCTTCCACCCGTACCCCCACCTTGCGCACCCTCGCCCGCTGCAGCGCCAACGCATCGAACAGCCGCACAGCTGCGGCATGGATCTCACCGGTCACGTCGGTGGGGGTCGAGAGGGTGACCGACCTGGTCAGGTCGGTGAAGTCGCTCAATCTCAGGCCGAGCACGACCGTACGACCCATCACTCCGGCTGCCCGCATCCGGGATGCCGTGCGGCTGGCCATGCGCAGCAGCTCGACCCTGACCTGGGCCGGGTCGTCGGTGTCGCGGCCGAACGTCTCGGACGACCCGACGCTGCGTTCCCGTTCGGTCACCACGATGGGCCGTGAGTCGCGGCCCCAGGCGAGGTCGGCCAGCGTCGTGCCGGCGTGGTTGCCGAACGCCCGCTGCAGGGTCGCCCTGGGGACGTGGGCGAGGTCGGCGACCGTACGGATCCCGAGCCGGTGCAACTTGCCAGCAGTCGACTCCCCCACCCCCCACATCGCCTCCACCGGGAGGGGGTGCAGGAACGCGACGATGTCGTCGTCACCAACCACGCGCAGGCCGTCGGGCTTCGACTGGGAGGAGGCGAGCTTCGCCACGAACTTCGACCCCGCGACGCCGACGGTGCAGGTGATGCCCTGCTCGTCGGCGACCAGCGACTTGACGTGCTCCCCCACCTGAGCGGGTGACCCGAACATCCGGATGGCTCCCGAGATGTCACAGAACGCCTCGTCGATCGACGCCGACTCGACGCCAGCCGACACCGTCTCGAAGATCTCAAACACTCCCCGTGACGTGGCCGCGTAGGCGTCGAAGTCCGGCGGGACGACGACAGCCTGCGGGCAGAGCCGACGCGCAGTGGTGGTGGGCATGCCGCTCTTCACCCCGTACGCCCTGGCCTCGTACGATGCCGACAGCACGACCCCCCTGGTGGCACCACCGACGAACATCGGCCTGCCCCGCAGGTCGGGCCGTCGCCGCAGTTCCACCGAGGCGTAGAACGAGTCCATGTCGACGTGCATGATCAGTGGCATTTCGGCGCTCACCGACCCGAGCTGTGCGGGCTGGAGTGCCACAGCTTGCGCGGGGCGTCCGGCGACAGGCTGGCGGGTGGTCCGACTGCTCCGGCAGGCTTCACATCGGCGTACGGGGACTGCTGGAACCCGCTGGCATGGACGAGCACCCGGCGGCGACCCATCCCGCCAGCGGTGCTGTGCCGGTCGAGCTCCCCGTCACCAGTGCTGGTCGGACCAGATCCCTCGACCAGCTCTCCCACCAGCGAGTACCCCTCAGGCACGGCGTCCATCAGGCGCTGCACGGCCACGAGCGCCTGTTCCTCGTCGCCGGTCTCGTCGATGACCGCGTCCCAGGCGTTCTGCAGCACCCCGAGGTCCCAGGCAGCCGTCGCCCGCAGCGACCGTCCCCGAGGGCCGACCCGCTTCAGGATCCCCCGCACGACGAGCATCCAGGAGCCGAACACCGTCGCCGCGTACGGGCCCTGGACATCCTCGAAGAAGGTCGCGTCAGCCAATCCGGTGGTGTCGTCGAGGGTGAGGAAGATCACCCGCCGTCCCGACCGGACGGCTGGCGTCTGCGTCGCCACCTTCACCCCCGCCACCAACAGCTCACTGCCATTGCGCCGGTCGAGCAGCTGCGACGCAGGGGTGATCCCAAGTGCGGAGAAGAGCCGCCGGTGCCGGTCAACCACATGCGTGGAGGCGTCGAGCCCGAGGATCCCCAGTTCAGCCTCCAGCCGCTCCGCGTCGGTCATCTCCGGCAGCCCCGACGGAGCCAGGTCATCGTCTGACTCCCCCAGGTCCAGGGGCAGCTGGATCTCCGGCAGCCCTGCGCTCGGCGTCGCCTGCGACTGCAGCCTGGCCAGCTCGCGCGGATCAGCGTCGCGCGCCGGCTTCGGCTTGCGCGCATCCCGGACGCCACGCGCCCGCAACGCCCGCGTGTGCGCCCGATCGAGCCGCGCCAAGTCGGCCAGTGACAACAGCAGGTCACGCCTGGTCAGGCTCGACCGCTGCGCTACCGGTCGGGCCCGGCCGATCCCGTACACCCCATCCAAAGCACCCGCCAGCACCAGCCGCTCGGCCACCGGCAGCGACACCTGGGCCCGGTTCCAGAAGTCAGACAACGAGCTGTACGGCCGACCCGTCACGATCCGAGCTACCTCGGCCTCGCTGATCCCGGACACATCGGTCAACGCCAGCCGGATTGATGGCTTACTCGCTTCGCTGGTGCCACTTTCCAGCACCTCCACCCGGTAGACGTCATCGCTCTTGTTCACGTCGAGGCCCAGGATCGGGATGCCCCACAGCCTGGCTTCCTGGAGCAGCAGCCGCTTGGGGTACATGCCGGGGTCGTGGGTGAGGATGCCGGCGAGGAAGTGGGCGGTCCAGTGGGTCTTCAGCCATGCCGACTGGTAGGTGGGCAGGGCGAACGCGGCGGCGTGGGCCTTGCAGAAGCCGAACGAGGCGAACCCTTCCAGCACGGCCCAGACCTGTTCGACCAGGGCAGTGGTGTAGCCGCGGGCGAGGGCCGCGGGCACCAGCCACTGCTTCACGTCGAGCTGACCGGCCCGGTCGCCGAGCGCCCGCCGCGCCTCGTCACCCTCAGCGAGGGTGCAGCCGGTCACCGCGGCGATGATCTTGATCACCTGCTCGTGGAACACCACCACCCCGCAGGTCTCCTCAAGCGCTGCGACCAGGTCGGGGTGGGGGTACACCGGCTCGCGCCAGCCCTGCCGCGCCATCAGGAACGGGGTGACCATGTCGGACTTCACCGGACCGGGCCGGAACAGGGAGATGTCGATCACGATGTCGGAGAAGTCCTGCGGCGCGAACTTGCCGACCAGCTCGCGCTGGCCAGGGGACTCGATCTGGAAGCAGCCGAGGGTCTGGGCGCGGTCGATCAGGTCGTACGTCGCCGGGTCGTCAAACGGGGCGAGGGCGTCGATGTCGACCCGGATCCCTTCCGTACGTTCGATCTCGCTCACCGCATGGGCCATCGCCGACTGCATCCGGATGCCCAGCACATCGAGCTTGAGCAGCCCGATGTCTTCGACGTCGTCCTTGTCGAACTGGCTCATCGGGTAGCCGCCGAAGCTCGCCTCGATCGGCGTACGGTCGAGCAGCGTCGCGTCGGACAGCAGCACTCCGCACGGGTGCAACGCAATGTGGCGCGGCAGCCCGTCGAGCGACTCGACCAGCTCGAACAGGGTGGTCAGCCGCTGCTCCCCCAGGCCCGCGGCCCGCAGCTCGGGCAGGTCGCGCAGTGCGGCCCGGGCGTCTCGGGCCCGGATGTGAGGGAACGCCTTGGCGATCGCGTCGACCTCGCCGGGCGGCATCGACAGTGCCGCACCGACGTCGCGGACGGCGTGGCGCACCCGGTAGGTCTCCAGCATCGCGACGCAGGCGACCCGTTCCCCACCGAACCTGTCGAGGATCGTGTCGTACACCTCCGTGCGACGCGCCGACTCCACGTCGAGGTCGATGTCGGGCAGCGCTTGGCGTAGCGGCGACAGGAACCGCTCCATGATCAGCCCGTAGCGGATCGGGTCGACGCCGGAGATGTTCAGCAGGTAGTTGACCAGGCTGCCCGCCCCTGAACCACGCGCGGCGCACCGGATGCCAAGGTCGGCGACCAGGCCCACAACGTCGGACACCGTGAGGAAGTACGACGCGAAGCCCAGCCGGCCGATCACATCCAGCTCGGCGTCGAGCCGCTGAGCGACCTCGTCGGTGAGCACGCCGTAGCGCCGCGACACTCCCGTCTCGCAGCGTTCCCGGAGCGCCCGCATCGCCTCGACGGGGGTGTCGCCGACGCCCAGCACCGAGAACTCCGGCAGGTGGATCTCGCCCAACCCGATGTCAGTACGTGGGTCGAGGGTGCACGCCTGAGCGAGCCGACGGGTCTCACCCAACAGCCGTTCCGCACCGCCGACGCCCCGACCTGCCCGCTGCGCCACCCGCTCGGCCACCTCGAGCATCGCCTTGCCGGGCTTGAGGTGACCCTCGGCGTTGCGCCGGTCGACGTTACGCAGGTCGAGCGGCACCAGCCGACGGGCGGCATCAAGCACGTCAGTCGTCATCGCCTGGAGCCGGCCCGCCATCCGTACGGAGTTGGTCAACACCGCGGGCAACCCATGGGCGTCAGCGAGCGCCACCATGCGGGCGGCCTGCGCCTCGGAGGCCATCCCCGTACCAGCCACGTCGTGGCAGGTGGGCGCGACGACGAGCCGACCGTCCGGCAGCGCCTGCCCCCACCGGGCCAGCTCTGCCTCAGCCAGGTCGCGGCGACCGTTCGCCACCGCCAAGCCCAGCTCGGAGTCGTATCCCAGCAGCACTGACAGCTCGCCGGTGGCGGCATGGCGGCTGACCTGGTCGAGGGTGGCGACGGCTGTGCCCCGCTCGCCGGTCAGATGCACCTCCGACACCAACCGGCACAGCGCCGCCCAACCCTGTCTCGACCTGGCCAGCAGCACCGCCCGGGGTCGGCGCGGGTCACGCAAGGCCCCGCCACGCACCGGCGTACGGCCCGATCCCCGCTCCTGGCTGGTCGGGACCGCGGTCGATGGGTCGAACGC
This sequence comes from Propionibacteriaceae bacterium, assembly GCA_035416185.1. GTDB lineage: Bacteria > Actinomycetota > Actinomycetes > Propionibacteriales > Propionibacteriaceae > JBHAES01. The sequence continues at coordinate 3,897 of DAOOHL010000051.1, read as the reverse complement.
CAGGTCGACCCCGATCACCGGCGCGATCCCCGCCGCGAGGCAGGCCTTGGCGAACCGGATCGCTCCGTACAGCCCGTCGCGGTCGGTCAGGGCAAGCGTGTCCATGTCATGGTCGGCGGCCGCGGCAACCAGGGCAGCCGGGTGCGATGCCCCGTACTGCAACGAGTAGCCCGACGCGACCCGCAGGTGGACGAACGGGTCGCCCATCAGCCGACCCCGGTGCGGGCAGGCCGCTGCCGCCAGGCGGTGTCGAGCCGGTGCGACACCTCGTCACAGAAGGTGGTCGCGTCACGCAGCAGGTCGTCGGCCTGTCGCTCGGTGACGACGTTGCGGGCGCCAGCCGACACGGCCTGCCAGACGCCCCTGGTCGCCGCGAAGAAGGTAGCCCACTCCGCGTACTCCGGAGCAGCCCTGACCAGCACCTGCCACACGTCGACGGGACCACCCCGCCCCGTCCGCTGCGCCGTCACGCCCAGCAGGGCTGCCGCGACCCGCAGCGCAGCCAGGTGGGCAGCCAGGAACCGGTCAGCCGGGGTGTCGGCCAGCTCGGCGGTCACCAGGGCCTGTCGGGCTCGGCGCAGGTCGGCTCGGTACGTGGGTTCGTTGGTCATCGCGCACCTCAGTCCAGAACCGTACGGAGCCGCCACGCACCCGTACCCCACGACCGGTCGAGCTCGTAGACGCCACCGGCCTCGTCAGCCGGCAGACCCGCAGTCGGGCGCGCGACCACCCGCCACAGCTCATGCTCGGCCAGCAGGTCGACCTCCTCATCAGGCACCACCTGCACCGACCGAGCCCGCCGCCGCTCAGCCTCGTCGGTGGCCGTCTGCCACACGTCGCTCACCGCAGCGGGCGGCAGCCCACCGAAGACACCACGCCGGCCGCGCTTCTCAGCGGTCAAGGTTGCCGGCGCGCGGCCCTCATGCGTCCGACCCCGGTCAGTGGTGCGACCTCGCTGCTGCACCAGCTCGTCGTCGCCCCGCACCGCCCGGACGGCAGGGGCGTTCCACCAGGCACCGGTCTCCACCCAGCGGGAGAGCACCTCGTCGACCAGCAGCAGCCGACCGCGCCACCGGAACCGCTCTGGACCTTCGCGACCCTCGGTCACCTCGACGGGCTCGTCATAGCTGCGCATCGCTCTCCCCTTGCTGGACGGTGTGTCACGTTCTCGACCCGTAACAGATGAGGGGAGCCCCGGCGGAGCGGGGGTCGAGGTCCGCTCCACCGAGGCTGGCCCGGCGTCGTCCGAACACTGCCCGACGTGATCTTCCCCAAGTCACAATCGAACAAACATTCGAACAGGACCACTATAACCATCTCCTCCGACAGTCGGTCAAGAGGGAGGTTTCAGCAGGCGGTCAGCCAGTGACGACCGTCCGGTCGGCGCGCTTCAAGGTGGCCCTGATCCGTACGGCGTTGGGCTCGTCGACCGTGTCGACCCAGACGGCGGCTGCCTCGGGGGACTTGCCGAACTGGACATGCCTGGCGGCCAGCCGTTCTCTTCGTACGGACTGGTCGGTGACGACAGCCCAGGTCTCGTCGAGCAGACCCCGTACGGACGACCACGCGCCCTCATCGACGAGCAGGTAGTTGCCCTCGGTCACGACGACGGCCACCTCGGGACCGACAGGAATCGCGCCCGCCACGGACTCCTCCAGACCTCGGGTGTACGTCGGGGCGTAGACAGTCTCGCCCGACTGCTCACGGAGCCGGCGCAGCAGCGCGACGTACCCGGCGCCGTCGAAAGTCTCCAGCGCGCCCTTCCGGTCTCTCAGGCCTAGCCGGACCAGCTCGGCGTTCGCCAGGTGGAACCCGTCCATCGGCACCAGGGCCGCCGTGATCGCCCGGTCAGCCAGACCAGCCACCAGTGCCGCCGCCACCGTGCTCTTGCCCGCGCCCGGCTCCCCCACGAGCCCGACGATGACTCGCGCACCCGAGCCAGCCAGCTCCACCAGTCGCGCCACGGCCGCATCGACACTGAGGTCACCCGTCATGGGCAGCACTCTGGCACCCACCACCGCCCAGAGCACGCATCATGGTCCGGTGACGACACCGCCAACCCTCGCCTGGGGCCAGGCCTCGGCCGCGGCGTTGCTTTCCGAGCTGCTGGGCGAGCCCGTCACCGTACGGCACCACTGCCCCGCCTGCGGATCATCCGCCCACGGCCGCCCGTGGACGAGGCTCGCCGACGGCAGCCAGCCCGACATCTCAAGTGCCCACGCGGGCGGCCTCACCCTGGTCGGCGTCACCTGGACGGGCCGGATCGGCGTCGACCTCGAGCCAGCCACCCATACTCCCCCGCCTGGCATCGCCGACCTGGCCCAGTGGGTCCGCGCTGAGGCCTACCTCAAAGCCACCGGCGACGGCCTCCGCCGCGACCCCGCCACGGTCAACCCCGACGAGCCGGGCGCAGTCTGGGGAACGATCACCATCGACCCCGACCACGTCGCCACGTGGTGCCTGGTCAGCCTGGGAATGTTGGCAGTTCCAGCTGGTCCAGCCACGCTGTGAACAGCGCGTCCACGTCGACCTCCGTACGGCTCCGCACCAGCGCGATGAAGTCCGCTGTGTCGACGACTCCCCCGGCGAACTGGGCGACCCAGGTCTGCAGGATCGAGAAGAACACCCCGTCCCCCACGGCCAGCCGCAGGGCATGCAGCGTCAGCGCGCCGCGCTTGTAGACCCAGTCGTCGAACATGTGCACCGGCCCGGGGTCGCCCAACGGCGTCGGCTGCGGGGTCTTCGACAGCACGTCCCAGTGCGCCTTCGCGCGCTCAGCCGTACGGCCCAGCCCACGGTGCTCCGACCAGAGCCACTCGGTGTAGCAGGCGAACCCTGCATGCAGCCAGATGTCCTTCATCAGCCGCGCCGTCACGGCATTGCCGAACCACTGGTGCGACAGCTCGTGCACCACGAGCCGCTCGTTGTCCCACACCGGCGCCACGTGGTTCGAGCCGAAGCTCGCCATCGCCTGCGCCTCGAGCGGGATCTCGAGCGCGTCCTCAACCACGACAGCGCTGAACTGCGTGAAGGGGTACGGCCCGTACCAGCCCTCCAGCGTCGCCATCATCTCGGGCAGCAGCGAGAACGGGCTACTCGCCGGTAGCGCCCGCGCCCGTGGTCGGACGAGCTCGATCCGGTCGACCATCGGCTGGGCCACGAGGCGGCCGATGTGCAGGCAGACGAGGTACGGGGACGTCGGCGCGCTCTCCTCGTACACCCTCGTCGTCCGCCCGGCCCGGGTCACCGTGGAGACGAGCCGCCCGGTCGCCACCGCGAGGTAGTCCGCCTCGCACGTGACCGTGATTCGGTACGTCGCCTTGTCGCCAGCGAAGTCGTTGCACGGGAACCAGGAGGGCGAACCGTACGGCTGCGACGCGACGAGGATGCCGTCGTCGAGCTCCTCCCAACCGGCGGGCCCGTGCGGTCCCGGTACGGGTGCTGGCTTGCCGCTGTAGGCGAGCCCGACCACCGCGACGGCACCCGCCCGCAGCACGGTGCCGAGCTTGACCACGACGGCCCGGTCCTTCTGCACCACACGCTCGGGGCGTCGCCCGTCGACCTTGACCTTGTCGGCCTGGAGTCGGCTCAGGTCGAGCCGGATCGTGTCGGTGTCGACCAGCGCCCGGATCCGCAGCTCAGCCTTCGCATCGAGGCGGTTCGTCGCCATCCGGTAGTCGAGGGTGAGGTCGTAGTGCTCCACCGCGTACCGGCTGTCACCGTGACCGGGCAGGTACGGGTCGCGCGTGACAGGCATTGCCTCAGTCTTCCACGCCTCGCGGGGTGGTCAGACCGTCGTCAGTCTCCAGCCAGGGCCCGATCGGGTTGCCGATCCAGCGCGTCCGGCTGGGTACGGACTCGCCGCGCATCACCAGCGAGGCCGGCCCGATCGTCGAG
>DAOOHL010000050.1:0-13577 GCA_035416185.1 Propionibacteriaceae bacterium | reverse complement strand
TCCCTGCGCCGCCCTCGAACCGCCTGCGCGTTGGCGGGCCTGGGGCGCTGCACCGCCCCCTGCGAGCTGGGGCCAGGGTCAGAGTCGTACGCCGACGTCGTCGCCCTGACCGACTCGGTCCTGGCCGGTGACACCCGCCCGGTGGTGGGGGCTGCCGAGCGCAGGCTGCTGCGGCTGGCCGACGAGCTTCGCTACGAGGAGGCGGAGAGCGTCCGGGCCCGCCTAGAGGTCTTCCAGCGCACTGCCGTACGGCTGCACCGCACCTCCAGCCTGGCCGCATGCCCTCAGATCGTCGCAGCCAAGGCGGTGGACTGCGGGTGGGAGATCCACGTCATCCGTCACGGCCGGCTGGTCGGCGCCGCTGTGGCCCGCCCTGGCGAGCCACCCCTGGCCGTGGCAGCCGCAGCCGTCGCCACCGCGGAGACCGTCACGCCACCACCACTTCCCCAGCCAGCCGCGACCATTGAGGAGACCGAACGGATCGCGGCGTGGTTGGAAAGTCCCGGGGTGCGACTGATGGAGATCGAGGGCACCTGGTCATGGCCCATCCACGTCGGTCATCGGCTCGAGCGCCTCGACATCCCGGCCTGACCCTCGGGCATACGATGACGTCATGATCACCGCCATTGTGTTCGTCAAGGCCGACGTGGCTCGCATCCCCGAGGTGGCCGACCAGATCGCCGGCCTCGACGGGGTTACCGAGGTCTACTCGGTGACCGGAGCCATCGACTTGATCGTGATGGTGCGGGTCAGGTCGACCGACGAGGTGGCCGAGGTGATCGCAGATCGGCTCAACAAGGTGCCAGGGGTGCTCGAGACGGAGACCCACATCGCCTTCCGGGCCTACTCCCGACACGACCTCGACGCTGCCTTCTCCCTGGGCGGCCAGTGAGCGGCCACCACCCAGGTCAGGCGCCCGACCCAACAGACCCGACCCGCAACCTCGTCGTCGCGGTCCTGGTCGGTGCCGTCCTCCTGGTTGCCGCCATCGCCCTCGTGGCCCTGATGGTGAGCCAGCCCCCGCTGGCGCCGGTCCCCGTGCCCACCGTCCAGGCGACCTGACCCGCAACCTGCACCCACCCGAAGACGCAGAACAGCCGCCGACAGTGTCGGCGGCTGCTCTGCGTGTGTCGTGGCTACAGGTGCATCAACGCTGCGCGCGAACGAAACCGGCAGCCTTGGCGGCGTCCTCGTTCTCGAACCACACATCGGCGATCGTGCGGTCGTAACCGCCCGACTCCGTGGTGTGGTACTTCATCGAACGCTCGTTGCCCTTGATCGTGAAGCCCTCCGGCGGGTTCTCACCCATGTACGAACCCGTTCCATAGCCCTCGCTCGGAGCGCTGGTCGCCGGGTCATCAGACGGAATCTCGTCGACGACGGTCTCCTCCAGGGTCTCAGTGAGATCGGCGGCGGGCTCCTCGGCGACCACCTCAGCGACCGGAGCGCCATCGTCAGCGAGCGTCGCCTCGGCGAACGTCTCGTCCTCACTCTTGGCGCTCGTGTAGGTGTAGGCGGGGCTCGGCTCGTGAGCAGCCCAGCCGGAGTCCTTCGACCCCAGGAACGCCTTCACAGCCACGGCCACGGCGGCGATCAGTGCGCCCGCGGCCGCGACCTGCGCGACGCGCTTGCCAGCGCTGGTCTTCTTCGGCAGCTCAAGCTCGCCCTTGAGCGCGGCCACAGCGGCCCCACCACGGGACTCCACCTCACCGGCGATGTCCTGGGCGCCCTGGACGACCGGCTGCAGAGCCGGGATCTCGGCCGCCTCGTGGAGCAGGTCGACCAGCTTCGGCAGCAGGTCGTCCTGCACCGCCTTCTGGGCCTTCTCCACCGCTGGCGACACCTTGTCGAGGGCGTCGTTGATCTGGGGCTGGAACTGCTCCACGGTGTCAGCCGCGAACCGCGCCGTCCGCTTCTTCGCGTCGACAGCGGCAACCTTGGCGTCCTCTGCGTACGGGGCGAGCCGCTCAGCGGCCTGCTCCAGCAGAGGCATCAGGCGCTCGATCGCCAGCTCCAGTGCTGCTGCTCCTCGCTCTGCGGCCGTCTGAGTGGTCTCTGCGGCAGCTTCGCGCAACGTCTGCTTCATGATTCCTCCGAACCATCGGGTGTGCTCCTGTGTTCAGGAGCTGAAGCCAACGTACCCGAGGCTTGGGTGCACCCGGCGAGCACCGTACGACTGACCGCCCCGTGAGGGTGTACGGCACAATGGGCACCACTACACCGACCGAAAGGCACTCAGTGGCTACAGCGACACTGCACACCAACCACGGCGACATCGCCATCGAGCTGTTCGATGACCAGGCACCCAAGACCGTCGCCAATTTCGTCGGCCTCGCGACCGGCACCAAGGAGTACACCGATCCCAAGACCGGCCAGAAGAAGACCGGCCACTACTACGACGGCCTCACCTTCCACCGGGTCATCGACGGCTTCATGATCCAGGGTGGCTGCCCGCGTGGCGACGGCCGCGGGGGGCCCGGCTACACCTTCGCCGACGAGTTCCACCCCGAGCTGTCGTTCGACCGGCCCTACCTGCTGGCCATGGCAAACGCCGGTCCCGCCACCAACGGGTCGCAGTTCTTCATCACCGTCGGCCGCACGCCGCACCTGAACCGTCGCCACACCATCTTCGGCGAGGTCAAGGACCCGGCCAGCCGCCAGGTCGTCGACGCCATCGCGACCACCAAGGTCGACCGCAACGATCGTCCGGCTCAGCCCGTCGTGATCGAGTCGGTGACCGTCTCCGAGTGACCGCCGGCCCTCGGGCTGCACACGACCAAGACCACGAGCCTCCGGACACCTGTTCGGGGGCTCGTGGCTGTCTCGCCCCAAGGTGCAGAAAGAAAGTCCGTGCCGGACCTCACAAACCTCCTTCCGAGAAGGCCTTCTCCTATGACTGCGTCGCCACCTTGCGACGTTCGAGAGGAACAAGGTCATGCACCACTCCGCACCACTGTGGCTCCCCGCCGCCCCCTTCCGGAGCCATGTCACCCACCTGATGACCGCGTCGGGACTGCCCTGGCGAGCGGTGGCCCTGGCCGCCAGCGTTCCGCCAGCCCTGGTGCGCTCGCTGCTGCTGGGACGCGATGGCAGACCGCGGACCAAGATCCATCGGGTCGCCGCCACGAACCTGATGTCCGTCACCGTCGACGACCTGACCGCGCTGCGCAGCCGGGTGGTCTCAGCCCAGCGCCTCCGTCGGTTGATCGACCGGTTGCACCGACACGGGTTCACCACCGACGAGGTCGGTCACCAGCTCCGGCTGACCCCCGAACAGGTGCGGGCTGTCACCTCAGGCAAGGCGACCACGTCCGACGCCTACACCACGCTGCTGGCCCGCGCGGCCTGCGATGCGAGGTGCCCCAACGATCGTGAGGGGGCCTATCTCGACACCCTCATGGCCGCGTGACGCGCAGCTAGGATCCGACCGTGAAACTGCCCTGGGTGCTGACCGCTGGGCTTGCCGCCGTGGTGCTCACCGCAACAGCGGCCGGACTGGTCACTCCGCCCACCCTCCGCAGGCTGCCCGAGCCGGAGCTGGCGACCGGGGAGCACAAGCCGCTGTACACCGACCTGCCTCCACCACCGCTGGCCTGGGGTGCAGCGGCGTGGGCAGCAGCACTCGCCCTCGCCACGGTCACCTCACTCCCTGCGAACAAGTGGGCTCCCTTCCTGGTCGTGGCCCTCGTGGGGTCGGTGGGGTGCATCATCGACGCGGCCACCACGTGGCTCCCCCGCCGTATCCTCCACGTGGGCTGGCTGCTGACCCCGCTCGCTCTTGTGCTCTCCACTGCCTGGTCTGCCTCAGCGTGGAGCGCAGTGGTCCGCGCGGCAGTAGGCGCGCTGATCACCGGAGTGCTCCTGCTCGCGGCCCACCTCTGGGCTGGGTTCGGACTGTCTGACGCGCGGCTCGGCCTCCTGACCGGGGCGATCGCGGCCTGGATCTCCTGGGACACGTTGCTGGCCGCCCTGTTCCTCGGCAGCGTGGTCGGTGCTGGCTGGGGTCTGGTCCACAGCTGGCAGCACGGTCGAGGGACGCCGTTCCCCTACGGGCCAAGCCTGCTGTTCGGCCCCTACCTGGCGGTGCTCGCCAACGCGGTGGTGCGCTGAAGCTCAGACAGCGCCGGGTCGCCGGGCCTGGGAGGCAGCCACCCAGGTGGCCAGCGTGGCGGCCGCCGAGCCGTCAGTCAGGGCTGTCCTCGTCCGAGCCAGCCTCAGCGACAGCTGCTCACCGACCGGGAGAGCGACATCTGGCCCCTCGTAGGCCAGCAGTGCGGCCGCCGCGTTGAGGGCAACGATGTCGTGCACCGGGCCGAGCTCGCCGCCGAGCACGCTCGTCACCACGGCGGCGTTGTGAGCCGGGTCGCCGCCGACGAGGTCGTCGCGCGTGGCCGGGACGAGCCCGAGCGTCGCGGGGTCGAGCAGGTCCTGCTTGACCTGCCCGTCACGGAAGATCCACACCCGTGAGGTAGTGGTGGTGGTCAGCTCGTCGAGCCCGTCAGAGCCGTGGAAGACCAGGCCGCGGCACCCGCGCCCAGCCAGCACCCCGGCCACGAGCCCAGCCGCCCGCGGATCGGCCACCCCGACGGCCTGCGCCAGCGGGCGGGCGGGGTTGGCCAACGGACCGAGCAGGTTGAAGCTGGTCTGGATGCCGAGCTCCCCACGAGCGCTGGACGCGTGCCGCAGCGACGGGTGGTAGAGCGGCGCGAACAGAAAGACGATCCCAGCCTCGGCGAGCACCTCTGGCTGGCGGTCGGGGGGCACGTCCAGCGCCACCCCCAACGCTTGGAGCACGTCGGCTGTGCCACACGCCGACGAGGCAGCCCGGTTGCCGTGCTTGGCCACCTTCGCGCCGCATGCCGCCGCCACGATGGCCGCCATCGTCGAGACGTTCACGGTGTTGGCCCGGTCGCCACCCGTACCGACCACGTCGACAGCTTCGCCGTCGAGGGTGATCGGTGTCGCCTTGGCGAGCATTCCGTCAGCCAGACCCGTCAGCTCGCCGACGGTCTCACCCTTGGCGCGCAGAGCAACGGCGAAGCCAGCGATCTGAACCGGGGTCGCGTCTCCGGCGAGGATCTGCCCCATCGCCCAAGCGACCTGGTCGGAGGTGAGCTCGGTGCCCTTGACCAGGTCGGTCAGGACGTCGCCCCACCTCATGCGATGGGCGTCAGGGTGCGTCGCAGGACGGCAGCCACAGTCGCTGGCAGCCGAACCGGGTCGATCGGGTAGCCGCTGACCGCGTCCGCGCGCGACCAGGTCGCCAGCCACGAGTCGGCCGCACGCGCAGCGAGCAGCAGCACGGGTGGGCAGTCGCGGATCTCGTCCTTGACCTGATGGCACAGCCCAATGCCACCCGACGGAACAGCCTCGCCGTCGAAGATGGCCAGCTGGATACCACCGGCATCGAGGGCCTTCAGCACTGCGGGCTGGGTTGCGCACTCGACGATCGTCAGCGGCGGGATGTCGGCGGCGATCCGAGTACCGAGGGCGAGCCGTACCTGCTCACGGACGGTGCGGTCGTCGGAGTACACCAGCACGGTGACCTGGTCGCTCATGGTGAAATCCCTCTTCTCGCGGCAGTTGTGGGCATCGTAGCGCCCGACCACCGCTTGGGGCTGAGGCCCGTACACCTGTTGGTCCGCACGGCACGACCTGAACCCCACTGCCTGGATCGTCTGAAACGCGGGACACTTCAGGCGCGAGGTGGCCGCACCAGGGCTTTCTATGTTCATAATGTGCCGTGGCCACATCCAAGTCGTCGTCGGTAGCGCTGCCAACGGGCGCGCTCCATCCGATCGCGCGCCCGCGCATGTACGGGATCAAGGGTCGTCCTGACCCGGTGAGCGTCGGGACGGTCGTCTGGCTCGCAAGCGAGCTGATGTTCTTCGCCGCGCTGTTCGCCGCGTACTTCACGATCCGCAACGTCACCAACGGGCTGCCCGCCGCTGACGGCACCACCCTGTGGCAGGCCCAGACGGCCAAGCTGAACTGGGTCTTCGCGACGATCAACACCATCATCCTGGTGCTGAGCTCGGTCACCTGCCAGATGGGTGTGCACCGCGCCGAGCATGGCCAGGTCGCTCGTACGGGCAGCCTCCTCAACGTGTTCAGCTGGGGCATGCGCGAGTGGTACACGCTGACCTTCGTGATGGGGTCGATCTTCATCGGCGGCCAGGTGTACGAGTACTTCGAGCTGTTCCACCACGGCCTGACCATCTCGTCCGACGTCTATGGCTCCCTGTTCTTCCTGGCCACGGGCTTCCATGGCCTGCACGTGACCGGCGGTCTGATCGCGTTCCTGTTCCTGATCGGTCGCACCTACCTGGCTCGTACGTTCACTCGAGAGCAGATGGTGAACTCTGTCGTCGTGTCGTACTACTGGCACTTCGTCGACATCATCTGGATCATCCTGTTCGCCGTCATCTACCTGCTCAAGTGATCTGAGGTCCTGCACACATGGCTACCCCAGCTAGAAAGCGTCGACGCCCAGCACGGCTGGTGCTGATCGGTGCCTGGATGTTCGTCCTCGGCGCGGCCTATGCCGCCGTCGCCCCCACGAGCGTCCAGGCCGATGGTGGTGTCCCTGCCGAGATCGCATCAGGCAAAGCCATGTTCACCACGAACTGCTCGTCGTGCCACGGACTTAACGGCGAAGGCACCAGCCAAGGCCCCTCTCTGGTTGGGGTGGGCGCCGCAGCAGTCGACTTCCAGGTCTCCACCGGCCGCATGCCGATGGCCATCCCGGGCGCCCAGGCGCCCCGCCGGACGAACACGTACTCCGCTGAGGAGATCAGGGCGATGGCTGCCTACGTGCAGTCGCTCGGCCCGGGCCCCGAGATCCCCAAGCCTGAGCAGTACGACCCGACCGGCCTCTCCGAGGAGGAGATCGCCCAGGGTGGCGAGCTCTTCCGCACGAACTGCTCCGCCTGCCACAACTTCGCTGGCCACGGCGGTGCACTGCCCAACGGCAAGTACGCCCCCAGCCTCGTCGGCGTCAGCGGCAAGGACATCTACGAAGCGCTCCGCACGGGGCCGCAGCAGATGCCCGTGTTCAGCAAGGGCGCACTCAGCGACACCGAGGTGCGCCAGATCATCGCCTACCTCTCCGAACTGCATGAGGTACCGAATGGCGGCTTCACCCTCGGTGGCCTCGGCCCCGTGAGCGAGGGTTTCTGGACCTGGGTGCTGGGAATCGGCGGCCTCTCCGGCTTCGCCTTGTGGATTGCTTCGAGGGGAGCCCGCGCACGATGACCACGTCCGAGCCCCGCGAGGTGGAACGCATCCACCCTGTCGCGGATCCTGGTGTCGAGCACCACGTCGAACGCTGGACCGACGTCGATGAGGCGGCCGCCAACCGGGTGACTCGCCAGATCACGTTCATGTTCGGCATGGTGCCGCTGCTGTGCATCGCGTTCGTCGTCTTCTACTTCGCGATCGACCGCTCCGCCACCGTCGACTTCGCTGGTCTACACGCCCCCGCGCAGCACACCCTGATGGGCCTGGCTGCCGGCATGGCGATCCTGCTCGTCGGCGTCGGTGCTGTGCAGTGGGCTCGTCTGTTGATGAACGACCACGAGCAGGTCGAGGAGCGTCACGACATCGCGTCGTCGGACGACACCCGCAAGGAGGCCGTCGCCCAGTTCAGCGCGGGCGTCGAGGACTCGGGCATCGGTCGCCGCAAGATGATCGGCACGTCGCTTGCTGGCGCGCTCGGCATTCTCGCCGTACCGGCCTTGGTGATGTTCGCCGACATGGGCCCCTGGCCCGGTCCGGGCATGCGTCGCGCCACGATCGAGAGGACGGTCTGGGCCGAGGGCGTCCACCTGGTCACCGATGTCACGTACAACCGGATCAAGGCCGCCGAGATGGAGATCGGGCAGCTGATCAACGCGCAGCCCGAGGTGCTCAAGGAGATGGCCCACGACGACCCGATCCAGTTCCAGCGGGAGAAGGCCAAGGCGTCGATCATCATCGTGAAGATGGATCCCAACCGGATCAAGGTGCCGAAGTCGCGTACGGACTGGCACGTCGGCGGGATCCTCTGCTACTCGAAGATCTGCACCCACGTCGGCTGCCCGATCTCGCTGTGGGAGCAGCAGACCCACCACCTGCTCTGCCCGTGCCACCAGTCGACCTTCGACCTGGGCAACTCCGGGGTTGTCGTCTTCGGCCCCGCGGCCCGGTCGCTGCCCCAGCTGCCGATCAAGGTCGACGCTCAGGGCTTCCTCGTGGCGCAGCGCGACTTCGACGTTCCCGTTGGCCCGTCGTACTTCGAGCGCGACTCCAGCAAGGACTACCAGGACGGGGATGAGTGATGGCGAAGCCCACCACCGTGACCACAGAGTCACCCGTACTCGAGACCACGACTCCCGCGGCCAAGCCTCCGTTGGCGAAGGCTGGCGGCGTCGCTGGCTGGCTTGACGAGCGTGTCGGCCTCGGCGGCCTGACCAAGTTCGGTCTGCGCAAGATCTTCCCTGACCACTGGTCGTTCCTGCTGGGTGAGATCGCGCTGTACTCGTTCATCATCCTGCTACTGACCGGCATTTTCCTGACCATCTGGTTCAAGCCATCGATGGCCGAGATCGAGTACATGGGCTCCTACCAGTTGCTGCGTGGCGTGCCGATGTCGGAGGCATACGCGTCGACCCTGGCGCTGTCGTTCGACGTCCGCGGTGGCCTGCTCGTGCGGCAGATCCACCACTGGGCAGCCATGCTGTTCGTCGGCGCGGCCACCGCCCACATGCTGCGCGTGTTCTTCACCGGTGCGTTCCGCAAGCCGCGTGAGCTCAACTGGCTGATCGGCGTCGGCCTGCTGTCGATCTCGCTGATCGCTGGCTTCTCCGGCTACTCGCTGCCCGACGACCTGCTCTCGGGTACGGGCCTGCGCTTCGTCGACGGCCTGATCAGGTCGATCCCGATCATCGGTACCTGGGCTGAGTTCTTCGTGTTCGGCGGCGAGTTCCCGGGCTCCATGGTGATCTCGCGGCTCTACATGCTGCACATCCTGCTCGTGCCCGGACTGTTGCTCGCCCTGATCGGCGGCCACCTGACGATGCTGGTGTTCCACAAGCACACCCAGTTCCCTGGCCCCGGCCGTACGGAGAAGAACGTCGTCGGCTACCCGCTGTTCCCGGTCTACATGGCCAAGGCTGGCGGCTTCTTCTTCATCGTCTTCGGTGTGACGGTGCTGATGGGCACCTTCATGCAGATCAATCCGGTCTGGATGTACGGCCCGTACAACCCCGCCGAGGTCACCGCCGGCTCGCAGCCCGACTGGTACATGGGTTGGGTCGAGGGCGCGATCCGCATCATCCCGAACTGGGAGTCGCACATCGCCGGCACTACCTGGTCATGGAACGTGTTCCTGCCCGGTGTGGGCCTGATGGGCCTGCTGCTCACCGCCCTCGGCGCATGGCCGTTCATCGAGGCCTGGATCACCGGCGACCGTGACGAGCACCACCTGCTCGACCGGCCCCGCAACGCGCCCACCCGCACCGCCCTCGGCGTCGCCGGCATGACGATGTACGGGCTGTTCTGGCTGGGTGGCGGCAACGACATCATCGCCACCACGTTCGACCTGAGTCTCAACAACGTCACCTACTTCCTGCGCGGCGCCGTCTTCATCGGTCCCGTGATCGCGTTCCTGGTCACCCGTCGGATCTGCGCCTCGCTGCAGCGCGCCGACCGCAACCGGGTGCTGCACGGCAGCGAGACAGGTGTCATCGTGCGTACGGGCGATGGTCGCTACTACGAGGACCACGTGCCGATCAGCGAGGACGAGGCCTACACGCTCACCCAGCACCCGGCCTACCCGGCGCTGGAGCCCAGCGCTACGCACGACGCCGCAGGCGTGGCCATCCGGCCCAAGGTGACGCGCCGCCGTTCGAAGATCCGCAACTGGTTCGTCAAGGCTGACCAGCCGAAGCCGACCGCTGCCGAGATCGAGGAGGCGCACAGCCACGGCGATCACGGTGACCAGAAGGCGATCGAGGCTGGCGACAAGAAGGCGCTGACCCACTGACCATGACCGGTGAGGTCGTCCGTCGGCCCGAGCGGCTGCATGCCGCGTACGTGTTCGACCTGGATGGCACCATCTATCTCGGCGACGACCTGCTGCCTGGTGCTGCGCGGTTGGTCGGTGAGCTGAGGCGTCGTGGCCTGCCTGTTCGGTTCCTGTCGAACAACCCGACCAAGGATCCGCAGCAGTACCAGCGCAAGCTGGAGGGCCTCGGCCTGCCGACCCCGCTCGCTGACATCGCCAACACGGTCGTCACAACCACGCAGTGGCTGCTGGAGCACCATCCTGACGCCGTGCTGTTCCCGATCGCCGAGGAGCCCCTCGTCCGGGCGCTGCGCGCCGCTGGGTTCGAGATCAGCGACGACCCCAAGCGGATCGACGTCGTGATCGCGTCGTACGACCGTGGTTTCGACTACCGCAAGCTGCAGATCGCCTTCGACGCGATCTGGTTCTACAAGCGGGCGATCCTGGTGGAGACCAACCCTGACCGGTTCTGTCCCTTTCCGGGCGGGCGCGGCGAGCCGGACTGCGCCGCGATCACTGCTGCCATCGAGGCTTGTACGAACACCCGCAAGGTGGCCAGCTTCGGCAAGCCCGACCCACTCATGCTGACCCAGGCCTTGGCTGGCTTCGACGTCGACCCGGCCGACTGCGTGATGGTCGGTGACCGGCTGCAGACCGACATCCAGATGGCCATCGACGGCGGCATGTCGTCGGCGCTGGTGCTGACCGGCGAGGCGACAGCGGCCGACGCCCTCGCTCTCGCGCCTGCCGACCGGCCAACCTACGTCCTCGAGCGGGTGGACCAGCTGCTGCCGCAGTCGGTCTGGGAGGAGCTCGGCTGGACGGCAGGTTAGGCTGTCGGCCGTGCGATTCCTGAACGGCAAGCCCGGTCACGACCTGACCTACAACGACGTCTTCATGGCGCCGAACCGCTCGAGCGTGGCGTCTCGGATGGAGGTCGACCTGACCTCGACCGACGGCATCGCCACTCCCCTGCCGATCGTGGTGGCCAACATGACCGCGATCTCCGGTCGCCGGATGGCGGAGACGGTTGCCCGACGTGGCGGAATGGCGATCCTGCCGCAGGACATCCCGACCGACGTGGTCGCCGAGCAGATCGCCAAGGTGAAGGCTGCCCACCCTGTGTTCGAGACGCCGCTGCGGGTGACCCCGACGATGACGGTCGGTGAGGCGGTGGCGCTGATCCCGAAGCGGTCGCATGGGGTGGCTGTCGTCGTGGATGAGGGACGTCCCTTGGGCATCGTCTCGCCAGCCGAGGCGTCGGCCGTGGACCGGTTCGCCCAGGTGCGTGAGGTGATGACCACCGACCTCACCCTGGTCTCCCCTGACCAGACGTCGCCGCAGGAAGTGTGGGACGTGCTCAGCGCCCGCCATCAGAAGGTGGCGCTAGTGGTGGACGGTGAAGGGCTCCTGGTCGGCCTGATGACCAGCCGCGGCGCGCTGCGGTCGGCGTTGTACGACCCTGCTGTCGACGCCGACGGCAAGCTTCGGGTCGGCACGGCGGTGGGGATCAACGGCGACGTGTCAGGTCGCGCTGCTGCCCTGCTGGGTGCGGGGGCCGACGTGCTGGTGGTCGACACTGCCCACGGCCACCAGGAGCGCATGCTGGCCGCTCTGCGGGCGGTCAGGGAGGCGCGCGACGCCTACGCCGACCAGGCCGGGCGCCGGGTGTCGATCGTGGCCGGCAACATCGTCACTGCTCGCGGGGCTGACGACCTGGTCGAGGCCGGCGCCGACGTGCTCAAGGTCGGTGTCGGACCGGGCGCGATGTGTACGACCCGGATGCAGACCGGTGTCGGTCGTCCCCAGTTCAGCGCGGTGCTGGAGTGCGCGGAGGCTGCCCAGGCGGTCGGCGCCGGAGTGTGGGCCGACGGCGGCGTACGGTATCCGCGCGACGTCGCCCTGGCGCTCGCTGCCGGAGCTGGCAGCGTGATGATCGGGTCCTGGTTCGCCGGCACCCACGAGTCGACCGGTCCCCTGCTCTCGGACCACCAGGGCCGCTTCTACAAGGAGTCGTTCGGGATGGCGTCAGCCAGGGCCGTACGGAGCCGTACCCGCGAGGACTCCTCGTTCGACCGGGCACGCAAGGGCCTGTTCGAGGAAGGCATCTCGAGCTCGAGGATGTACCTCGACCCCGACCGTCCAGGCGTCGAGGACCTGCTGGACTGGATCACCTCAGGCGTCAGGTCAGCCTGCACCTACGCGGGCGCCAAGAGCCTCAAGGAGTTCTCGGAACAGGCAGTGGTGGGTGTGCAGAGCCCAGCTGGCTACGACGAGGGACGTCCCCTCCACGCAAGCTGGTAGCAGCCGTCAGTGGGAGTAATCACCCTTGTAGAACTCGTACACCCAGCCTGACAGCGACCAGATGCCCATGCCCAGGCCCAGGATGGTCAGCCACCAGCCGAACACCGGACCGAGGGCGATGATCGACAGGGTGAGGCCGAGCCACAGGGGCCAGATGCTCTTGGCCGGGAAGAAGCCCATCTCGCCGGCGCCGTCGGCCACTTCGGCATCGGGGCGGTCCTCCGGACGTGGCCCGATGGTGCGGGACTGGATCCAGAAGTACAGGGTCATCATGCCAAGCGTGCCGGCGGTGAGCAGCAGGGCGACGACGCCGATCGGCTCGTTCCAGCTGGTCAGGATGCCGTAGCCGGGCACGGTGAGCACGAAGAAGATCACCAGTGGCAGGACGGTCTTCCATTCGGTTCTCACTGGGCATCCTCATTCTTCTGACCGATGGCGGGGTTCTCACCGTGCGTGAGCATGGCCTCGGCGCCGAGCTCGGGATGGTGAAGGTCGAAGGCGGGCGACAGCGACCGTACACGCGGCAGCGACGAGAAGTTGTGCCGCGGCGGCGGGCACGACGTGGCCCACTCCAGTGACCTGCCCCAGCCCCACGGGTCATCGACCTCGACCTTGGGGTGCTTGCGCGAGATCCAGACGTTCCACAGGAACGGCAGCATCGAGACGCCCAGCAGGAACGCACCGAAGGTGGACACCTGGTTGAGCAGGGTGAAGCCTTCGGTGTCGAGGTAGACCGCGATGCGGCGCTGCATGCCCTCGATGCCGAGCCAGTGCTGCACCAGGAAGGTGGTGTGGAAGCCAATGAACAGCGTCCAGAAGTGCACCTTGCCCCAGCGCTCGTCGAGCATGCGGCCAGTGAACTTCGGCCACCAGAAGTAGTAGCCGGAGAACATCGCGAACACGACGGTCCCGAAGAGCACGTAGTGGAAGTGGGCGACCACGAAGTAGGTGTCGGAGACGTGGAAGTCGAGCGGCGGCGAAGCCAGGATCACGCCGGTCAGGCCGCCGAAGAGGAACGTGGTGAGGAAGCCCAGCGCCCAGAGCATGGGTGTGTCGAACGAGATCGACCCGCCCCACATGGTGCCGATCCAGTTGAAGAACTTCACTCCGGTGGGGACGGCGATCATGAACGTCATGAAGGCGAAGAACGGCAGCGACACGACGCCGGTGACGTACATGTGGTGAGCCCACACGGCGATCGACAGGCCGCCGATCGCGAGCGTGGCGC
>DAOOHL010000049.1:0-13642 GCA_035416185.1 Propionibacteriaceae bacterium | reverse complement strand
CCACGGTTCGTACGGCGGGGGCATGACCGCCGCGCCGCGCACCGCCCGCGGCGAACGCACCCGGGCGAAGATCATCGACTCCGCGATGGAGGCGTTCGCGACGTACGGGTTCCACGACGCCTCGATCGTGAAGATCACCGAAGGCGCCGGCGTCGCGCTCGGCACCTTCTACCTCTACTTCCCCGGCAAGCAGGAGCTGTTCGCCGAGGTGGTCGTCGACCTCAACCGACAGCTGCGGCAGGCGATGACCGAGGGAGCCGCCGGGGCGACCGACCGGATCGACGCAGAGCGACGCGGGTTTCGGGCCTACTTCGACTTCCTCGCGACCCATCCCGAGGTCTACCCGATCATCCGCGAGGCGTGGTTCGTCGCCCCCGACGCGCTGCGGGTGCACTACGAGCGGATCCATGCCGGGTACGCCGAGGCGCTCGGCTCTGCCGCGGCGACCGGCGAGATCGCGCCACTCAACCCCGACGTCACCGCCTGGGCCTTGATGGGGATCGGCGAGATGCTCGGCATGCGCTACCAGGCCTGGCCAGCTCAGCCGCGCCGGACGGGTGATGCGGCGCCGCAGCCCAGCCCCATCCCCGGCGAGGTCTTCGACGCCTGCGTGACCCTGATCACCCACCTGCTCAACCCCACTGCCCACCCCGTCGAGAAGGGCCCCGCGTCATGACCCTCACCTACCGCGAGATCGATGTCCCCGACGGCTTACACGCGGGAATCTGGGAGCCGGCGGGCGAGCCGGTTGGCACGGTTGTCGCGATCCATGGCGTCACGTCGTCGCACTTGGCCTTCGCGGCGGTCGCCCGGGCGCTGCCCGAGTACCGGGTGGTCGCCCCCGACCTGCGAGGCCGTGGGAAGAGCAACCACCTGGCTGGTCCGTACGGGATGGCTCGGCACGCCGACGACGTGAAGTCTCTGCTGGACCACTTGGGGATCGAGCGTGCGCTCCCGCTCGGGCACTCGATGGGCGCGTTCGTGTCGCTGGTGCTGGCCGACCGCCACCCGGGGCTGACCGACCGGCTCGTGTTGATCGACGGCGGCATCCCGCTGGAACTGCCCGAGGGGATCTCGTCCGACGAGTCGATCGCCGCGATCCTCGGCCCGGCGGCAACCCGGCTGTCGATGACCTTCCCGACCCGCGAGGCGTACCAGCAGCTCTGGCGCGGCCATCCCGCGTTCGCCCACCTCTGGAACGCCGATGTCGAGGCGTACGCCGACTACGACCTCGCCGGCACCGAGCCGAACCTCAAGCCAGCGACCGCGTACGAGGCTCTCGCCGAGGACACCATCGACCTCGGCCGCGCCGACGGCGACCTGATCCATGCGATCGACCACCTCGCCGTACCGGCCCTCCTGCTCCAAGCCGAGCGAGGCATCCTCGACCAACCCGAGGGCCTCTACCGCGACGACTACCTGGCCGAGTGGGCCCCGCGAGTGCCGCAGCTGACCGTACGGAAGATCGCCGACGTCAACCACTACACCATCGTTTTCGATGCCGCAGGAATAGCCGCGATTGCAGCCTCCGTGACACTGAGTGACCGGCAGCCCTGAGAGCCCACTGGATCAACATGCGTTGATTCGCTGACGTGAATCCGTGGATTCGCTGCCAGAAACTCAGTGATCCGCTGCATGGCGCACACGACGCCATGCGTGGCTCAGCCCAGCTCGGGCTGCAGGCCCAGGGTTCCCCTCAGTGCTGCCAGGTAGTCCGGCGACGAGACCCTCTCGAGCTCTGATCGGGCGAACTCGATCCGCTCGGGCATGTTGAGACGCTCCGACGGCTCCTCGTTGCCGGGGGTGTCGACGAACTTCTCGATCGCCGCCAAGCCGTTGGTGGCCCGCCGAACGGCCCCCTCCTGCTTGGCGACCAGGCGCGCCTCGTACCAGTCGCTCGCCAGCACCGACTCGCGGGTGAACAGCTCCCGTACGGCTGGGTCGTCGATCGTGCGCCCGTCGGCCGTTTCGCCGTACGCCATGATCTCGAGAAGCGCCCGCAGCGGGGGTACGGCGAGGGCGACCGTGCCGTCCTCGAAGTACGCCTTCGCGACCCGCTCGTGAGTGGTCACGATCGTGTCGATCGAGTCGACGTAGACCTGCAGGTCCTGGAGCTCCGGCTGCAGCATCTCGTGGGTGAACACGACGTGCGGATGCATCAGGATCCGGCCGAAGTACGCGTTGGTGAAGTGCTGGGTGATCCGGTAGCCGAGACGCGAGGCAGGGACCGTACGGCCCTCGTGCTCGAAGTCCTCGACCTTCTCCAGCGATCCTTCGGCCATCAGGTTGCGCACGTCGCGCTCCCGTACGGTCATGCGGGAGAACAGCTCGGGCACGAGCAGCGAGATGTCGTGGGCAACCCGGACCTGCGGCCCGACGTACCCAGCGCACGAGATCCACCCGTCGTACTCGGTGAGCGCGTACGAGCAGAAGGCCGCGTTCAGGTCGATGATCTGCGGCATCGCGTTGAACGGACCCTTGGTCAGGGCACCCTCCGAGCCAGCGCCGGTCGTCGACGGCGACTTGCCCGTCATCGACGAGATGAACTCCATGAACAGCTCAGGCAGCTCGAAGTAGTGCAGCGGGTTGAACGGGCACAGCGCCGGCACGCCCTCCTCCGGCGGGTTGTTGCGGCGGCCCGCGGCCACGACGTCGACCGGCAGAACGGGCTTGACGCTCGGCGGCAGCCCCTTGGCCAGCTGCGCCGACAGGGTCGCAGCGGCGGTGCCCTCGGCGTCCCGTACGTCTGGCCTGGTCTGCAGGTAGCGCGGGTTCTTCGAAGGCTTGCCGTTGACCAGTCGCGGGTTGGCCGACGAGACGACGTAGGCCGGAGCTTGCGGCAGACCCTCGGCATGGACCGTGAGCAGCTTCTGGACCGGGTCGGTGAAGGTGCTGAACGCGACCGCGTCGTCGACCATCGCGTGCGCGTCCGCGACGGTCAGCGGCTCGAAGTTCGACAGGAACGTACCCGGACCGGCGATGTCTGCCTCGGCCTGGCGGTCGTAGCCGCGGATGATCGCGTCATCGGGCCGCTGGAAGAGCTGCTTCTCGCAGTTCTGCACGACCTTGCGCGACGGCGAGTCCGGCCCCTGTCCGAGGGCGTTGCCGGGAACGGTGATCGAGGCGGTGATGTCGTCCTCTGTCTGCACCTTGGCGGCTGGGTGGAAGTCTGGCCGCAGCCCGAACAGCCGCCACGAGCCGTCGGGAGCGAACCCGACGCGCACCATGTTGATCAGCACCTTCTCGCCGTCGAGGCGCAGGAAGTTGCCCTGCCGGCCGTTGATGATGCCGACCGAGAAGTGGCTCCGCCAGTCATCGCCCCAGTCCTTGCGGTAGCAGCGCTTGACCAGGAAGACGAGCTCCTTGACCTGCACGGGGATCGACTCGAGCCAGGCGTTGTAGTCGTCGGTGAACAACTCCGACGGCGTCAGCAGCTTGATCACCGAGCCCATCGACCGGCGGAACGACAGGATCGGCCGCTCGTCGACAGAGCCGTCGAGGAAGCGGTGGGACGTGTCGTACGCCATCACCGCAGCCACGGCGTCCATGTCGGCGGTGAAGTCGGAGACGTAGGCGTTGCCGACCACGAAGGCGTCGGAGATGTCCTTGCTGATCTCGGACTTGCCACCACCCGAGACCGTCGACGGCTTGTGGCACGACGTCGACACAGGCAGGGTGCCGACGAGCGACCACATGGTGCGGTCGCTGCGCTGCTGAGCCATCGTCACCCGGTAGCCGTCCGGTGACATGTACGTGGTCTCGGCCCGGAGCGGGATCGCGACGTCGTCCCACGACACCGTCTTGCGCCGCAGCGAGTAGCGGGCGGGCGCTGGCACGAGCACGATGTGACCCTGCTCCGTGTCGATCGCGTGACCCTCGGGCTGCAGTTCGAAGCGCCCCTCACCGCCGGCGACGATGTCGGCCACGGTCACGGTGGTGTGCGGCGTGGTGGTGAACTCCTGGCCGAGATCGTCGGACGGGAAGCACAACGCTCCGCCAGCATGCTCCTCCTCAACGTTTCCCCAGAGGTTGGCCGAATAGGAGATCTGGGTCTTGACCTCCTTCTTGCAGTAGCCGAAGTAGTTGTCGGCGATCACCGTGACCATCACGCCGCGGGTGTCGCGGGCGCAGATCTTGAACGCCTGACCGTTGTTGTACGGCTCGTCCTCCGACTCCCAACAGACCCCATCCCGACGCTGCCGCTCGGTCGCCTCGGAGACGTGCGGCAGCCCGACCGCCTTCTTCGTCACCCCGGTCAGATGCGGCGCCAGGACGACGAGACCGCTGTGGCCGGTCCAGTGCGTCGGGTAGAGCGAGGCGTCGTTCTCCGGGAGGTAGGGGTCGCCGCCGTTGCCGAAGATCGACTCGACGAAGTCGAGGTTGGCCACCATCCCGCCGGGCACGATGAACCGGATCTCGGAGGTCTTCTCCTCCATGTAGCCAGGCACGCCCGGCACGACGATCGGCCGCAACAGCAGCGAGACGAAGCAGGCCGCCGGGTCGTCCTCCGCCGAGCAGAAGGGCAGCACCATCGAGTCGGTTGGCGGCTGGAACGCCAGCTCGAGCAGTCTGGCGTACGACTCCTTGGGCACCGCGATCTTGTCGTTGTCGATCGGCAGGCCGCCCTCGGCGATGTGGAAGACGCCAGCCGTCGTACGGCGGTCGTTGGCCGGGTTATGCAGCACACCGTTCGCGAGGCGGTAGCTCGCCAGCAGCTTCGAGTGGAACTCATCGCCGTCTGCTGGCAGCGACAGGTCGCGGGCGAGGCCGGGTTGGTCGAGCACCAAGGTGCGGCGAGGCAGCTGCGGCTTCACCGAGCAGCCGTCGAGGTAGTCGTCGAGGAACGCCTGGATCCGCCCGTCGACAGCACTGAGCCGGTACGACAGGCGCCGCCCCATCTCCCGCTGTCGCGCCAGGATCGGGGTGACGAGCTCCTCACCCAGCGTCGGCTCGGACGACTCGTTGACGATGCCAATCATCGCGAGCCGGAGGTTGATTGCTGCCTTCACGGTTGCCGTGGCCATGGCTCCATCCTCTCAACCCCGTCCTCGCCGCGGGCCAGCGGGTGTCATCTCGTGGACCAGACAGCGCCGGTACGGGCGAAAGTTCACCTTCAGGTCAGAAACCCGCCGCGTGTCGCTCCCCGGTCAGCCAGCCAAGCTGCCGTTGAATGGAGTCAACCCCGGGCCACGTATGAGGCGGCCCGGGTTTGTGCTCTCTTGGATGGTTCGCGCTCCGCGCTCACGGTGCCGCCCGGTACGCTCCCGCTCTTCGTCGTCGATCGAACAGCCCCCTCCGCTACGCTCCCCAGCAGCTCGCTCTCCTCCTGCATCGCGGGTGCGCGCGCCACGCCTCATATGGCTTACTCGCTTCGCTCGTTGCGCTGGTGGCGCCCGCCAAGCCCCCGCTCTTCGTCGTCGATCGAGCAGCCTCCTCCGCTACGCTCCCCCAGCCGCTCGCTCTCCTCCTGCATCGCGGGTGCGCGCGCCACCACTCATCTGGCTTACTGGCTTCGCTCGTTGCGCTCTGGCTTCGCTCGTTCACGAGTGCCGGAAGCTCGCGGGGATCTCCGGTACGCCGAGACCGTCGGGTCCCCCGCCAGCCAGAACCGCCACGGCACGTCGGCCGCTGCCGACACGCCAACGCGGGGACCGCTCCGTACCTCCCCTGGCTGGCTCGGCGACGGCAGCAGAGCGGCGCGACCAGCCCCGAGCTCCAGCCCCGAGTCGGTGGTGGTCAGTCCCAGGCAGGCACCGAGGTTGCCTGGCCCTCTGGCGAGTCGTACGTCCGGAAGGGTGCCTCGCCGCTCCCGTACGACATCGAGCCCGTCGACCACCTCACCGGCACGCAGCAGTACCGCCGACGAGGTTCCCTCGGTTCCGCAGACGATGTTGACCGCGTGGTGGATCCCGTACGAGAAGTAGACGTACAGCCGACCAGCCGGCCCGAACATCACAGCGTTTCGTCTTGTCATGCCGCGGTAGGCATGGGAAGCAGGGTCGAGGGAGCCTTCGTACGCCTCCACCTCCGTCAGCCGGATCGCCACCGTGCCGACTCGCAGCGCACAACCGAGCAGTTGCGGAGCCACGTCGACCGCGGACTGTCGGAGGTCGGGCAGCTCGGGCACGACGTCACCCTAATGGGCCCGGTCAGGTGCCCGACCTGAGGAACCGTAGGCTTGTGCGGTGATCACGCGACGCGACAGCCTCCGGGCAGGGTTCGCGATCGTCGCAGCGGTGGGCGGCTCATGGGGATGCGCCACGTCAGCTATGACCGGGCCGACGCCGAACCCCGGCGGCCCAAGCACCACCAGCACCACGCCGTCCGCGTCACCGACGCCGACCCCCTCTCCGTCTGGTCCTGTGGTGAGGGACTTCACGGAGCCTGGTGAGGCGCGGCAGGTCATCGAGGAGCTGATCACCGCGGCCGGCACCATTCAGGCGATCAAGGTGGAGATCGAGAAGGGGTTCGCCAGCCTGTCGATCGTGTCGGGGATGGAGGCCCGTACCTACGCGTGGCGCGCCGGGGTGATCAGCCTCGTGGAGTCTGACACCCGCTTCGTCGGGCAGGCGATCTTCGACCCTCGCGACTTCAAGTTCGACGACCTCGGCAGCCTGTTCGCGACCGCCGCTGCACTCTCGAAGTCGACGGCGTCCCAGCAGCTGCAGATCGTTGAGTACTCCGACCGCGTGGTGTTGATGACCGTCACCACCAACCCCGAGTCGACGACGGTGTTCTTCCGCAAGGACGGCACCCTGATCTCACCGGTCGACCTGAGCACGGCGGCAGGCCTGGCTGAGGCCGTCTCCGATGCGGTGGGCACCAAGCGGTCGATCCTGGCGTTGGGCGTGCTGCAGGGCAACGGTGGCTGCTACGTCGACACCTCAGGCGGGGACGGCGTGATCGTGCGGACGATCCGCATGCCAAAGTTGCCCGTACGGACAGCGGCTCGGCGCGAGCCAACCACACTGCAGCCGTTCAGCCCTGCCCTGGTGAAGCCGCCCATCGTCGTCGAGGTGCTGCAGAAGGCACGCGCCAAGGCTGGCGCCTCTGCGGCCCCATGGTCACTGGTGATCGACCGTCGTGGCGGCGTGGCGGAGCCACAGATGCACTTCACCATCGGCGGCACCGAGCTGGTCACCACGATGACCGGGGTCGACATCACCCCACGTTGACGTGGCTTGTACGGGTCAGCCGCCCAGGTTGTTGGTGCTGAACGTGTCGCAGGAGTTGGGGTTGCCCGACTTGAAGCCAACGCTCATCCAGTACTTGCGCTGCGCCGACGAGCCATGTGTCCAGGACTCGGGCGAGACGCGACCGGTCTGGGACTCCTGGATCCGGTCGTCACCGACGGCGATCGCCGCATCGACGACGCGGTTGAGGTCGTCCTGGGTGATGCTCTGGATCGGCCCGTTCGGGTCGGCGGTGGAGTTGCGGAACCAGGCGCCGGCGTAGCAGTCGGCCTGGAGCTCAAGGCGGACCTGCGGCGAGGACGGGCCGGTCTGCTGTCCCTGCGACTGCACCTGCGCCATCACGCCGGTGAGGTTCTGGATGTGGTGGCCGTACTCGTGAGCGACGATGTACGCCTCGGCGGCATCGCCGCCCTTGGCGCCGAGCTGCTGGAGAAGCTGCGCGGTGAAGTCGGTGTCGAGATAGATCTTGCGGTCCTCAGGGCAGTAGAACGGACCGACCTGCGAGCTGGCAGCGCCGCACGCGGTGCTGACCTGGCCGGAGAACGTTGTCAGCGAGGTGGGCTGGAAGCCCTGTTGGAAGGCGCCGCTCCAGTAGTTCTGGATCGAGACCATGTAGGCCTTCCAGCGGCAGTCGCGGTTCTTCTCGATGTCGGCGCCGGTCTTGCACTCGTCGAGCGACGACCCAGCCTGACCACCGGTGTTCGGAGCGCCACTACCGGCGCCGAGGATGTCGGCGGGGTTGAAGCCGAACAGCAGCGCAAGGATCACGATGATGATGCCGCCGACCCCACCGATGGCGATCCGGCCGCCGGCTCCGCCGCCGCTTCCGCCCGCGCTGGTGACTGCCCCGCCGCTGATGTCAGCGCTGTCGCGATAGTCCATGACGGCCCCCTCCTTGGTACGACGCACTTCGCTGTGCCGAACTGCATCCTAGCCACGACAGACGTTCTGCCAACCCGAAGAGATACGTCATTCAGAGCCAGCCATATCTTGCGGGAGCCGAGTTCTTTCCCCTGCGGACTCGTCAAGACGTGGCCGGCTGGATAGGTGGTCGGGTTGAGGCTGGGTCGGCGCGGTCACTGGACTCGGTTGGCTGGTGCGGCATCATGGGGAGATGCGGATCGTGGGTGTGCCGGCAGCGGGGCGCCATTCCGTCGTGTCCATGGAGGTCGGGCATGGCGAGGATCCGCATCAGCTGCTGTGGCAGGAGGGCTACTTCGTCCAGCGTCTGCTCTCTGCCAGTGGCGCTGAGACCGACCTGACGATCACCGCTCAGGTGGCGCCACATGGGCATCCAGGCTCCCACCTGCCGTCACGCAGCCGTGGTCGAGACCTGGGGCTGGTCATCCCTGACGGTGTGGAACCGATGCGCAGGCAGCGGATTGCGGCGTACGCGATCGTCTTGCCGACCCGCGGCCTCCTGGCGACCCAGTTCTCGAACCGGACCGCGGTCCCTGGCGTCTGGGGCCTGCCGGGCGGTGGCATCGACCCCGGCGAGACAGCCTCGGCGGCTGTCGTACGGGAGATCTTCGAGGAGACCGGCCAGGATGTCGTGCTCGACCACGTGCTGGACCTGCAGTCGGACCACTGGATCGGGCGAGCCCCGAACGGGGTGATCGAGGACTTCCACGCGCTGCGCATCATCTACTCGGCGATCGCTGAGCATCCGACTGACCCGGTGGTCCACGACACGGGTGGTACGACGGCGGCGAGCAACTGGGTGCCGGCGCGGCGCTGGCGCAGGTTCAGCTGGTCGGCCGGGTTCCGGGCGATGCTCGCCAAGCACCTGGACGGTCTGCTCGACGAGGTGGAGATCGGCGCCTGAGACCGCGGACACGACAACGGCCCGCCGAGTTGGTCTCGGCGGGCCGTTGTCGTCGGTCTGGGTGCTACCTGCGTAGGTAGCTCAAGATCCTGAGGATGTTGATGTAGAGGTAGACCATCGTCACTGTCAGGCCGAAGGCTGCCCGCCACGACTCGGATGCAGGAGCGCCGGCGGCGATGCCCTCCTCGACCATCTGGAAGTCGTCGATCAGCGAGAAGACCGCGATAACGACGCCGAGGCCAGCGAACAGCCAGGGCAGCACTCCGACGGGGCCGGTGACGCCAGCGATCAGCGGCGAGCCCATGCCAAGCATGGCGAGGACCAGGTTGATGACGCCCGCAGCAACCATGCCGATCAGCGAGATCATCAGGATGCGCCGCATCTTGCCGGTCAGGCGGAAGCCAGTGAACTTGAAGGCGGCCAGCGTGGCACCGGCGGCGACGAACGTGCCGAGCACAGCCTGGGTGGCGATGCCGGGGTAGTTCATCTCGAAGATGCGGGTGAGCCCGCCGACGAACAGACCCTCGAAGATCGCGACGACGATCGCGGCAACCGGGCCGACCGTGCGACGGAAGGCCAGCGCGATGGTGGTGATCAGGGCGCCGATGGCGCCGACGCCTGCGGCAGCCATGCTGAGCGGGGGTGGCAGCAGCACCCAGGAGGCGGCTGCGATCAGCACCATGATGCCGATGGTGATGGCCGTCTTGGTGATGACGTCGTCCATGGTCATCCGGCCCTGGGTGGACTGGCCGGGAACCTGCCACGGCTGCCCGTACGGCGACTGCCCCTGCTGGAGGGACTCGTTCGGCCACTGGCCGCCTTGATTCGGGTAGAACGGCTGAGGTGCGGGCGGACCGTAGGAGCGCTGCTCGTAACCGGGCTGGCTGTAACCGCTCGGTTCGTGGTTCTGAGAGCCGCGGGAGAAACCGCGATCGAGGACTGGATTGGCCAAGGTGTGTGACCTCCTGTGAGGGTGACTTTGTCAACGATATCAACGCGCTCCCACAGCGCCTGATTCCTCCAGCAGGCGTCAAGCGGCAAGTTCAGGGACGCGTCAGGGTCAACTGCCCCGGAGACTGCACCTTTCGACCATGGCCACCCGCCCCCGCGACGGAGTTGGCCGTGACGGCCCGACCTCAACCACCGGCAGCCGCGGGCAAGACCCTGCAAGAAGGCCCACCGGCGCGACTCACCCTAGGACGACAGAAGCCGCCCGCGCGACTCAGGGCGAGCTCACCGGGGCGAACCCAAGCACTCCGGCGGCCGCAAGCGAGAACTCGCGTCGCACCGAGGTCGACTGCGGCGTAGGGCGCCCCGGCGATGACGTGGTGGCGCGCAGCGACGGGGGAAGCCCGACGACGAGGATCGTCTTTTGTCGGCGGGCTGGAGGAGGCGCGAGCACGACAACAAGTCATCGCCGCTGTGGGGCGCGCGAGCAGGCGGCGGTGTAAGGGAGGACGGGCGGACCGCCGGGGCGACGAAGGAGCCCCGAAAGGTCAGCCGGTCATCTTGCTAGCCGCCGCCCATCCAGTCCCGTGCCCCCGGTGGGATTCGAACCCACCCTGTGGCGGGTTTAAGCCGCCTGCCTCTGCCTGCTGGGCTACGGGGGCGTCAGCGGCGCAGGAGCTCCAGTGTGGCACCGTCGAGGATGTCGGTCTCCCGTACGGTCATGCCGGTGTCGTCGCCGATGGCGTGGGAGACCTCGCTGCAGATCATGGCGCCGGCGCAGATGACTTCCGCGCGGAGGGGCTCGAGCATGGGCCAGCGCTCCATCACGGCGGCGACGGGCATGGCCAGGAGCTGGTCGGCGAGCCCCTGCAGGGCAGCGACCTCGACGGTGGAGTTGTGGACGGCGCGGCGGTCGTAGGCGGTGAGCCCTTGCGACATGGCTGACAGGCTGGTGGTGGTGCCTGCCACCCCGATCCAGGTCTTCACGTCGGCGAGCGGGATCCCTGAGCCTCGGATCAGGTCAGCGACGTACGAATGCGCCTCGGCAACCTCGCTGACCGAGGGTGGGTCGCTGTGGAGGAAGCGTTCGCGGAGCCGTACCGAGCCGATGTCGAGGCTGCGGGCGGCGTGGATGCTGCCGTCGAGGTCGCCGACGATGAGCTCGGTGGAGCCGCCTCCGACGTCCATGACGAGCATGGGTCCATGGTCGACCGGCCCGCCGGATAGCGCCCCGAGGAAGGAGAGTCTGGCCTCCTCCTCGCCGGCGATCACGTCGACGTCGATGCCGAGCCGTTCCCGTACGCCGTCGAAGAGTGCATCGCGGTTGGTGACGTCGCGGGCGGCTGAGGTGGCGAGGAAGCGGACCCGATCGACGCCGAGGTCGCGAATGGTGGCGGCGTAGTCGTCGACGGCCGCGAACGTGCGGGCGAGAGCGTCGGGGTGGAACGTACGGGTGGCGTCGACACCCTGGCCGAGCCTGACCAGGCGGAGGTCGCGGGTGACCTCGGCGAGCGTCCCTTCGGCGCCGGGGTCGGCGACCAGCAGGCGGATGGTGTTGGTTCCGCAGTCGATGACCGCCACTCTCACGTCAGGACTCCTCTGCGGCGGACGGCTGCTGCCAGAACGGCCCGAGCCGTTCGACGACCTCGTCGCCGAGCGGGTTCACCCCAGGGCCCTTGGCCAATGCGTGCGCCGCGAGGACATGCAGGCACTTCACTCGGTCGGGCATCCCGCCAGCGCTGATCCCCTCGATCTGTGGCACGGTCAACCCGTGCCGAGCGGCGAGCGCAGCACGGTCTGCCAGGTAGCTCTCGTGGGCCGCTCGGTAGGCCGCGGCCAGGTCAGCATCCTCCTGCAGGCGAGACTGCATCTGCGCCATCAGCCCCTCGGACTCGAGGGTGGAGCAGAGCGCGGCGGCGCGGCGACAGGTCAGGTAGTACGTGGTGGGGAACGGTGTGCCGTCAGGCAGGGCGGGCAGGGTCGCGACGACGCCTGGGTGCCCGTCGGGGCACCGCCACGCCACTGAAGCGACTCCGCGGGGCACCCGGCCGAGCTGTTCCTCGATCGCCGCCAGGTCGGCGTCGGAGACACCGATGGGTTCGCCGCTCACCGCTTGGTGCTGGTGGTCGTGGGCGAGGGTACTGTCACCGTCTTCTCTGGGATAGGTGTCGACGGTACGGGGGCTGGCTGGTCAGCGGTCTGGATCGAGCCCTGCAGCTTCTCGTACCACGTCTGCTTCTCGGGCTCGTCGCGGCCTTCGATGGTGCCGACCTGCCCGCCGACGACCTTGCCGTCGGGGCCGACGACCCGGTAGCCGATCTCGCCGGGGAGCACCCAGCCGAGCCGGTCGCGGGCCTGCGCCTTGACGTAGGCCGGGTCCTGCCATCGGGCGATCTCGTCGCTCAGGCGGTCGACAGCGGCCTGGTCGCGCGCGATCTGCTCGCGCGACGATGCCATCTGCTGTTCCTGGTCGAAGTAGATCCGCAGGCTCGACACGTACGACAGGGCGAGGATCGCGACGACGACGACGAATGCGACGACGCGCTGGGTGACGCCAAGGCCTGGCGCAAGCCGTGGGCCATTGGCTGTCGGCGCCTGCGCGGGTGTCTCCTGGGGAGCGGTAGCGGACGGTCGACGCCCGGCGCGGTCACGATGCTGGCCGGGCCGCGACGAGGTGCCGCGCCCTGGTGCCGTGCCCTTGCGGGGAGTCGACCGTCCGTCTGCCACGGGTCAATCAGCCCTTGAAGCGCGGGAACGCCTCGGCGCCGGCGTAAGCGGCCGCCTCGTCAAGGTCGTCCTCGATGCGGAGGAGCTGGTTGTACTTCGCCACGCGCTCGGAGCGGGCCGGGGCGCCGGTCTTGATCTGGCCGCAGTTGGTGGCGACGGCGAGGTCGGCGATGGTGACGTCCTCGGTCTCACCGGAGCGGTGCGACATCATGCAGCGGAAGCCGTTGCGGTGGGCCAGCTCGACGGCGTCGAGGGTCTCGGTCAGCGACCCGATCTGGTTCACCTTCACCAGCAGCGCATTGGCGGCCTTCATCTCGATGCCCTTGGCGAGACGGGTCGGGTTGGTGACGAACAGGTCGTCGCCGACGACCTGGATGCGGTCGCCCACCTGCGCGGTGAACTTGACCCAGCCCTCCCAGTCCTCCTCGTTCAAGGGATCCTCGATGGAGACGAGCGGGTACTTGCTGATCCAGGAGTCGTAGATCGCGATCATCTCGTCGGTCGACTTCTTGTCGCCCTCGAAGTTGTACGTGCCGTCCTCGTTCCAGAACGACGACGCAGCCACGTCGAGCGCCAGCGCGATCTCGGAGCCGGGCTTGAGGCCGGCGGCCTTGATGGCCTCCATGATCAGGTCGAGCGCGGCGGAATTCGAATCGAGGTTGGGCGCGAAGCCGCCCTCGTCGCCCAGGCCAGTGGCGAGGCCGCGGTCCTTGAGAACCTTCTTGAGAGCGTGGTAGACGCGGGTGCCCCACTCGAGCGCCTCGGCGAACGACTCGGCGCCGATCGGCGAGATCATGAACTCCTGCACGTCGACGTTGGAGTCGGCATGCGATCCGCCGTTGAGGATGTTCATCATCGGCACCGGCAGAACGTGGGCGTTCGGGCCACCGACGTAGCGGTAGAGCGGCAGCTCGGCCGACTCGGACGCGGCGTGGGCGACAGCCAGGGA
>DAOOHL010000048.1:0-13796 GCA_035416185.1 Propionibacteriaceae bacterium | reverse complement strand
TGGCGGCATCCTGACCGAATGCCGGGTCACCACGGGCTGCACGACCACGTCGAAGTGCCCGGATGAGGTCGCGTCTCACTCGCACGCAGAGGAAGGACTCCGGCTGGATGGGGCGTGCGGGCGGACAGGCGCGAGCACGCGCGGCAATGCGAGTACCGTCATGCCGTGTTTCCCTTCGAGCCCACGCTGGTGCCGCTCGCCCTCGTGGTTGGGGCGGCGCTGCTGATCGGCATCTCGAAGACGTCCGTCGGCGGCATCGGCGCCTTGTCCGTGGCTGCTTTCGCCCATGTGATGGATGCCAAGGAGTCGACCGCGGCTGTGCTGCTGCTCCTCATCGTGGGCGATCTGGTCGCGGTGGCCAGCTATCACAAGCATGCCGACTGGCGACTGCTGCGGCGACTGCTGCCAGCGGTCTTGCCCGGCGTTGCGCTGGGTGCCGTCTTCCTCAACCTCGTCCCGACGCAGACGATGAAGCTGGTCATCGGGCTGATCCTGATGGTGATGCTGGTGCTCCAGCTCGTTCAGCGGTTCCGCCCGGCTCGTCCCGCCGACCAGCCGCTGCCCCCCTCAGCGGCGATCGTCACCGGTGTGGCGGCGGGGTTCACCACGATGACCGCCAACGCTGCCGGACCGGTGATGAGCCTGTACCTGTTGGCTGAGCGGATCCAGAAGCATGCCTTCATCGGCACTGGCGCCTGGTACTACCTCATCATCAACTGCTCGAAAGTGCCGTTCTCGGCCTACCTGGGGCTGTTCCCCACCACCACGTTGACGATGAGCCTGATCCTGGCGCCGGTCGTGCTGATCGGGGCGGCGCTCGGGCGCGTGCTGATCAAGCGGATCAACCAGATCTGGTTCGAACGCTTCACACTCGCCGCAACGGCCGTCGCCGCGGTGTCACTGCTGATCCCCTGAGCCCTTCCCCAGCCAGTACGGTGCGAGTGCGTCCTTCCACTCCTGCGGTACGGGCTTCGGTCGGCCCTTCCCGTCGGCGCACACCAGAACAGTGGCCGCAGTCGCGAAGACGGTGCCGTCGAGTGGGTCCCGTACCTCCACGCTGAAGGTGCTCGACGACTTCCCCAGGGCGGCGACTCCCGTACGGACCTCGTACGACTCGGAACGGAACGCGAGCTGCTGACGGTACTCGATGTCCTGCCTGACCACGAGCCACATGGTGTCGCGGTCAGTGCTGCCCGACATCCGCCTCATAGCTGCGGCCGCAGCAGTCGAGAAGGCGATCCGGCCCTCCTGCACGTACTCGAAGAACTCGACGTTGTTGACGTGGCCGTAGGTGTCGAGGTCGCTCCAGCGCACCCGCAGGGGCGTGCCCATCCCCTTGTCGGCGACCGTCGGGCGTGCGAGCGTGCGGAACGGCTCAGCCGGCTCGACGCTCGACTCGAAGAACGCTCGTTCGAGCGCCGTGAGCCGCCGTACTGCCCCACTGGGGAAGTCGTACGGGCAGAGCCGGGTCCGAGCCCGCGCGCAGAGCACCTCGTCGTGCCAGACGTCGTAGGCGAGGGAGAACTGTGCACGCTGGGCAGAGTCGACGCGTACGTCGATGATGACCGGCTGCCCGGAGAACTCGATCGGCGCCAGGAACTCGATCTGGTGGCTGATCACGATCACGCCGCCGGGGGCGCCACCACCGCCCAGCATGCCCGCCACCGGGCTGGCCAGCAGGAAGTCCGTCCGAGCCTCCTGCAGGTAGTCAAGGAACCGGGCGTTGTTGACGTGCCCTTGGGCGTCCATGTCGCCCCACCGCAGGGGGACCTCCACCTTCATGCTCACCCGGTGAAGTGTGCCCCTCACCGGGCAGGTTCGGCTACTCGGCGTCGCCCTCGAACAGGCTGTCGACCAGGGCCTGGTTGGCCGCGACGACCGCCTTGCGGCGGATCTTCATGTTCGGGGTCACGTCACCGTCGTCGACGGTCAGCTCGCGGTCGAGGATGGCGTACTTCTTCACCGTCTCCCACCGCTCGAGCTTCGCGTTGGCCCGCTCCATGAACCGGTCGATCGAGGCCCGGATCTGGGGCATCTGCGACAGCTCGGCATACGACGCGTCGGCGTGGCCGTGGTTCTCGCCCCACTTCTTGAGGTTGTCGGGGTCGAGCACAAGCAGGGCACCGATGTACTTCTGGCCATCGCCCACCGCGACCGCCTGGGTGACGTACGGGATGTTGGCCACCAGCACGCCTTCAACCTTCTGCGGTGCGACGTACTTGCCGCCCGAGGTCTTCATCAGGTCCTTCTTACGGTCGGTGATCTTCAGATAGCCGTCGGCATCCAGCTCACCGATGTCGCCGGTGTGGAACCAGCCGTCGACGATCGCCGCAGCGGTCTCCTCGGGCTTGTTGTGGTAGCCACGCATGACGATCGGTCCGCGAATCAGCACCTCGCCGTCCTCGGCGATCCGGCGCTCGATCCCGGGCGTCACGGGGCCGACCGTGCCGAAGCGGGGAACGGACCAGTGGTTGACGAACGCGACGGCGCTGGTCTCGGTGAGCCCGTACCCCTCAACGATCAGCAGGCCCGCGGCATAGAACCACTCCTGCACCTGGCGCGACAGCTTCGCCGATCCCGACACCATGAACTTCATGTTGCCGCCGAGGCGCTCGCGGAGCTTGCTGAACACCAGCTTGTCGGCGACGGCGTACTGGGCCGCCAGCACCGGCGGGAGCTTCTCGCCCTTGAGCCGGTACGGGTTCGACTTCAGGCCCACGCTGAAGGCCCAGCGCGAGATCGCACCCTTGGCGCCCTTCGACGTGGCACCGGTCAGCACCGCGGCGCGTACCTTCTCGAAGATGCGCGGAGCACCACACATCAGCGTCGGCCGGATCACGGCAAGGTTGGGCACGATCTTGTCGAGTCGGCCGTCCACGGCGGTGGTGAAACCGCTCCAGACCTGGATCGCAAGCAGGCACTTGCCGAACACGTGCGACAGCGGGAGCCACAGGTAGTGGACGTCGTCGATCTCGGTGAAGCCGATGGTCTCGATCGAAGCGCCGAGGTAGGTCCACGACGAGTGCAGCAGCTCGGCCCCCTTGGGCTTGCCCGTCGTACCGGAGGTGTAGATCAGCGTCGACAATGTGTCGGGGCCGGTCGCCTCGATGGCGTCATCGACACAGGTCGGGTTCTCGGCGAGGT
This sequence comes from Propionibacteriaceae bacterium, assembly GCA_035416185.1. Classification (GTDB taxonomy): domain Bacteria; phylum Actinomycetota; class Actinomycetes; order Propionibacteriales; family Propionibacteriaceae; genus JBHAES01. The sequence continues at coordinate 10,652 of DAOOHL010000048.1, read as the reverse complement.
AGTCCTTGCCGCGCGCCTGGAACTCGTCCCACGACAGCACCCGCTCCCCCTGCGATGCTCCGTCGAACAGCACGACGTAGCGCACCTGGTCGTCGAGCTCAGGGTGCTTGGTGACCTTCTCCAGCTGCTCGGCGTTCTCAGCGAACAGCACGACCGTCCCGGAGTCGGACAGGATGTAGGCGACGTCCTCGTCGTTCGTGTTGGGATAGACCGTCGTGGCGGCAAGGCCAGCAGTGTTGATGGCGAAGTCAGCCAGGATCCACTCGATCCGGGTCGATGAGGCGATCGCGACGCGCTGCTCCTGCTTGAGCCCGAACGACAGCAGACCCGCGGCCAGGATGTCGATCTTCGCGCCAGTCTGAGCCCAGGACATGGTGTGCCAGGTCTCCTTGGCGTCGGGGTAGCGGAAGGCCTCCCGGTCAGGTGTCAGCCGTACGCGGCGCCGAAGCATCGCTCCCACGGACTTGGCGGCCTGAGCCTCGATCGTCTCTCGTACGGTCATGTTCGCCCCTTCTCGTGGCACCCCAGCGTGCGCGTTTGGCCGATCCTAGTGTGGCAAACCCAGACTCGGATACCACTCGGCACGGAGAGTCCGACCCGGCCACCAAGTCAAGCTGCGTTCTCACTAGGATCGCTTCCATGGCAGGGCAAGGCTTCCACCGGTGGCTGACCGACGACCAGCAGCGTGTATGGCGCTCCTGGTTGCTGGGTACTGCCCGGATCTCCCAGGTGCTTGACCAGGAGCTCAGGCCGCACGGTCTCGACCTTGCCGAGTACGAGATCCTCGTCACGTTGTCCGAGGCGCCGAACCGTCGGCTGCGGATGAGCCTGTTGGCCGAGCTGGTGCACCAGTCACGGTCACGGCTGACCCACACAGTGACCCGGATGGAGCAGATCAACGCCGTCCGCCGGACGCGAAGCAAGCAGGACGGCCGCGGCGTGGTGGCGGAGCTCACCGACGAGGGGTACGCGCTCCTGGTGGAGACTGCCCCGTACCACGTCGAGTCCGTACGGCGGATCTTCGTCGACGCGGTTGATCCGGCCGACTACGCCGCTGTCGGCCGCGCGATGCAGGCGGTGCTGGCTGTCGACCTGGCCGATCAGCAGTAGCGGCAGCTTCCACATCGGGCCTGGTGGGCGCGGGGCACCCACGATGAGGGGCAGGATGGGATCGTGACCGACGAGCGCATCGAGGACCTGTTGGCTGCCGTGGGTGGATCGCGCGGCTGCGTGTCAGACACGACCCTGACCCGGGCTATCTACTCGACGGACGCCTCCCTCTACCGCGTGGTCCCACGCGCGGTGGCTCGACCGCGCTCGGGCGACGAGCTGCTTGAGGTCCTCGACGTGGCCCGTCGGCTTCGGATACCCATCACCCCCCGTGGCGCTGGCACATCGTGCGCGGGCAACGCTGTCGGTCCGGGGGTGGTGGTCGATGTGAGCCGACTCCGGACCATCCACGCGATTGACCCGGAGGCTGGCATCGCAACCGTTGACCCCGGCGTGGTGCAGGAGTCACTGCAGCGGGCGGCAGCGCCGTACGGGCTGCGGTTCGGTCCCGATCCCTCCACGTCCACCCGCTGCACGATCGGCGGGATGGTGGGCAACAACGCGTGTGGGCCGAGGGCGTTGGGGTACGGAACGACCGCCGCGAACCTCGTCGACGGTGTCATCATCACGGGCGCGGGCGAGACGCTGAGACTCTCCTCACCAGGGGCAACGGGTCAGTCGCTGGTGGACCTGGTCGGCTCTCAGCTGGGGACGGTCCGTACGGAGTTTGGCCGCTTCGGCCGACAGGTGTCGGGCTACTCGCTGGAGCATCTGCTGCCGGAGAAGGGGCGGGACGCCGCGAAGTTCTTCGCTGGGACGGAGGGGACGCTCGGCTTTGCGACCGAGCTGACCGTACGCCTGGTCCGCGACCCCGCGCATCGCGTGACGGTTGCCCTGGGCTACCCGACCATGGCCGATGCAGCCGACGCGATGCCGGTGATCCTGCCGTTCAAGCCGACCGCGTGCGAGGGGCTCGACCGGCGGATCGTCGATGTGGTGCGGCGCCAGCTTGGGGACTCGGCGGTGCCCCCGCTGCCTCGGGGTGACGGCTGGGTGTTCGTGGAGTTGTCCGGCGACGACCTCGCTGAGGCGCAGTCGCGGGCGGCTCGGCTGGTCGAGGCGGCCGGGGCGATCGAGGGTTGGGTCGCCGACCCGGTGTCGGCGGCGGCCCTGTGGAAGATCCGGGCCGACGGGGCGGGGCTGGCTGGGGTCTCGCTGTCGCGGGCGGCGCACGGCGGCTGGGAGGACGCGGCCGTACCGCCGGACCGGCTGGGTGCCTACCTGCGTGACTTCGAGGCGCTACTGACGGCGTACGGGCTGGAGGGTCTGCCGTACGGGCACTTCGGCGACGGCTGCGTGCATTGTCGGATCGACTTCCCCCTCACCGCTGTCGATGGTGCGGTGACCTATCGGGCGTTCGTCGAGGATGCGGCTCGGTTGGCGGCGTCGTACGGCGGGTCGATGTCGGGCGAGCATGGTGACGGCCGGGCGCGGTCGGCGCTGCTGCCGGCGATGTACTCCCCCGAGGCGCTGGCGCTGTTCGGCGCCGTGAAGCACCTCCTCGATCCCGATGACCTGATGAACCCGGGAGTGATCGTCGCGCCGCGGCCGGTGGAGGTCGACATGCGCGACGTCGTGCGTCGAGCCTCGCCGCTCACGTTGAGCAAGCCGCACTTCGCCGAGGCTGTGCACCAGTGCACCGGGGTCGGCAAGTGCGTGGCGGTGTCCGGTACGGGTCAGGTGATGTGCCCGTCGTACCAGGCGACCGGCCAGGAGAAGGACTCCACTCGCGGGCGAGCACGGGTGCTGCAAGAGATGGTGAACGGCACCCTGGTGACCGGTGGGTGGCGCTCGGCGGAGGTGCACGAAGCTCTGGACCTCTGCCTGTCGTGCAAGGGCTGCGCCCGCGACTGCCCGACCGGCACGGACATGGCGTCGTACAAGTCGATCGTGCTCGACGAGGCGTACCGCGGGCGGATCCGCCCGATCTCGCACTACACGCTCGGTCGGCTGCCGACGTGGACGCGGCTGGTGGGCCGGGTGCCTGGGCTGGCCGCGGTGGCGAACACGGTACTGGGTCTGCCGGTTGTCGGGGCGCTCGGGAAGCGGGTGGCGGGGATGGACCCGCGCCGGTCGGTGCCGCGGTTCGCCTCGAAGCCGAACCGTCGTACGGTGTCGGCGGGCTCAGCTCCGGGCCCTACGGTGGTGATCTGGGTCGACTCGTTCACCGACGCTTTCGAGGGGACGGCACTGCCCGCCTTGGTGTCGGTGCTTGTCGATGCGGGATTCTCACCGCGTCTGCTCACCCAGGACGCCTGCTGCGGACTGACCTGGATCACGACCGGGCAGCGCGATGCCGCCCGGACGCACCTGCTGAAGGCGCTGGACGTGCTGCACCCGATCGTCGACGCAGGCACCCTGGTGGTCGGTGTGGATCCGTCCTGCCTGGCGGTCTGGCGGTCGGATGCTCCTGAGCTGCTGCCTGACGACCCGCGGGTTGAGGCAGTCGCGGCGGGGATCAAGACGCTGGCCGAGTTGCTCGCCACCGTCGAGGGCTGGTCTCCCCCGGACCTCACCGGTCACACGATCGTGGCGCAGCCGCACTGCCACCACGCGTCCATCCTGGGCTGGAAGGCGGACGCGGCGCTGCTGGCCCGTACGGGCGCGTCGGTCAAGACGTTGGGCGGCTGCTGCGGTCTGGCCGGCAACTTCGGCGTCGAGGCTGGCCACTACGAGGTGTCGGTCGCGGTCGCCGAGAACGAGCTGCTTCCAGCGCTCCGAGCGGCGGGACCGGACGCGATCGTGCTGGCCGACGGCTTCTCCTGCCGCAAGCAGGTGACCGACCTCACCGTGATGCAGCCGATGACCCTCGCGGAACTCTTGGCGGCGCATCGGCGCACTGCTTCACCCGTCGCGTAAGTCAGCAACCATCTCGTCCGTCACGACGCTCGCTGGGTCGCCTTTCATGACCGGGAAGCGATGGGTGGTGACCCGGTCGGGGCGGGTGTAGAGGTTGAGCGACGTTCCCCGGACGAAGCCGGCTAGCGTGACCCCCAGCTCGTCAGCCGTCTCGGCTGCGAGCGATGAGGGCGCCGACACCGCTGACACGACGGGGATCCCCGCTAGGTACGCCTTCTGGACCAGCTCGAAGGACGCCCGGCCGCTGAGCTGGAGCACGTGACCCGTCAGCGGGAGACGGTTCTCCAACAATGCCCAGCCGACCACCTTGTCGACGGCGTTGTGACGGCCGACATCCTCCCGGACACACACCAGCTCACCCTCCGCGGTGATCAGACCCGCGCCGTGGAGACCGCCGGTCTTCTCGAACACGGCCTGGTTGCGACGAAGCACGTCGGGAAGGCCCACCAGGGTGTAAGCGCTGACGGTGACGGGGTCGGCGGCGACGTCGTACGAGCCCCGTACGCGAACCGCCTCGATCGAGTCAGCACCACACATCCCGCAGGCTGAGGTGACGCCCGTCTCCCGCGCAGCCGGCCGCGTGACGCCGGGAGCCAGCGAGACGTTCAGCACGTTGTAGGTGTTCGCGTTGCGGGTCGGCACGATGTCGTCGTCCGACGGCCCGAGGGTGGCGCCGAGGCAGTAGCGGGCGGTGATCACGTCGTCGGGTGACCGGATCACGCCCTCCGAGTGCAGGAACCCGTGGGCGAGCTCGATGTCGTTCCCCGGCGTGCGCATCGTGACGACCCACGGTTCCCCATTGAGCCGGATCTCGAGCGGCTCTTCGACGGCGAGGGTGTCGGGGCGGTCCGTACGGGAGCCGTTGGCGGCGTCGACCTTGATGATCCGCCGGCGTGCGGTGACCCGGCCCATCAGCGCACCGGCTCGACGTCAGTGACCCGGGTCGGCTCGAGCCTCACGACCACCGACTTCGAGGCGGGCGTGTTGGAGATCTCGGCCGTCGAGTCCAGCGGCACGAGCACGTTCGTCTCCGGGAAGTACGAGGCAACGCAGCCGCGGGCCGTGTCGAAGTCGACCAGCCGGAACACCTCGGCCCGGCGCTCCTCCACCCCGTCAGCCGTCGGCCACTCGGAGATGATGTCGACGACCTGTCCCTCCTGGAAGCCAAGCGAACGGCGGTCGGCTTCGTGGATGAACAGCACGCGGCGCCCCTGTGAGATGCCGCGGTAGACGTCGTCCATGCCGTAGATGGTGGTGTTGAACTGGTCGTGCGACCGAATCGTCTGCAGCAGCAGCAGACCCTCGGGCACCTCGACGATCTCGAGTTGGTTGACGGTGAAGCGGGCCTTGCCAGTGGCAGTTCGGAACGTACGGGAGTCACGCGGCGGGTTCGGCAGGGCGAAGCCGTGGCCGCGGGAGCGGGTCTCGTAGCCGTCGAAGCCGGGGATGACCGCCTCGATCTCGGCCCGGATGTGGGCGTAGTCGGCCTGCATGGCGGCCCAGTCGACGGGCGCCCAGGGGACCGTCCGGGCGGCGATCTCGGCCACGATCACGACTTCGGACTTCAGTGAGTCCGACGCCGGAGCGACGCGACCGTGGGTGGCATGCACCATGCCCATCGAGTCCTCGACCGTCACGAACTGTTCGCGCCCACCGGTGCGGTCGACCTCCGTACGTCCCATCGTCGGCAGAATCAGCGCCTGCCGACCCGTCACTGCGTGGGAGCTGTTCAGCTTGGTGGAGATCTGCACCGTGAGGTCGGTGTTGCGCAGTGCAGCCTCGGTCGCCCTACTGTCTGGCGTGGCCCGGACGAAGTTGCCGCCCATGGCGACGAAGACCGACGCCTTGCCGTCGCGCATCGCTCGGATCGCGTTGACGACGTCATAGCCGTGCACCGGGTTCATCCGTACGTGGTAGCGGTCCTCCAGGGACTTCAGCAGCGACCTGGACGGCTTCTCGAAGATGCCGACCGTACGGTCCCCCTGCACGTTCGAGTGCCCTCGGACCGGACACACCCCGGCACCCGGGCGACCGATGTTGCCGCGCAGGAGCAGGAAGTTGACGATCTCGCGGATGGTCGGGACGGAGTTCTTGTGCTGGGTCAACCCCATCGCCCAGCAGACGATCACCGAGGGGGCGGCGATCACCTCGTCGGCGACCTGCTGGAGGTCGGCTTTGGTCAGCGACGTGGCGCGTTCGATGTCGGACCAGTCGAGGGTGTCGAGGTGGGCGACGTAGGCGTCGAAGCCGTCGGTGTACTTCTCGATGAAGTCGTGGTCGAGCACTCCCCCGCTGTGCCGTGCGGCCTCGAGCAGCAGCTTCGAGACACCGGCGAAGAAGGCAAGGTCGCCGTTGATCCTGACTTGGTGGTAGGCGTCAGCCAGCGCGACCCCGCGACCCAGCACGCCCCGCACCTTCTGGGGGTTCCGGAACGCGACGAGCCCCGCTTCCTTGAGCGGGTTCACGGCGATGATCCGACCGCCGTTGTCCTTGACCTTCTCCAGGCTGCTGAGCATGCGCGGATGGTTGGTGCCAGGGTTCTGGCCGGCGATGATCACGAGGTCGGAGGTCTCCACGTCGGTCAGCGTGACCGTACCCTTGCCGATCCCGATCGTCTCCGATAGGGCCGCGCCACTCGACTCGTGGCACATGTTGGAGCAGTCGGGCAGGTTGTTGGTGCCGTACATCCGGATGAACAGCTGGTAGAGGTACGCAGCCTCGTTCGACGTGCGGCCCGAGGTGTAGAAGATGGCCTCGTCGGGGCTGTCCAGGTCGCGCAGTGCTGTCGCGACAAGATCGAACGCTTCCTCCCAGGAGATGGGCTCGTAGTGCGTTCCGCCCGGTCGTAGCCACATCGGCTCGGTCAGCCGACCCTGGGAGCCGAGCCAGTGGTCGGACTTGGCCGCCAAGTCAGCGACGGAGTGCTCGGCGAAGAACTGGGGCGTGATCCGCCGCAGGGTGGCCTCTTCGGCGATCGCCTTGGCGCCGTTCTCGCAGAACTCCGCGATGTGAGCGTGGGCCGGGTCGGGCCAGGCACAGCCGGGGCAGTCGACGCCGCCAGCCTTGTTGACAGCGGGCAGGAGCTGCAGTGAGCGCCGTACGCCCATCTGGTCGTTCGCCATCGCCAACGCGCGGACCACTCCCGGAACGCCAGCACCCCACGACTTGGCGTCATGGACCGCGAGGTCGACGTCGCCGACGTCGTCGGTTGGCGCGTCCTTGGCCATGTCACCCTCGCATCCCGTACCTGAGTTGGGGTCAGTATCCCCCGCCGGAATCGGTTCGGTCACCCATAGAAGCGCACCAGCTTGATCGCCGACGGTACGAACCGCACCTCCACAGGGTCCAGCAGTCGTCCCTCAGGGTCGCCACCTCAGCACCACAGGGGGCGCAGATCCGGTTGGGCCCACCGAGCCCGTCGTGCCCACAGCAGCCGGCCTGGCGGCTGGCGTCCGGGTGCTCGGCGAGCGAGCTGGTGTCCGCCGGGTTGACGACGAGGTCGCCGATCGATGCCGAGCGAGCCCGCTCGCCTGTGTCCGAGCCGGGGAGCGGGTCCACCGCGTACTCCCCCTGAGCCATCGTCGGGCGGTAGTCGTACCCGTCGGCATCGCGACGCCTCGGCTCAGGCAGATCGCGGCGCCGTACGACAGCACCGGCCAGCCGGCGCCCGCAGGCGGCACAGAGAATCAGTTCGGTCACCTCATCAGGCTGCTTCCTGAGTTCCACAGAGACAAGGCAGTTCGAGACTGTCACCGCTCGCCCCTAGGGTGACTGGCATGGCACTGACCAGCAGCCCCGAGCAGCCGCAGCCGCTGCGTGTGGTCGTGGGGGCGGTCAAGGAGTGGGTCGAGCGCTGCTCGGCGATCTGGGTGGCGGGGCAGATCGTCGAGATCAAGCGCCGCTCCGGGGCGACTCAGTTCATGACGCTTCGCGATCCCCTGGCCGAGGTGTCGGTCACCGTGACTCTGCCGACCGCCGTCCTGGATGCTGCTGGCCCGGTTACCGAAGGCGCCAAGGTCGCCGCGCTCGTCCGGCCGACCGTCTGGACCGCGACCGGACGACTCAGCTTCGAGTGCACCGACCTTCGCCCCTCAGGCGAGGGTCGGCTCTTGGTCATGGTCGAGCAGCGCAAGCGGATGCTGCAGGCCGAAGGGCTCTTCGACCAGGCCCGGAAGAAGCGGCTGCCGTTCCTGCCGCGAGTGATTGGCCTGGTCACCGCGAAGGACAGCGCCGCTGAGGCTGATGTGCTCACGGTCGTACGACGTCGGTGGCCAGCGGCTGCGTTCGAGGTGCGGCACTGTTTGATGCAGGGGCAGAACGCTGCTGCGCAGGTGATGGAGTCGGTGGCGATCCTCGACCGACAGCCTGCCGTCGACGTGATCATCATCGCCCGCGGCGGCGGGTCCTTCGAGGATCTCCTCCCCTTCAGCGACGAGGGGCTGGTCCGTACGGTGGCTGCCTGTCGCACACCCGTCGTCAGCGCGATCGGGCACGAGTCGGACACTCCGGTCCTCGACCTCGTTGCTGACCTTCGGGCATCGACACCCACCGACGCGGCGAAGCAAGTGGTCCCTGACGTCGTGGCCGAAGGCGAGGGCGTACGGCAGATGCTGACTCGGCTACGCCTCGCCATCACGACCCGCCTCGACGCCGAAGCGCGTGGGTTGGCTGACCTTCGATCCCGGCCCGTTCTGCGCGACCCGCTTGGCGGGCATCAGGTGCACGTCGACCAGGTCACCCAGCTCCGAGAGCGGGCGATCCGCGCAGTCACCACCCTCGTGCGCGACGAGTCCACCCAGGTCAGTCACGCGCTCGAGCGGGTACGGGCGATGTCCCCCAAGGCGACTCTCGAGCGGGGCTACGCGATTCTGGTGCAGGGTGATGGGGCCACATCGGTCACCAGCGTCCACGATGTTGACGAGGGCGATGACCTCTACGCCCATCTCGCCGACGGGTCGCTGGTCGTCGAGGTCCGCGAAGTCCAGTCCCGCCACCACTCGGCCCCTGAGCTTGTCGACGGGCCCTCAACCAAGGAGCTCCCATGACCGAGACCCCGCAGGTGCCGTACGAGCAGGCCCGCGCCGAGCTGATCGATGTGGTGAAGAAGCTCGAGTCGGGTGGCGTGCCGCTGGCTGAGTCAATGGCGCTGTGGGAGCGCGGCGAGGAGCTGGCCGCGATCTGCCAGACCTGGCTCGACGGCGCCAAGGCCAGGATCGAGGCGGCCCGCCCCCAGCGAGCCGCCGAGGAGTGACCTCACCGGAGCGCGGCAGAGCCGGCCCCAACGTGCTGAGCCGACTCGTTCCGCTGGCGGCGCTCGCGGCGATCGCTCTCTCGTCCGACACTTCGAGGCTCGGCTCCGAGAGGCGGACCTCGACAAGTGCGGCCCGGACTTCTGCGGTTTCCCCGGCTACTACTGGAGCTTCCCGTTGGCCCTTTGCTTCGTGGCTGCCGGGATCGTGGTGATGGCCATCGATGAGCGCCGTCCGCTGACTCACCCGATCGTCACCCTCTGTCGTATGGCGTCCGGCAGGTGGTCTACACCTTCGTCCTCCTGCAATGGGGAACGATCGACTAAACCGAGTCAGCGCTCCGAAGAGAGGGCAGTTGCGAGCCCGGGGTCGAGCGGTCGTGGTGGGATCACCTCGGGCAGCTCTGCCGACGGCGGCGAGGAGCAGTCACCACCGGTCTGGTGGCATGGCCCTGGTCAGGGCCCGACGAGCTCGTAGTCCAGACCCAGAAGGTCGTACACCCGGCGGGCTCGAAGGTCTCGCGTCAACAGCCGACATCCCCGCGACGAAGCCGCTGTGGCAACCAGCGCGTCGTACACCGCACCACCGACGATGCCGAGCGGCCCCAGCTGGCTTCGAAGGTTGGCCACCGGACGATCCTCGGGCCACACCACCTCAGGGAACACCCGCTGGATGATGGCCGCAGCCGTCGGACCATCGACGGCCAAGGACCCAGGCATCCGGGTCAGGACCGAGAACGTCTCAAACGCGGCGTGCCCTGCGAGCGCTGGGCGGCGAGCCCTGACGATCTCGCGGCAGGGCAGATGCGCGGCGTGCACAGAGTCCAAAGCGGCCACTGCGACGCTGGTGTCCACCGCCCACCTAACGCTGGTCATCGTCTCGCCACCGCTGAACATCACTGTCGGTCACGACCCGACCGTCAACCGCCTCCAGCACAGGCCACCCGTCCACCTCCACCACGGTTCGCCCCGCCTGCCTGACCGGCGCCAGGACGATGGTGTCGCCGGCCACGACCACGTCGAGCCGACTGTCGGCATCGAGCCCCAGCCGACTCCGAATGTCCTTCGGGATGACCACCCGTCCTGCCCCATCGATGGTTACCATCATGGATGTCAGCCTACCATTCCGCCTCTTCGTGCCGTGGAGCCCCCCTCTCTGGCCCGTTCACCTGCGCCCCACTCTGCCCGTCCAGCGACGGTCCGCGCCCGGTCGTCGCCCAGTCATCACAAGGGCCACGCGTCAGCCGAGCCCACGGATCCGCCCGAGTCACGCCGCGGTCTCCGGCACGGCTAGGCCCCCGTCCCGGAAACGAGCGTGCCGACGAGGCACCTGATCCGGGTCGAACCTTCTTGGCGGGATGACCTCGGGCAACCCGTCAATGTCGGAGAGGTGGAGTTGCCACCGGTCTGGTGGTGGCCCGTCGGGGTGGAACCG
>DAOOHL010000047.1:7599-13805 GCA_035416185.1 Propionibacteriaceae bacterium | reverse complement strand
GACGGCGCCGGTGAGGAAGCCGTGCTCCTCGTTGGCGACCGGGAACTGCACGCCCGGCAGGGGCACGGCGTCGAGGTCGCAGACGATGCCGCCACCGTTCTCGGGGGTCAGCGCGTCGGCCGACATCGCCTTCAGCCCGGCGTCGATGATCACCTGCCCAGGCCGTACGGAGACCACCCGGCTCAGCACCGTCAGCGCGCACGCGTCGATCGTGCACGAACCGGCGCGGATCTGGTTGGCGTCGAAGTAGACGTACGTCCCTGGTCGCGCCTCGGTGACGCCCGCAGCGTACGGGGCACTCGACAGACCCGGCGTCGACCCCACGGAGACGATCTCGCAGGCCAGGCCGGTGGCCCGGATCCGCTCAGCCAGCGCCGCCATCGCCTCGCCGACACTGCGCCCGGTCGCCTCCAGGACGTCGCGGCCGCGCATCGGGCCGAGGTGGCCCTCGTGGGTGAGGATGCCGCCGAACGTGACGTTCGGTAGTGCGGCGAGGGCGGTCGCCAGTGCCGTCGCCTCGTCGCTGTCGACGGCAACGCCCGTACGGTGCTGGCCGGCGTCGACCTCCATCAGCATCGTCACCGTCACACCTCGCTCAGCCGCGAGGTCGGAGATCGGCGTGGCGACCGCCAGGGAGTCGGCGATCAGCGTGACGCCCCAGTTCTCGGCGGCGTTGACGGCGAACTCCACCTTGGCCCGGCCGACCGCCTGATGCGCCCAGACGATGCCGGTGTGCCCGGCCTCGCCAAGCAGCCGTACCTCAGCCGGTGTGGCGCAGGTGAACCCGATGGCGCCGGCGGCCCGCTGCCGCGCGAAGACCTCCAGGCACTTCGACGTCTTCATGTGCGGCCGCACCTGCACGTTCGCCGCGGCGAGGTCCGCGGCTGTCCGGGCGATGTTCGACTCGAGCCGGGAGACGTCGACGAGCAGGCGGGGGGTGTCCAGGTCTTCCAGCGGCGTTCGAGGCCCTTCGACAAGCTCAGCGACAGGGTGATCGGGGTTGTCGGTCAGCTCCGGCAGAGACTCGACGTGCTCGGGAGGTGTCACAGCAGACCCAGCTCCTCGCGCGGATCGCCGTTGAGCACCCAGTCGACCAGGTCGTTGCTGACCGAAGGCAGCCCGTCCACCTTCATCGCGGCCATCTGCTTGAACCCCTCGACTGCCTCGGCTGGGGTCCACATCGGGTAGTCGGAGCCGAACAGCAGCTTGGGTACGGCGCCCCACTCCTGGGCTCGTAGCAGCGCCCGGTGCCCGTCGATCGGCCGCGCCCACGACGCCGAGACGTCGGAGTAGACCTTGCGGTTCTTGCGCAGCACCACCATCGTCTCCCGCTGCCACGGGTGACCGAGGTGGGCGATCACCTGCACCAGACCGGGATGCCGCCGGGCGACCTCGTCGACGAGGATCGGGTTCGACAGCTCGAGCTTGCCGACGGGCGACGGGGACGCGCCCATATGCCACAGGAACACCAGGCCAGCCTCAGTGGCTCGCCGGTAGAACCCGTCGAAGCGCTCCTCGCGGATGTCGTACAGCCCCAGCACCGGATACAGCTTCACGCCCCGCAGGCCGCGGGAGATGGCGTCGTCGAGCTTCTCGATCGCCCCCGGGCCGGACGGGTCGAGGGCCGCGAACGGGTACGTCAGCGTCGACGTGTCGTTGCTGAACTGCTCGATGAACTCGTTCGGCGTCGACATCCCGACATGGTCGGCGGTCAGGCCGAAGACACAGGCGGAGTCGACCACGCCGGTCATCGCCTCGTCGTAGCGTTCGGGCGTCACGTCGACCCAGTCGTACTGGTAGACCGGCTTCCAGTGGTCATCCCACTCGTGGCCCCAGTGCTCGCTGCGCAGCGCGTGGGTATGGACGTCGAACATCTCAGATCCTCCTCGGGTTCCGTACGGGGGTTGTGCTCAGACTCTCAGGGCCCGGCCGGGTCGCGCGCCCGTGTCGCGACCTTCGTCGACCACGACCTCACCGTTCACGACGACCAGGTCGACACCGGTCGGGTACTGCGCGGGCCGTTCGTACGTCGCGATATCGGCCAACCGGTCCAGGTCGAGCACGACAAGGTCGGCCGGGGCGCCCACCCGGAGCACCCCGCGGTCGAGACCTGCTCGTGCGGCCGGCTTGCCCGTACACCGGTGGACCGCCGCAGCCAGGTCGTCGCGGCCGTAGGTGGACAGGTAGCGCGGGAAGCAGCCGTACGCCCGCGGATGCGGCAGCCCGCCACCCGTCGGACCCTCTGGATCCAACGCCATCCCGTCCGACGCGACGACCGCCGACGCATGGGTCAGCACCGCCCGCAGATCGTCGTCGCTGCGGCCGAACGCGACCATCATCACCGCGCCGCCATGCTCGGCCAACACGTCGAGGGCCGCTTCGGTTCCGCCCAGATCGGCGACCGTGCGGCCAACCACCGACTGGTCAGCATCAGGCGGTACGGCGCAGATCACGATCTCGTCCCAGCCCAGCGCGTTGCCCCGCCACTCCTGGGCGACCTGCTCCCGTACGGCCCGATCGCGCAGCCGGCGCTGGAACACCTCGGCGCCACCCTCCTGCACCCACGCCGGCAGCAGCTGCTGCAGCGGCGCGTTGCCGGCCAGGTACGGGTAGATGTCGACACCCACGTCCAGGCCGTTCGCGCGCGCCTCGTCCACCAGCGCCAGCGCCAGCCTGGCTGAGCCGTGGTTGCGCCGCCCGACACAGGTCAAGTGGGAGATCTGCGTCCGTACGCCGGTCATCGACACCACGCTCAACGCCTGCCGTACGGAAGCCAGCAGGTCATCGGCATAGTCCTTCACGTGCCACGCGAAGAGCCGGTCACGGGCAGCGACCACCTCGCCCAACCGCACCAGCTCGTCGTGGGTGGCGTAGGTGAGCGGTGCGTAGACCAGACCCGTCGACAGGCCGACCGCACCGTCGGCGAGCGCGTCATCGAGCAGGATCGCCATCGCGTCGAGGTCGGCGCTGGTCGGCGCCTGGTCACCCAGCCCCAACACGGAGGCCCGGATCGGGAGGTGGGCGGTCAGGGTGGCGACATTCGGCGCGATGCCCGCCGTGGCGATCGTGTCGAGGTAGCCGCCGATCGAGTCCCAGCCCACGCGCAGGTCGGGGTCTCGGTCGAGGTAGCCATTGGCCGTTCGTACGTCGTCGACATCGGCCGCCGGACTGATCGGCGCCATGCCCAGCCCACAGTTGCCCACGACGGCCGTCGTCACCCCTTGCCGGATCGTGCTCGGGCCGAAGCCGTTCGACAGCAGGGTCAGGTCGGAGTGGGTGTGCAGGTCGACGAAGCCGGGTGTCACCACCCGGCCGGCCGCTTCGACCGTACGGGCCGGGTCCCCCACCCGGTCTGCCGCACCCGGCCCGATCGCGACGACACGGCCGTCAGAGACGACCACGTCAGCCACGATCCCCGCGGCGCCAGTCCCGTCGTACACCGTCGCGCCACGCACGACCAGGTCCATCACAGCCCCTCCCGCCTCACGGCTACACGAAACCGTATTCCACGTCACTTCACAACCCCTCGTTGCGCTTGCTACTGTGCAGGCGCCGGGCCATGCACCGCGGGCCGCCGCCGTCCCCCACGTCAGGAGTTCTCATGCGCACCGTTCATCCCGAGGGGATCTCCGCACCCGTCGTCCCGATCAGCCCCGGGATGGTGGCTGGCGGCTTCCTCTACGTGTCGGGGCAGGTCGCCACCGAGCCGGACAACCGGACCGTGTTCGTCGGCGACTTCGAGCGCGAGGTCGAGCTCACCCTCGACAACGTCGAGGCCATCCTCGCCGCCGGCGGAGCCTCGTGGGACAAGGTCGTGAAGGTCAACGCGTTCCTCTCCTCGGCGCAGCTGTTCCCGAGGTTCAACGAGGTGTACGCCGCACGTCTCGGGGATGCCCGCCCGGCCCGTACGACCGTGGTGGTCGGCTTCGGCCACCCCGACGCCAGGGTCGAGGTCGACTGCGTCGCGTTCGTGGGTGAGGAGTCATGACCGCCCTCGCCGCAGGCCTGCGACAGGACGCCTCCTCAGCGATCGCAGCGCGGGCTGCCGCCGTCATCCCCGGTGGGGTGAACTCCTCGACCCGCAGCCAGGGCGCGCCCCTGTCGATCGCGTCGGCCAAGGGTGCCTACGTCACCGACGCCGACGGCAACCGCTACCTCGACTACCACGCTGCCTTCGGCGCGATCCTCCTCGGCCACCTTGATGACGAGGTGGAGGCCGCGGTCGCCCAGGCGTCGACGGTGCTCGACCTCACGGGGTACGGGGTCAGCGAACCCGAGGTCGCCCTCGCGGAGGCGGTCGTCGGCTGCATCGCCTCGGTCGAGCAGATGATCACCCTCTCCACCGGCTCGGAAGCGGTCAGCTACGCGCTGCGGCTTGCCCGGACAGCCACCGGCCGCCGCTACATCGTCAAGGTGCAGGGCGGCTTCCACGGCTACACCGACCCGGTGATGCGCAACTGCATCTCGCCGGCCGAGCGGGCGTACGGCTGGGACCCCATGTCGACCGGCATCCTGCCCGAGGTGCTGGAGGCGACCCTGATCGCCGACTTCAACGACATCGCAAGCCTCGAGGCGTTGTACGAGGCCTATCCCGACCAGATCGCCTGCGTGATCATGGAGCCGATCCCCCACAACGTCGGCGCGCTGCTGCCGGCCGACGGCTACCTGCAGGCCGTTCGCGACCTGACCAGGCAGCAAGGGTCGCTGCTGGTGTTCGACGAGGTGATCACGGGCTTCCGGCATGCGCTCGGCGGCTACCAGTCGGTCGCCGGCGTGACGCCCGACCTCACCACCTTCGGCAAGGCGCTCGGCAACGGGCACCCCGTCGCTGGGGTGGGCGGTTCTCGCGAGGTGATGCGGCATGCCGACCCGAGCCAGGGCGGTACGGTGACGATCCTCGGCACCTTCAACGGGCACGCCTCCGCCTGCGCGGCTGGCCTCGCCACGATCGCCCACCTGACGAATCACCCTGACTTCTACGAGCGCACCCACCGACTTGGCGCGCGGCTGCGCGATGGGCTCAACGAGATCTTCACCTCGGCTGGCGTTGCGGGTAAGGCGGTCGGGTTCGGGGGGACCTTCTCCCCGTACTTCACCGACGGTGAGCCCATCTCGTACCGGACTCTGCTGACCAACTCGGCTGTGGCGAGTCGCGCCTTCAACCGCGGGCTGATCGAGCGCGGCTTCCTGCTGATCCCGATGCCGCTCAAGCGCAGCCACATCTCCGGCAGCCACACCGACGCAGATATCGATGCCACGCTGGCGGCAGCAGAGGATGTTGTACGGGAGATGGTCGCCGCCGGAACCGCACCGCGACTCTGACCTGACACCCTGATCCGATCCCGACGCACGGCCCCCTGACGCCCCAACCCTGAGGAGAGCACGATGAAGCTGGTCACGTTCGAGGCCGACGGCACCGTCAAGCACGGCCGCCTGTCCGACGGCACGATCGAGGAGCTCGGCGACGGCGACCTGGCGGCGATCGTCGCTGGGGCATCGGCTGACGGCGCCGCGGTCGCGACCCACGCCGAGGCCGACGTGACCATCCTCGCGCCGCTGCTCAACCCGCCCAAGGTGCTCTGCGTGGCCGCCAACTACCAAGAGCACATCACCGAGGGCGGTGGCGATCCGGTCGACAAGAAGCGGATCGCGCCCAAGATGTTCATCAAGCCGCATACGGCGCTGTGCGGGCCCGGCGACGTATTCGAGATCCCCGAGATCTCGGCGGCAGCCGACTGGGAGGTCGAGCTCTGCGCGGTGATCGGCCGCAAGGCGCGGGGGGTCTCGGCCGACGAGGCGCTGTCGTACGTCTTCGGCTACACCACCTCGAACGACATCTCACTGCGCAAGCTGGCGATGGGGTACGAACGCGACATCGTCGGCAACGTGGCCTTCTTCGACTGGCTCGAGGGGAAGTGGGCCGACAACTCGGCCCCGATCGGGCCGTACCTGGTGACTGCCGACGAGATCGGCGACCCGCAGACCCTCCCGATCCAGCTGTGGGTGAACGGCGAGCTCAAGCAGGACCTGACCACGGCCAACATGATCTTCACCGTCGCCGAGCTCGTCGCGTTCTGCTCCCGGCTGTGCACTCTCGTCCCCGGCGATGTGATCCTGACCGGCACCCCATCGGGGGTGGGCGCGACGACGGGCACGTACCTCAACGACGGCGACGAGATGATCGCCGAGGTGGGTCCGTGCGGGCG
>DAOOHL010000047.1:0-7499 GCA_035416185.1 Propionibacteriaceae bacterium | reverse complement strand
CCCCAGGACGCCGGTCATCGCGACGTGGAACCGGAAGTCCAGCGACGGGTACGCACGGGTCGACAGCCCTGACGGCGGCGCGTCGGTAGCCCAGCAGGCGATCGTCTCGGCCGGGTTCATCCGGGCGAAGCCCGCCTGGATGGCCAGCCGCTCCAAGGGGTCAGTGTTGTCGCTGCCGAGCGCCCAGTGGGCCCGGGAGAGGGCGCCGTGATCCGCTCTTCCCGTACCGGACGCACATGACTCCAGCCACAGGTCTGGGAAGCGGCGGCGGAGCTCGTCCCAGACCGCCCAGACCCCGCGCACCTGCGCCAGCCAGATCTCGCCCTCGGGCGCTGCCGCGGACAACGCCTCCGTGAGCGGCCGGTTCATGTCCCACTTGAGCGCGTCGACGCGATGCTCGGTGACCAGGTCGGCGATGGCGTCGACCGCCCACTGGCGCACATCAGAGCGGCAGAAGTCGAGCATCCGCTGATGCCGTACGAGCGTGGGCTCGCGAGAAGGCCACTCCAGCGCCCAGTCCGGGTGGGCGCGCAGCAGGTCGCTGTCGGGGTTCGCCATCTCAGGCTCGATCCAGACGCCGAACTGCATGCCGTGGGCATGGACGAGGTCGGCCAGCTCGCCCAGCCCGTTCGGGAACTTCACCGGATCTGCCGTCCAGTCACCCAGTCCAGCAGTGTCGGTGAGCCGGCCCTTGAACCAGCCATCGTCGATCACGAACAGCTCGACGCCCAGCTCGGCAGCCAGCGGTACGAGCTCGCGCTGGTCGGCGATGCCCTGGTCGTAGTACCGCGCGAACCAGGAGTTGTAGTGCACCGGACGCAGCCGCTCGGGCTGCACCACGACGTGGCGTCTGGCGTAGTCATGCCAGTGTCGGGAGATGCCGCCATGGCCGGCGAAGCCCTCGTATGCCCCCGTCATCACGGGGAGGTCGAGCGCTGCACCGGGGCCGAGGTCGTGGCCCAGGTCGACGGGTTGGACGCCGCCGAGCACGTGGAGTCGACCGTCATGGGCCAGGGCCACGTCGATCCGCCACGAACCCGACCATGCGAGCGACACCGACCACACCTCACCCGCGGTCAGCGTGGCTCCGGCGTCGAGGGCCACCCACGGCATCGCGTCGTGGCCAGGGATGCCATGCACCGACCCGACGCTCGTCACCCCTTGCCGAACTGGGAGTCGCTGCTCTTGGCACTCCGCGGCATAGCGGCCGACGAGGGTGGTGAGCTGAACGTCGTGTCGTACGGGGATCGGCCAGCTCGCCGAGAACGCCTGCTCGATGCGCACCGGCGCGCCGCCGTCGTTGTGGATTGTCGCCCACCGCGAGATCGCGTCGGCGGCCTCGTCAACGCGGTAGTGCAGACACACCCTCAGCGGCTGATGGGCATCCGCCCATGTCACGACCAGACCGTCGTCCCCGACCTGCTCGGCGCTGACGAACGTGGGCACGATCCCCCGGACACCGTCGGGCAGGGTGACCTTGAGCGCCACGGGCTCGCGCCGGAGCCCACCCCAGACGGGGTACTCCTCATCGGCCGGCCGCGGCTGCGACACCGCTCCGCTCCGGCGCCGCAGTTCAGGGTCGCGGTCGCGCAGCACCCGGGCGTCGTCGAGGCTGATCTGACCGCCCCAGTGCAGATGCCGCACGGGATTGAGCTCGTCGCCGAAGGCGATGGCGTACGACGACCCAGCAGTCCGCAGTAGCGCCACGTCGTCGGTCAGCTCGACCAGCCTGCGCGACTCGGTCACGAGACCGACGGCTCCGCCTGACCCGACTCGAGCGACCGACGCGCGGCGGCGATCACCCGCTCCACCTCGGCGAGATCCGTCGTCCCGCTCCCCGCTCGGTCCTCCGGCGTCGGGCCGAAGCCAACCCGGGTGCTCGTCGTACCGACCAGCTCGAATGCGGGCCCGGTGAGGTCTGCATAGGCCTGCCCGTTGCTGCCCAGCACCCGGTAGCGGTGCACGACGCCGTCGCCGCGACCCACGAGCAGGGTCACGACGACACCCCTTCGCCAACGGATGGTCAGTGTCCAGGCATCATCGCTGCCTGCCGCAACGACGTCCCCCTGACACGGCCCCAGCACGGCGGTGACGACGTCGACGGCCCGAGCGGCCAGCTGGTCAGCCGAGCCCGCGTCGACCAGCTCGCCATGCATCGCATGGGGCAGGCCGAACTGGCCCATCCTGGCGGCGCTCGCCAACCCGATTGCAGGGCCACGGAAGCGGTCGACCAGCAACGTGGCGTCGACGGCGGAGGAATGGACGGCGTTCACAGCGTGACCTCCTCGACGCGCTGCCCGCGGGCGGAGCGCTCGACTGCTTCGGCGATGGCCGTGGCGTGTACCGCTGCGGCCGGGGAGGGGTAGGCGTCGCCGCCGTTGATGGCCGCCGCGAAGACGCGCAGCTGGCGAGCGAAGTTATCGGTGACCGGCGCTGGCCGCGGCCCGGCCGCATCGTCGTTGAAGACCACCAACCCGTCGGAGTCCCAGCGGCGCACGAGGGTCGCATCGGTCCCGTGCACGACGATCTCGAACGCGTTGACCTGCTTGGGCCGTTCGCCGCGGCTGATCTCGCACACTGCGGTGGCTCCCGACTCCATCATCAGCGTCGCGCAGAGGTAGTCGTCAATGTCGAGGGCGGCCGAGGTGAGCTGCTGGCCCACCGCGTAGACCCGCTCCGCTCGCGACCCCGTCCACCAGCAGGCGAGGTCGTACAGGTGGACACCGTTGTGGAAGGCGTGCCCGCCCGAGCGGGTCGGGTCCAGCACCCAGGCCTGCCAGCCCGCCCAGATCCAGCCGCCGGTGATGGCGATCCGGACCGAGCGCACATCGCCGACGAGCCCGTCGTCGATCGTCTGTCGTACAGCCCTGGCATAGTCAGCGTGGCGATGGGTGTGCCCGACCATCAACGCCAGGCCCGCGTCGGCGTACCCCTGCCGGATCGACTCGGCACCCGCCCCTGACAAGGCCATGGGCTTCTCGATCAGCAGGTGCTTGCCCGCGGCGAGCGCCTGCTTCGCCATCGGCTCGTGCAGGTCGTTGGGGGTGCAGAGAATGACCGCGTCCACCGCCTCGAGGAGCGCGTCGTAGGAGGGGTACGGGTCCGTCCCCCACTTTCGGGCGAACCCTTCCGCTGCCGCGGGGTTGATATCGGTGATGCCAGCCAGCTGGATTTCTGGCACAACCTTCAGCGCAGCAGCGTGAGCTTCGGAGATCATGCCCGTACCGACGATTCCCAGACGCACCGTCAATGTGTCGTTCACGTGAAACAGCGTTCCAGATCGACTGCTCGGTGGCAAGAACAGGTGTTACAGTCCAGGCACTTCCAGCAACGCCCGGCTGGCCATCCGGGCGTGACTCGAAAGGGGAGCCATGACGCGATGCATGCCGCGTGACGAACCGGAGCGCCCATGCTGAGGTATCTCGCTGGCCGGGTGGCGACCATGGTGCTGGTGCTGCTGGCGATCTCCCTCGGTCTGTTCGCCCTGTCCCACTCAGCACCCGGTGGGCCCCTTGCCTCGCTCATCCCGATCGACCAGGTCGGCGACTCGCAGGCCCTGATCGAGGCGAAGACCAAGGAGTTCGGCCTCGACAAGCCACTCCCCGTCCAGTACTGGCTCTGGCTGTCGCACCTCCTGGTCGGTGACCTGGGCACCTCGTTCCAGTACAGCCGGCCGGTCGCCCACCTGATCATGGAACGGATGGTGCCGACCCTCGAGCTGATGGGTCTGGGTCTGCTGATCGGCAACCTCGTCGCGGTCGCCCTCGGCCTCTACCAGGCATCCAAGAAGGGCAAGCCGATCGACTACGCCCTCGGCGCGGTGTCACTGGTGCTGCTCAGTACCCCCGCGTTCTTCCTCGGCATGCTGGCGATCTTCCTGTTCTCCGCCGTGCTCGGCTGGCTGCCCTCGTCGCAGATGACCACCGCCGGTGACGGCTCTACCCTCGACCTGATCCGCCACCTGATCCTGCCTGTCGGCGTGCTGGCCACCGTGCACAGCGCTGGGATCACCCGCTACGTGCGGGCCGGTCTCCTGGAGGAGGTCAGCCGCGACTACGTCCGTACGGCGATCGCGAAGGGCGCGACCATGCGACAGGCCCGGTGGAAGGCCTTCCGCAATGCTCTCGGCCCGATCGTCACCGTGATGATGATGGGCGTCCCGGCCCTGCTGTCCGGCGCGGTCGTGCTCGAGGCGGTCTTCTCCTGGCCCGGTCTCGGCAGCCTCACCCTCGACGCCATCTCGTTCCGCGACTACCCCGTCATCCTCGGCTTCGGAATGATGGTCTCGGTGGTCGTCGTGCTGTCGAACCTCGTGTCCGACCTGTTGCTCACCGTCCTCGATCCCCGGGTGGCCCTGCGATGACCGACATGCTCTCCGCGTCCCCGACCCCCGACGCCGTCGTCGCCGATGACCAGTCGGCGATGACCCATAGCCCCACGTCGCTGGCGATGCGCCGCTTCTGGGGCAACCTCGGCGCCCGGTTCTCGGTGTTCCTGCTGGCCATCGTGATCCTGGTCTGCCTGATCGGGCCCTTCCTGCTGCCGTACGGGCCCGACGAGCAGAACTTGCTGAAGAGCCGGGCCGCGCCTTCGGCCGCCCACTGGTTCGGTACGGACCTGCTCGGCCGCGACATGTTCGCCCGACTCCTGGCTGGTGGCCGGGTGTCGCTGGCCGTCGGCTTCGCGACTGCCTTCTCAGCGCTCGTCGTCGGTACGGCGATCGGCATCGCCGCTGGCCGGCTGGGCGGGGTCGTCGACACCGTGCTGATGCGGATCACCGACATCTTCATGGCGATCCCGAGCATCCTCGTCGTCATCGTCGCCGGTGGCATCCTCGGCCCGTCAATCCCGCTGCTGGTCGGGCTGATCGCCTCGTTCTCGTGGCCCACCTCGGCCCGCATCGCCCGCAGCGTCGTGCTCAGCGTGCGCGAGCTCGACTACGTCCGGGCCGCGGAGGCCGCTGGTACGAGACCCGCGACGATCATGCTGCGGCATCTCCTGCCCTCAGTCATCCCACAGGTCACCGTCGCTGGCGCCCTGCTCGTCGCCTCGGCGATCCTTCAGGAAGCGGCCCTGTCCTACCTCGGTCTCGGCGTCGTACCGCCGCAGGCCAGCTGGGGCAACCTGCTGCAGACGGCCCAGTCCTACACGGTGATCTCGTCAATGCCCTGGCTATGGGTGACGCCCGGCGCGGCCATCGTGCTGACGTCACTGTCGGTGATCTTCATCGGCGACGGCCTCCGCGACGCCCTCGACCCGAAGGCAACCCGATGAGCATCACCCCACGGAGTTCTCGCTCCTTCGTCGCTTCGATCCTCCGCGGGGGGCCCCGATGAGTCTTCTGGAGATCAAGGACCTCTCGGTCGAGTTCGACACCGTCGATGGGGCCGTCCATGCCGTACGGGGTCTGTCGTACGAGCTCGACGCCGGCAAGGCGCTCGGCATCGTCGGCGAGTCCGGCTCGGGAAAGACCGTCTCGGTGCTGACCGTGATGGGGCTGCTCGCTGAGAACGCGCGGGTGACCAGCGGGTCGGTGACCTTCGACGGGATCGACCTGCTGAAGGCGACCCGGTCGCAGATGCGCGCCATCCGTGGCCAGCGGATCTCGATGGTCTTCCAGGACCCGATGACCGCGCTCGACCCGGTCGCCCGGATCAGCAAGCAGATCGGCGAGACGATCGAGTACCACGACCGGTCGGCGACGCGGAGCCAGATCCGCAAGCGGGTGATCGACACCCTCGAGTCGGTCGGCGTGCCCGACGCCGCCAACCGAGCCGACCAGTACCCCCACCAGTGGTCCGGCGGCATGCGGCAGCGCGCGGTGATCGCCATGGCGCTGATCAACTCCCCCGACCTGATCGTCGCCGACGAGCCCACCACAGCCCTCGACGCGACCGTCCAAGCCCAGGTGCTGGAGGTCTTCCGGACGATCCGCCAGGAGCACGGCTGCTCGATCATCCTGATCAGCCACGACCTCGGCGTCGTACGGGAGATCGCCGACGACGTGTTGGTGATGTACGCCGGCGCTGCGGCCGAGCACTGCCCCACGCCGGAGATCTTCGGTGATCCGCGCCACCCGTACACCCGTGCCCTGCTGCGCGCCCGACCTGGCTGGGGGCCGCGCAACGAGCGGCTGTTCACGATCCCCGGCCGGCCGCCGGACCTGCTCAAGGTGCCGCCGGGCTGTCCGTTCGTCGCCCGCTGCGCCGAGTCCGAGGGCCTCGAGGCGTGCCGTACGGTCGTGCCGCCGCTGCTCGAGATCCAGCCCGGCCACCTCGCCGCCTGCCACCGCAGCGACGAGCTCGTGCACATCGAGGAGGAGGTGGCATCATGACCGACAACGACACCGAGGTCGGCCCCGACACCGACGTCGAGATCCCGGACCTGGCTCCCCGCCGGGCCGCGACAGCCGCTCCTGCCTCCGACGTACCGCTGCTCGAGATCAAGGACCTCAAGGTGCACATCCCGATCCGGGTACGGATGCGTCGCGCGCTCGTGCGCGCTGTTGACGGGGTGTCCTTCTCGGTCCACCGCGGTCGCACGCTGGGTCTGGTCGGGGAGTCCGGCTGTGGCAAGACCACGACCGCCCGCGCCGCGATGCGCCTGGTGGAGTCGACCGATGGGCAGATCCTGCTCAACGGCCGCGACATCACCCACCTGAAGGGTGAACAGCTCAGAAGCCTGCGCAAGCACTTCCAGATCGTGTTCCAGGACCCTTACTCAGCGCTCAACCCGCGGCTCACGGTTGGCCAGATCGTCGCCGAGCCGATGCAGGCCCAGGGCATGAAGCCAGACGCGATCCGGGCCCGTACGGACGAGCTGCTCGACTTGGTCGGGCTGCAGCCTCGGCATCGGACCGCCTTCCCGCACCAGTTCTCCGGTGGTCAGCGGCAGCGGATCGGTACGGCACGGGCGCTCGCCACGAAGCCGGACGTGATCATCCTCGACGAGCCGGTCTCCGCACTCGACGTGTCGGTGCAGGCGCAGGTGGTCAACCTGTTCAGCGACCTGCAGGACGAGCTGCAGATGGGGATCATCTTCATCTCCCACGACCTGTCGGTGGTCAGGCACATGTCCGACGACGTGGCGGTGATGTACCTCGGTCTGATCGTCGAACAGGGCGAGGCCATGACCGTGCTGACCGAGCCGTTGCACCCGTACACCCAGGCGCTCATCTCCGCAGCGCCTGGTCGACCGGTCGACCGGGAACGCATCGTGCTCACCGGTGACGTCCCCTCGCCGGTCAACCCGCCAACCGGGTGCCGATTCCGGTCCCGCTGCTGGCGCGCCACCGAGATCTGCGAGACGCCCCCGCCGCTGGCAGTACCGGAGGGGTACTCCCACCCGGTCGCCTGCTGGCACCCCGGTCCGGAGTAGCCGCGAAGCATCCCTGGTGGCCTGAGCGCAGACGCGTTGGCTCGGCAGGCTTTTGGCGCGTCCGATCGGCGGTCTCGGCGCGTCGGCGGCCGGCCGGTTGTCAACCGGCACAGACCGCCCGC
>DAOOHL010000046.1:0-13833 GCA_035416185.1 Propionibacteriaceae bacterium | reverse complement strand
CAGCGCTGGTCAAGTTCCCGGTGTCGGTGGTCATGGTCGCCGTCGACCTCGCAACCGGTAAGCCTCGGGACGTCAACGGCCCGATCAGCGTCGTCGGCGCCTCCGTGGTGGCGGGGGAGATCGCGACGGCTGGGCAGATCGGGCCAGGTGCGCGAATCGCCACCTTCTTCTCGCTGCTCGGGTCGGTGAACCTCTTCGTCGCGCTGCTGAACCTCGTACCGTTGCTGCCCTTCGATGGTGGCCACATGCTCGGCGCGGTGTGGGAGTGGCTGCGGAAGACGACTGCGCGAGTCCTCCGCAGGCCAGATCCGGGTTACGTCGACACGGCGCGACTTCTGCCAGTGGCGTATGTTGTCGGTGGTTTCCTGGTCTTGGCTGGAGTCGTGCTGATCATCGCCGACGTGCTGTCCCCGATCCGGATCTTCTGAGCTTCACTTGTATCGCCACGAGAAGGAGTGGGCGTGACCATCAGCCTCGGCATGCCAGCCGTACCACCACCCGTCATCTCACCTCGCCGTCCCACCCGAAAGATCAAGGTGGGCAAGGTCGAGGTCGGTGGCGGAGCACCGGTGACGGTCCAGTCGATGACCACCACGAAGACGACCGACATCAACGCGACGCTGCAGCAGATCGCCGCGCTCACGGCGTCCGGCTGCGACATCGTCCGGGTGGCGGTCCCGTCCCAGGATGATGCCGAGGCGCTGCCGGTGATCGCGAAGAAGTCGCAGATCCCGGTGATCGCTGACATCCACTTCCAGCCAAAGTACGTCTACGCGGCGATCGATGCTGGCTGCGCTGCCGTACGGGTGAACCCTGGCAACATCCGCCAGTTCGACGACCAGGTCAAGCAGATCGCCAAGGCTGCGTCGGACGCGGGTGTGTCGATCCGGATCGGCGTGAACGCCGGTTCCCTCGACAAGCGGGTCCTGGACAAGTACGGCTCCGCGACCCCGGAGGCGCTCGTCGAGTCGGCGTTGTGGGAGGCGTCCCTGTTCGAGGAGCACGGCTTCCGCGACTTCAAGATCTCGGTCAAGCACCACGACCCGGTCGTGATGGTGAAGGCCTACCAGCAGCTCAGCGAGGCCTGCGACTATCCCTTGCATCTCGGCGTGACCGAGGCCGGTCCCGCCTTCCAGGGCACGATCAAGTCGGCCACGGCGTTTGGCATCCTGCTCGGGCAAGGCATCGGTGACACCATCCGGGTCTCGCTGTCGGCCGACCCGGTCGAAGAGGTCAAGGTCGGTATCAAGATCCTGGAGTCGCTCAACCTCCGGCCGCGGCACCTCGAGATCGTCTCCTGCCCGTCGTGCGGTCGAGCCCAGGTCGACGTCTACACGTTGGCCGAGGAGGTCACCAAGGGTCTCGAGGGAATGCAGGTGCCGCTCCGTGTCGCGGTGATGGGCTGCGTCGTGAACGGTCCAGGCGAGGCCCGTGAGGCTGATCTGGGGGTCGCGTCCGGCAACGGCAAGGGCCAGATCTTCGTCCGCGGTGAGGTGATCAAGACCGTGCCCGAGGACGAGATTGTCGAGACCCTGATCGAGGAGGCCAACCGCCTTGCGGCCGAGATGAACCTCGCCGAGGGTGACCCTGTCGTCACGGTCGGCTGACCCGTGGCCCCAGGCTCCGTCCGAGTGCTCGGGACGGACGACCTCTCCGACGTGATCCGGGTGCTGGGCGTCCGTCCGTACGAGAACGTCTTCGTCTCGTCGCGCATCCGGATGGGCGGCATCGACCCGTTCACCCTGGGCTGTGAGATCTGGGGGTATGAGGTCGGCGGCGAGCTGCGCGCGATCCTGCACAACGGGGCGAACCTGGTGCCGGTGAACGCTGACGCTGCTGCGCTGGACGCTTTTGCTGCGGCCCTCGGGCCCCTGCGCCGCTGCGCGTCGATCGTCGGCCGGGCGGAGATGTCGATCGGGCTGTGGCGGCGGCTGTGCCGTCAGTGGCCAGCAGTGTGGGACTCACCGCGCGAGGTGCGGGCCCACCAGCCGCTCATGGCGATCAGCTCGCCGCCGACTGTCACGCCTGATCCGCGGGTGCGCCGGGTGACGATGGCCGATGTGGAGAGTTACTTCGAGGCGGCCGTCGCCATGTACACCGAAGAGGTGGGCGTCTCCCCGTTGGATGGGACGAACGGCTACCGGTGGTACGTCGAGCGGCTGATCACCCAGGGTCGGGCGATGGGGATCGTCGACGAGTCTGGCCAGGTGATCTTCAAGGCGGACGTGGGGTCGGCGACCAGCTCGACCTGCCAGGTGGCCGGGGTCTGGCTGCACCCGGCCTACCGGGGGCGTGGCCTGTCAGCCGCAGCCATGGCGACCGTCGTCAACCTGTGCCGCGAGGAATGGGACGCCGTCACGCTGTACGTGAACGACTTCAACGCCAGAGCCAGGGCCCTGTACCGCCGGGTCGGCTTCCGCGAGGCTGGCCAGCTCGCGACGATCCTCTACTGACCTTCCGAAGCGAGACCTTCCGAACTGAGCCCCTCCGAGGGCGTCAGTGGTGGCTGTGCTCGGTACCCAAGGCGTGGTCGTGGTCGTGGGTGAGCTGGTGGACCTCGGTCCACTCGTCTCCCCCCAGCCAGATGGCTGCGGCAGGGAAGAGGGCGTTGTCCTCCTTGTGGATGTGGTCCCGCAGCAGGGTCTCAAAGGCTGGCATCCCGTCGTACGCACCGCCCGCGATCGCCGCCAGTGCCTCGTCGAGCTGGTGATGCTCGGCGCACAACGCGTCCACATGGACCGCCAGCTCAGCCTCCCGGCGCATCACGGTGAACAGGCCGACCTCCTCGCTCGTCGTGTGCGGGAACAGGAGGGCAGCGAGCACTGTACAGGCGTCCTTCACCGCTGGCGGGTCGCCAGCCTCGATCGCACGACGCAGCACCCCGGTGGCGTTGATGATCTCGACGTGCTCGGCCATGAACCGGCCGACCACCTCGATCGAGTCACACCCGCAGTACGAGCACATCAGCCGCGCGAGAGCAGAAGCTCCCACGCCTCGGGCCCGCGCACGAGGTAGGAGACCGTCACGTCGTCGAACATCTCACCGATCTGACGCAGCAGGGGGAGCGGGTCGTGCGGAGCGATCAGCACCATGGCGGCGCCGGGCTGCACCTGGCCGAGGGCGCCCAGGATCGCGCCGTGGCGGATCGCGTGGGGCACCTGGCGGGCATCGAGGCGTGGCCAGTCAGTTTCGTGAGCGTGGCCGCAGCCACAGCCGGACGTGGGGGCAGGGGTCAAGGAGAGTTCCGTCACGCTTGCCATGGTATCTATAGTGAGAGTGTAGAAAAGAGGCGATGGTCATGTCAGACACCTTGGCGCCAGCCCGCCGCCGGGTCCTTCGTGCCGTGCAGGAACTCAGCAGCGATGGAGTGGTGACCCTGTCGCGGATCGTGGAGCGGCTGGGTGGGCATCCCAATACGACGAGGCAGCAGCTGGACCGGCTCACCGCATCAGGGCTGCTCGACGTGGAGACGCTGGCGCAGGGACTGCCCGGCAGGCCACCCAAGGTCTTCACGCTGACCGATCGGGGTCGACGCTCGCTGGGCGACCACCATTACTCCGGCCTTGTCGACGCGGTCACCTCTCAGCTGGCCGAGCGGACGGATGGGGCGGAGACGGCCAGGGCGGTCGGAGAGTCGTGGGGGGCGGCAGCGGTGGCGGACAGCGCGGGCCAGCCGGTATCCGTGGTCGTCGAGCTGCTCGACATCATGGGCTTTGAGCCTCGCTCGGTTGGAACACACGGAGACGTGGTGCTGACCAGGTGCCCGCTGATGGGTGGGTCGGGTCACCAGCCGCTCGCCTGTGAGATGCACCAAGGACTGCTCGATGGTGCGTTGCGCGAGATTGGCCACGCCCAGGGTGTGACGCTCGTCCCGTTCTCTCACCCTGATGGCTGTGGAGTCAGCTTCTGCTGTGAGGCCCCGAGCTCCGCTGAGGACCCGTACGACGCCAACGAAACGACATGACCGGACCCGGCCAGCGTCGGTAGGGTTGTCGGCGCACCAATGGCCATGGCGTCCACCCGTGACGCGCGCCATCCCGCATGAAGGAGACCCATGTCCGTCGCCAGGATGTCGAAGCTGTTCGTCCGTACGCTCCGCGACGACCCGGCCGATGCCGAGGTGCCCAGCCACCGCTGGCTGGTGCGCGCTGGCTACGTACGAAGGGCTGCGCCCGGTATCTACTCCTGGCTGCCGCTCGGCCTCAAGGTGATGCAGAAGATCGAGGCGATCGTTCGCGAGGAGATGGACACCTTCGCCCAGGAGGTGCGCTTCCCTGCACTGCTCCCGCGCGAGCCGTACGAGGCGACCAACCGCTGGGTCGAGTACGGCCCCAACCTCTTCCGGCTGAAGGATCGCAAGGGGACCGACATGCTGCTCGGCCCCACGCACGAGGAGATGTTCACCTTGATGGTGAAGGACCTCTACTCGTCGTACAAGGACCTGCCCCTATCGCTGTACCAGATCCAGACCAAGTACCGCGACGAGGCCCGCCCCCGTGCGGGCTTGCTGCGTGGCCGTGAGTTCGTGATGAAGGACTCGTACTCGTTCGACATCGACGACGCCGGGTTGCAGGTCTCGTACGACCAGCACCGCGACGCCTACATCCGGATCTTCGACCGGCTCGGTTTCGAGTACGTCATCGTGAAGGCAGACGCTGGCGCGATGGGCGGCTCGGCCTCGGAGGAGTTCCTCGCGGTCGCCGAGTTCGGGGAGGACACATTCGTACGGTCGCCAGGTGGCTACGCGGCCAACGTGGAGGCGGTCGAGACCCCCGCTCCGGCTGTGGTGGCGTATGACCAGGTGCCCCCTGCGCGAGTCGAGGACACCCCTGACGTGCCCACGATCGACACCCTGGTGGCGCTCGCCCAGGAGCGTTTCCCCAAGTCGGACCGCGCTTGGACTGGTGCTGACACGCTCAAGAACGTGGTCGTCACCCTCGTCCACCCGGACGGCAAGCGCGAGGCACTCGTGGTCGGCCTGCCCGGCGATCGTGAGGTCGACATGAAGCGTCTGGAGGCGGCCGTGGGTCCCGCGGTGCCCGAGGCGTTCACCGAGGCTGACTTCGCCGCGAACCCCGGCCTGGTCAGGGGCTACATCGGCCCGGTTCGTGACGGGGAGAGGGTGCTCGGCGTTGAGGGCACGAGCAAGGTGCGCTATCTGACCGACCCCCGCGTCGTCGAGGGAACGGTCTGGCTGACCGGTGCCAACGAGAACGGCCGTCACGTCTTCGACCTGGTGTACGGGCGCGACTTCACCTCCGACGGCGTCATCGATGTCGCCGAGGTCCGCGAGGGGGACCTGGCTCCCGACGGCTCCGGCCCGTTGACCCTCGCCCGCGGCATCGAGATCGGCCACATCTTCCAGCTCGGCCGCAAGTACGCCGACGCGCTCGGCCTCAAGGTGCTCAACGAGCAGGGGAAGCTCACGACGGTGACGATGGGTTCGTACGGTCTAGGCGTCTCGCGCGCCGTCGCAGCGATCGCCGAGAACACCTGCGACGAGAAGGGTCTGCGCTGGCCGCGGGAGGTCGCGCCGTACGACGTCATGGTCGTACCCGCAGGCAAGGACGAGGCCCTCTTCGTCGAGGCCGAGCGGATTGCCCTCGAACTCTCGGTCTCCGGAGTGAGCGTGCTGCTGGACGACCGCAAGGCATCACCGGGGGTGAAGTTCGCCGACTCCGAGATCCTCGGCATGCCGACCGTCGTGGTGGTCGGCCGGGGGTTGGCCGACGGCAACGTCGAGATTCGGGACCGGTGGAGCGGCGAGCGGACTGAGGTCACCGTGGGCGACGCCGTCGCGACTGTACTCGATCAGGTGAGGGGCGGCCAGGCCCGTTGATCGACGGAGTTCAGCTGCAGATCGTCGCGATGCTGGTGGTGGCCGCCTTCGCCGCTGGCTGGATCGACTCGGTTGTCGGTGGGGGCGGCATCATCCAGTTGCCCAGCCTGATGATCGGGCTGCCGCAGGACACACCGATCGCGACGGTCTCTGGGACGAACAAGGTGTCGTCGTTCGCGGGCACGCTCGCTGCGTCGGCCACGTACGTGAAGCGGCTCGGCGTCGACTGGCGGGTGGCGTTGCCCCTTGTCGTGGCGTCGTACGCGGGATCATCGGTGGGCGCGGGGCTGGTTCAGTACGTGCCCCGGCAGTGGTTCAACCCGGTGCTGCTGGTGGCCGTGGTCGCGATCGGCTGGTACACGTACACCAAGCCGGACCTCGGCCAGACCCACGCGCCCAAGCACACCGGCATGGCGCAGGCGGCCCGGGCCGTACCGATCGGGCTCGGCGTCGGGCTCTGGGACGGCGTCGTCGGTCCCGGGACGGGCACGATCTTTGTCATCTGCCTTGTCGCCCTGCTCGGTTTCGCGTTTCTCCACGCCACTGTGTTGGCCAAGCTCGCCAACCTGACCACCAACCTCGCCGCGATCATCGTGCTCGGGTTCTCGGGGCACATCCTCTGGGGCGTCGGCCTGATGATGGCGGCGGCCAACATGACCGGCGGCCTGATCGGCTCCCGGATGGCGATCAGCAAGGGCAACGGCTTCATCCGCAAGGTGTTCCTGGTGGCGGCGGTCGTGCTAGGCACGCGGATCGCGTACGACACGGTGGTCGGTCTACTGCCCACGTGACGCCGATCCCCGCGACACGATGCCTCATTGGGACGAGTCGGGAGGAGTCCGTACGATGTCGCCAGTGGATCCGTTGAAGTACGCCCGCGTCGAGCGGGAGCGTCGATACCTGCTGGCCGGCCTGCCCGACATGGCTGCGGATGTCGAGGCGACCCAGATCCACGATCGCTACGTCGATGATTCTCGACTCCGTCTGCGAGAGACTTCCGAGGCTGATGGCACGCGGACAAGGAAGCTCGGCCAGAAGATTCGCCTCGGCGACGGGCCTGAGGCCGTTGCCCACACGTCGATGTACCTCGATGACCGCGACTGGGCCCGGTTGTCGCGGCTGCCAGGCAACGAGCTCACCAAGACCAGGAGATCGATCGACCTCGACGGCACGCCGGTCGCCATCGACGTCCACGAACGGACCGATCCGCGCGCCCGCACGACCGCTGGTGCAGACGCCGACGCCACCCTCGTCATCGCCGAGGTCGACCTTGGCGACGCTGACTGGGCGTCCGGCGGGTTGACGCAGCAGCAGTGGGCCGAGCTCGGCGTTGTCCGAGAGGTGACCGACGATGAGGCCTACACCGGCGCCCGGCTTGCCCAGCGGCCGACCGTCGACCGGCTCGACCCAGCCGATCTGGAGATCACCCTGGCTACCATGGCCAAGGCCGTCGACCTCACGGCCGAGTCGCCCGACGCGCAGCGGCTGAAGTGGGCTGCCGGCACGATGGCCAAGAAGATCCGCAAGACGAAGCGTCGGGCCGCCCAGGCGCCGACCCAGCAGCACGACCAGGAGATCCTGGAGCGCACCGCCACGGGATCGCCCCTGCGGATCGACGACGAGACCAAGGGCATCCTGCTCACCGAGGCGGCGCCGGGGGCGATCGCTGGTCATCTGATCGAGCCGCGCGACTGCTACATCTGCAAGGAGCCGTACACCCAGGTCGACGCCTTCTACCACTGGCTGTGCCCCGACTGTGCCGCGATGAGCCATACCAAGCGCCACCAGCGCGCCGATCTGACGGGCAAGCGCGCCCTGCTCACCGGCGGGCGGGCCAAGATCGGGATGTACATCGCGCTGATGTTGCTGCGCGACGGGGCCGACCTGACCATCACGACCCGATTCCCGAAGGATGCGATGCGGCGCTTCGCCCAGGCCGAGGACGCCTCCGACTGGATCCACCGCCTCAAGATCGTCGGCATCGACCTGCGTGACCCGACCCAGGTGATCGCCTTGGCCGACGAGGTCGCCGCCGGTGGGCCGCTCGACATCCTGATCAACAACGCCTGCCAGACCGTACGTCGCACTCCGGGTGCCTACTCGAACCTCGTGCTCGCCGAGTCTGAGCCCCTGCCGACCCATCTGGCCCTGCCCGAGATGGTCACCTTCGACCGTATCTCTGAGGCGCATCCGGCCGCGCTGACCGGCACACTCCGGCCGACAACCGCTGCTCATCACGAGGGTCAGAGTCCGGAAGATCACGCGGCAGAGCTGGCGTCGCGAGCCAGGTCCGCCGCCGAGATGACCGCCTTGGCGCTCACCGGGGGCCACGCCTCGGCGTTGGCGCATCGGCTCGGTACGGCGGTCGACGCGGGTGGCCTCCTGCCCGACACCCAGCGCACCAACTCGTGGACCCAGCACGTCGACGAGGTCGACCCGCTGGAGCTGCTGGAGGTGCAGCTGTGCAACTCGACAGCGCCCTTCCTGCTGGTGTCGCGGCTGCGCGCCTCGATGCGGGCAGCGATCCAAGGCGGCGCTCGACGCGCCTACGTGGTCAACGTCTCCGCCATGGAGGGTCAGTTCTCCCGTCGCTACAAGGGCCCTGGGCATCCCCACACGAACATGGCGAAGGCCGCGCTGAACATGCTCACCCGCACCTCGGCGGGGGAGATGTTCGACACCGACCAGATCCTGATGACCGCGGTGGACACCGGCTGGATCACCGACGAGCGGCCGCACCACGAGAAACTGCGGATCGCGGACGAGGGCTGGCACGCGCCGCTCGACCTGGTCGACGGGGCAGCTAGGGTGTACGACCCGATCGTGCAGGGGGAGCGCGGCGTCGACCTGTACGGGGTGTTCATCAAGGACTACCAGCCCAGCCCCTGGTGACGACTGAGATCGACTCAGATCAGTCCGGCCAGCCCGGCCACTCCGCCAGGCCGGTGCCGATCGGCAGGCCAGCCGAGGCCGCGTACGTCAGCTCTTTGAGCGCTTGGCTCCGCCGCTCACGGGTCTTGGCCGACGCCAGCCAGACTCCGGCCGCGCCGGTGATCGCCGACAGCATCGCCCCAGCCACGGCGGCCATCCGGTCGGGCGTGGTCGGCGGTACGGAGTAGGCCCCAGCGCCAGGAGTCGGGGTGGCTGAGGCGGCCCGGTCGTACGCCATCAGCGCATCCCGCCTAGTCCTGGCAGCAGTGAGCAGCGCGGTCACCGTCGATCGCTGGGTGTCCCCGCGCGGCAGGAAGCCGAGCAGCGACGAGAACCCGTACACCGCCTCGTGATAGCGCTCGATGAGCAGGTTGAGCGCGGCGGCGTCGTCCATCACCGCGACCACCCGACCGGGAGCGGCCGGGGCAACGGCGCCCACGGGAACCGACAGCCACTGCCGAGCCTGGTCGGCCGACACCGCAAGCGACCCCCACAGGACGGCGTCGAGGCCCTCGCTGCCCAGCGACGTGTCGCGGGCACCATCCCGCAGCGCCACGAGCGCGGCGAGGGCCGCCGCCGCGCCAGCCTCCTTCGTCGCAGCCGGGGGAGCGGCTGGCGGTGGCCCACTCGTGGCGCTCGGACGTCGCCAGATGGGCTCAGGGTCGGCCAGGACGGCAACGTGCGAGCCGCGAACTGCCGCCAGCTTCCCCAGCGATGCAGCGTCAGCCCCCGGCGCGGCGGCTGCCGACAGGAGCGCGACCCACGCCTCCCGCTCCAGCGTCGCGACCGCCGTGGACCCGGGGTACGGCGTGGGCGGCGGCGGGCTGTACGGCGCCATCGGGCTGCCGTGGATCAAAGGGTCGGTCAGCCGAACGCCACAGCCACCCATCCCGACCAGCGCAGCCGCGGCACCAGCCGAGGTGAGCAGGGTCCGGCGGCGCATGACGGTCACCCTACCCGCGGCCCACCGAGGGTCCGGGCGATCGTTCCCAGTGGTTGGCGGATCCGGCCTATGCTGGTGCATCGCACTCCCGCCGGATCAAGCATCGGTGTGGCTGCGCCGACAACTGCTCAACCCAACTGGAGGCCGTCGATGAACGTCAGTGCTGTGACCGCGCTGCTGGTGCCCGTGCTCGCCGAACACCGACTGGAGCTCGATGACCTGACGGTCGTGCCAGCGGGGAAGCGCTCGCTGTTGAGGGTGACGGTCGACGGTGACGGGCCGCTCGGCAAGGGCCCCACCCTGGACGAGATCGCCGTCGCGACCCGCGCCATCTCCGATGCGCTCGATGGGTCCACGGTGACGGGCAACGCCCCGTACGTGCTTGAGGTCTCCTCCCGTGGCGTCGGCAAGCCGCTGGCCCGACCAGCCCACTGGCGCCGCAACCGCGGCCGACTGGTCCAGGCGACGACGGAGAGCCGTACGGTCACGGGCCGCATCGTCGAGGCCGACGACGAGACCGTGACGCTTGACGTCGACGGCACCCCGACGTCGTTCCCGTACGCCGCCCTCTCCAAGCCCACCGTGCAGATCGAGATGAACCGCAAGCCCGACCCCGACCTTGATGACGTCGGCGAGGACGACGACAACGACGAGACCGACATCGACACCGACGACCAGGAGAACTGACATGGACATCGACATGCAGGCGCTCAAGCAGCTTGAGCGTGACCGTGACATTCCCATGCACGTGGTGCTGGAGGCGCTGACCGACGCGCTGCTGACCGCGTACGAGAAGGTCGAGGGGCACTACGCCAACGCCAAGGTCGAGATCGACCGGAAGACCGGCAAGGTCCAGGTGCTCGCGCCGGAGGCGACCGACGAAGGTGCCATCGTCGGCTGGTTCGACCACACCCCCTCCGACTTCGGCCGCGTGGCGGCGGCGACCGCGCGGCAGATCATCTTCCAGCGCATCCGCGAGGCTGAGGACGAGCAGAAGTACGGCCACTTCTCCGCAGCCGAGGGCGACATCCTGCTGGGCACCGTGCAGCAGGACCGCAGCTCGCCGACCGTACGGGTGGACCTGGGCAAGATCGAGGCGATCATGCCGCAGGCCGAGCAGGTGCCCGGCGAGGTCTACTCCCACGGCAAGCGACTGCGGGTCTACGTGGTGGCCGTGCGCCGCGAGATGCGGGGGCCGCAGGTCGTCGTCTCGCGTACCCACCCGGGGCTGGTCGAGAAGCTGTTCAAGCTCGAGGTGCCTGAGATCGAGCAGGGTGTGGTCGAGATCAAGTCGATCGCCCGCGAGGCCGGTCACCGGACGAAGATCGCGGTCGTGTCGACCTCGCCTGACGTCTCAGCCAAGGGCGCCTGCATCGGCCCGATGGGCCAGCGGGTCCGGGCGATCACCTCGGAGCTGAACGACGAGAAGATCGACATCATCGACTGGTCCGAGGATCCCGCGACCTACGTCGGCAACGCACTCTCGCCGGCTCGCGTGACCTACGTCAGCGTGGTCGACAAGCTCGCCAAGGCGGCGCGTGTCGTCGTCCCCGACTACCAGCTCAGCCTCGCCATCGGCCGTGAGGGGCAGAACGCACGACTGGCCGCCCGGTTGACCGGCTGGCGGATCGACATCCGGCCCGACACCCAGGCGGGGGAGTAGCGAGCGTCTGACGTGTCGGTTCCGATCCGGACGTGCGTCGGCTGTCGGGCTCGGGCTGAGGCGCCGAGCCTGGTGCGGGTCGCCTGGGACGAGTCGTTGAACCGACTCGCGGTCGACTCACGTCGCCGCCTGGGTGGCCGGGGTGCGTGGCTCCATCCGAAGGCTGACTGCCTGGAGATGGCCGTGCGTCGCAAGGCGTTCGGCAGGGCGCTTCGCCGTACGGTCACACCCGCCGACGCCGAGGGTCTGGCCACCCAGCTGCCAGGCGCGTGACGGGCGCTTTCGGTTGGCTCCCAGGGGGCTCCACGCACTAGACTTGGGTGACGCGTGCCCAGGTGGGCACACGACGACCAGAAAGTGGGCTAACGCTCATGACTTCTCGATGAGTACTCACTAATGAGCTCTACCAACAACTAACTGGTCCTGACACCGAGTCCGGACCTGAAGGAGATCAGTGGCCAAGGTCCGTGTCTATGAGCTCGCGAAAGAGCTCGGACTCGAAAGCAAGGAACTTCTGTCGACGCTGAACGACATGGGCGAGTTCGTCCGGTCGGCCTCGTCGACTGTCGAGGCGCCCGTCGTACGCAAACTGCGTGAGCGCTTCCCAGCCGGTGGCGCAGCCCCGGCTCCCGCCCAGGCGCGGCCCGCGGCTGCGCCAGCGCGCCCTGCCGCCGCGCCGAGCGCGACGACCAGCAGCACCCGTCCGACCCCCGTGATGCCGAAGGCGCCCGGGCCGATGACGCCCGCGCCGGCCGCCCCCGCGGCTGCTACTGCGGCAGTTGCGCCCGCACCCGCGGCAGAGAAGCTAGCCCCGGCGCCTGAGGCTCCGGCTGCTGCCCCGGCGGCGTCGGCTCCGGCAGCCGAGAAGCCAGCACCGGCTCCTGCCGAGGCTCCGACGCCCGCTGCTCCGGCTGCCCGCACGAGCGGTCCTGGCGCCCCGCGTCCCGGTGCGCCAGCGCCTCGGCCGAGCGCTCCGGCTCCACAGGCCACGCGGCCCAGCGGTCCTGGCGCGCCCGGTCCTCGGCCCGGTGCCCCGTCGCCCCGCCCCGGTGCTCCGGCGCCGCGGCCTGGTGCTCCTCGCCCGGGCAACAACCCGTACGCCTCGTCGCAGGGCATGGGTGTCCGTCGGGCTCCCCGTCCTGACGCTCCCGGCGCTGCCCCGCGTCCGGCGGGCGCTCCTCGTCCGGGGATGCCTCCCCGTCCCGGCGCACCGGCCGGTGGCATGCCTCGGCCCGGTGGTACGAGTGGGCTGCCGTCGCGTCCAGGGATGCCGCGGCCGAACCCGGCCATGATGCCGAAGACCGCTTCGGGTCAGCTCGGTGGTGCCGCTGGCACCCGCCGGCCCGGTGCTGGCGGCCCTGGTGGCGCTCCCGGCCGCGGTCGTGGTGGCGTGGGTGGGGCCCCGGGTCGTCCCGGTGCTCCCGCCGGCGGTCCGCCCGCTGGCGGCGGTCGCGGTGGCCGTAGTGGTCGCGGTGGCTCCGGCACGCAGGGTGCCTTCGGTCGGGCTGGCGCTCCAGGGCGTCGTGGTCGCAAGTCCAAGAAGCAGCGCAGGCAAGAGTTTGACCAGATGGAGGCGCCGACGATTGGTGGCGTGCGCATCCGTCAGGGTGACGGCCAGACAGTACGACTCGCCCGCGGTGCCTCGCTGACCGATCTCGCCGAGAAGATTGGCGTCGAGCCGGCAACCCTGGTCCAGGTGCTGTTCAACCTGGGCGAGATGGTGACGGCCACGCAGTCGGTCGCAGACGACACCCTCCAGGTGCTGGGTGCTGAGCTCAACTACAACATCGAGGTCGTCTCGCCTGAGGACGAGGACCGCGAGCTGCTGGAGAGCTTCGACATCGAGTTCGGCGAGAACGAGGGCGACGAGGATGACCTCGAAGCCCGTCCGCCGGTCGTCACCGTCATGGGTCACGTCGACCATGGCAAGACGAAGCTGCTCGACGCGCTGCGCGACGCCAACGTGGTGGCAGGCGAGCACGGTGGCATCACCCAGGCCATCGGTGCCTACCAGGTCGTCACGGAGGTCGACGGCCGCGAGCGCGCCATCACCTTCATCGACACCCCGGGCCACGAGGCGTTCACCGCCATGCGTGCCCGTGGTGCGAAGTCGACCGACATCGCCGTGCTGGTGGTGGCAGCCGATGACGGTGTGATGCCGCAGACGATCGAGGCCCTCAACCACGCCAAGGCGGCCGACGTGCCGATCGTGGTCGCGGTCAACAAGATGGACCTCGAGGCTGCCGACCCGGTCAAGGTCCGCGGTCAGTTGACCGAGTACGGGCTGATTCCCGAGGAGTACGGCGGCGACACCATGTTCGTCGACGTCTCGGCTCGGGCGAAGCTCAACCTCGACAGCCTGCTCGAGGCCATCGTCCTCACGGCCGACGCCGCGCTCGACCTCCGCGCCAACCCCGACATGCCCGCCCAGGGTGTGGCGATCGAGGCGCACCTCGA
>DAOOHL010000045.1:0-13846 GCA_035416185.1 Propionibacteriaceae bacterium | reverse complement strand
CGAGGGTCTTGGTGTCGCCGAAGTAGTCGCTCCCCCACACCCGGTCGATCAGCTGGCCGCGGGTCAACACCCGGCCAGCGTTGCGCAGCAGCAACTCCAGCAGCTCGAACTCCTTCAGCGCCAGCCGTACCGGCTCCCCGTTCAAGGTGACCTCATGGCGCTCGACATCCATCCTGATGCCCTCGGCTTCGAGGATGTCGGTGACCACGTCGATGTCCTGGCCGCGGCGCAGCACCGCTCGGATCCGGGCGACGAGCTCGCGGTGGCTGAACGGCTTGGTGACATAGTCGTCGGCACCGATCTCCAGCCCGACGACCTTGTCGATCTCCGAGTCACGGGCGGTGACCATGATCACTGGCACCGTGCTGCGCTGCCGAAGTTGGCGGCAGACCTCGACGCCTGACATCCCAGGCAGCATCAGGTCGAGCAGCACGATGTCGGCGCCGGTGCGTTCGAACTGTGCAATCCCGTCGCGACCGTCGGCGGCCTCGATCACATCGAAGCCCTCCTTGCGCAGCATGTAGCTGGTCGCTTCGCGGTAGGAGTCCTCGTCCTCCACCAGCAACACCTTCGTCAACGTGACTCCTTCAACATGGTCAGGGGCGCCGTTGCCGGCGCGGTGGTGTGGGCCGGCACTCGGGCCGGGAGGGTGATGGTGAAGGTGGAGCCCTGGCCGACCCGGCTCCACAGGCTGACTGACCCGCCATGCGCTTCGGCGACCAGACGAACGATCGAGAGCCCGAGACCCGTCCCACCGGAGGCTCGGCTGCGGTGTGGGTCGACCCGGTAGAAGCGTTCGAAGACGAGCTCCTGCTCGCTCGGCGGGATGCCGATCCCGTTGTCCGAGACGGTGATCTCGACGACGTCGTCGCCGTCCTGCGTAGCTCGCTGCGCGGCGACCGCTACCCGAGCACCTTCGTGGCTGTAGACGATCGCGTTGGCGACGAGGTTGGCCACAGCGGTGACGAGCTGGCTGCGGTCGCCGGTGACCTCACCCGGTTCGCGGATCGAGACAGTGAGGTTCACGTGCCGACGCTTCGCCGCGGCCGCGTTCCGGTCCACGGCCTCGGTGACCACGCTGTCGACCGGCACGTGGCCGGCTTGCCGGAGCGGATCCTGCGACTGGAGCCGGGACAGCGTGATGATCTGCCCAACCAGCTCCGCCAGCCGGTCGGACTCGATCTGCATCCGCTGCGCGAACCGTGCGACCGCCTTCGGATCGTCAGCCGCCGCCTGCACTGCCTCCGCGAGGATGGCGACCGCTCCGATCGGTGTCTTCAGCTCATGAGACACGTTGGTGACGAAGTCGCGGCGAGCCTCGTCGATCCGCTTCGCCGCTGTGCTGTCGTCAGCGATCACGACGACCACGTCGTCGGCCAGGACGGCCACGGTGACGTTGAGGTAGGACTTCTCCACCCCATGTCGGGCCAAGGCAAGATCGCAGTGTGCTGCCTCTCCCGTACGCCTGGTCTCCCGGACCAGGTCGAGCAGTTCGTCGTGATTGAGCCGAGAGCCGCGGGCCAGACCGAGGGTGCGTGCCGGTTCGGTCGCCTCAAGCACCTCGTCATGGGGACCCACGAAGATGATCGGTGTCGTCAGGTGGGACGCCAGCGCGGCCGACCCTTCAGGCACCTTCAGCGCGAGGGGCTGCACCGGTTGCTGGGCCGGGCGTCGTCCGCGAGCCAGCCACCCGATCCCGAATCCGATCGCCACTGCCACCAGGCAGGCGACCACGTACGGGAGGGCAGAGCTCACGATCGCATCCTAGGTGGATCATCGCCGGCGCTGATGGGGTGGAACGGTCGCAGGGGCGATGGTTCACGCGCACGACGCCAACTGTTCACCGTGTCAGCGCCAAACTGGGATGCTGGTGCTGGAAGGGTAGGTCGAAGCCCAGAGAGAAGGACAGGCATGAGCATGCGCATGCGCGAGAGCTACCACGTTCAGCTGGACGCCATCATGGTGTCGCTCGTGGGGTTGACCGAGACGGTTGCCGACGCCGTTGGCCGTACGACGAAGGCGCTGCTCAACGCAGACCTGCAGATGGCTGAGCGCGTGATCTCCGACGACGCCATCATCGACAACGCCCACGACGACATCGAACAGCGGTGTTTCTCGCTGTTGGCTCGTCAGGCTCCGGTCGCCGGTGAGCTGCGGACCATCGTGGCTGCGCTGCGCATGGTGAACGCGATGGGCAGAATGGGCGACCTCGCCGCGCACATCGCGAAGATCGCCCGGCTGCGCTACCCCGACTCGGCGGTGCCCAACGCCCTCCACGAGAACTTCGTCACGATGGCGCGACTGTCGGAGTCGATGGTGCGCGCCGCCGCGGCCTCGCTGCGCGACCGCAACGTCTCCAACGCCGCAAGGATGGCTGAGGAGGACGAGGAGATGGACGAGCTGCGCGCCGCCCAGTTCCGCGTGCTGCTGGGCGAGGAGTGGAACGAGGGCGTCGAGAAGGCCGTCGACGCCGCCCTGCTGGGCCGCTATTACGAGCGGATCGCCGACCACGCTGTCAACATCTCGAGCCGACTGATCTACCTCTCCACCGGTGAGGCGCCCGAAGGCGAGAACTGGCCTCGCGCCTGACTCCGTCCGACGACAAGGGGGCACCGGATCTCCGGTGCCCCCTTGTCATGGCCGTTCAGGCGATGTGGTTCGTCACTACCTCCACAAACTCCTCCGGGCGCTCCAGGTGGGCGGAGTGCCCGACGCCCTCCCAAGCCAGTTCGGTGACCTGACCACCCGCTGCCTGGTAGCGCTCGAACACGTCGCGGGTCTGCGCCACCATCTGCTGCGGCGGTGCGATCTCCTCGCCGGGCCAACCCGGGATGATGCCGTGCTTGCCGAGGGTGTTCAGGTCGAAGAACGACTCGTCACCGACGATCGCGTCGGCGGTCCCCCGTACCCACAGCACCGGCGGCTTGGGCTCGACGTCGACGATCCCCGACACGTCGAAGTAGACCGGGCTCATCGTGTTGAGCACGCCCCGGTCACCTGCCGCGAAGCCTGGCCACGAGGCTGACTCCCGGCCGCTGCCTGGGTAGTTGTCGATACCCGTCACGGTCGACAGCATGGAGGTCACCCAGACGTCCTCAAGCGGGCTCGAATAGCCAGGTGCCACGTACGACGAACGGAACACGCCCAGCGGGCTGAGCGAGTCGACGCCCCGGTCGCCCTCGGCGAGCCGCCGGACGAACTCCGGGTTGCCGCCACCGCCGCCCGTACCAGCGCCGTCCTCGGTGAGCCGGGAACCGTCGCGGGCCGTGCCGCCGAAGCCGTACGGGGAGACCGGTGACACCAGCGTGAGGCTGGCAACCAGCTCGGGCCGGTCCAGCAGTAGCTGCATGACGACGCCACCGCCCATGGACCAGCCGACCAGGTGGGCCTTCGCGACCCCCAGCGAGTCGAGCACCGACGCGACATCGTCGGAGAAGTCCCGCACGCCACGCGTGGCATCCACCGGCTTGGCCTCGCTGTCGCCGAAACCACGCAGGTCGATCGCCAGCGAGGGCACGTTGAGGGCGAGCATGGTCGGCTGCCAGAACAGCGACGACGACACGTTGCCGTGGATGAACACCACCGGAGCGCCGTCGCCAGCCACAGAGCTGCGCAGCACGTTGGCAGCGTAGCGGTCGGTCACCACCTGCTCGGCGGTGATGCCCTCGAGGAGGGCGGCGGTCACTTCTTGCCCTGGTTCTTGACGGCCTCGATGGCGGCGGCCGCAGCGGCCGGGTCGAGGTAACGGCCGCCCTTGGTGACCGGCGCGAGGTTGTCGTCGAGCTCGTACGCCAGCGGGATACCGGTCGGGATGTTGAGCCCAGCGATGTCAGCGTCGGAGATGCCGTCCAGGTGCTTGACGAGCGCCCGCAGCGAGTTACCGTGCGCCACGACCAGGGTCACCTTGCCGTCGCGCAGGTCGGGGACGATCGCGTCGTACCAGTACGGCAGCATGCGCACGACGACGTCTGCGAGGCACTCGGTCTTCGGCCGGGCCTCCGGTGGCAGGAACGCGTAGCGGGGGTCGTCGAACTGGGTGTACTCGTTGTCGTCGGCGATGGGCGGGGGCGGGGTGTCGTACGAACGACGCCACAGCATGAACTTCTCCTCGCCGTACTCCTCGAGAGTCTGGGCCTTGTTCTTGCCCTGCAGGTCGCCGTAGTGCCGCTCGTTGAGCCGCCAGGAGCGGCGGACGGGGATCCAGGAGCGGTCGCAGTTGTCGAGAGCCAGATTGGCGGTGTGGATGGCGCGGTGCAGGACCGACGTGTGCAAGACGTCCGGCAGCAGGCCTTCGGCCTTGAGCAGCTCGCCGCCGCGCTTGGCCTCGCCGACGCCCTTCTCGTTGATGTCGACGTCCACCCAGCCGGTGAACAGGTTCTTGGCATTCCACTCGCTCTCGCCGTGGCGGAGCAGGATCAAGGTCGAGGTCATGGCCTCAGCCTACCGAGGGGCGCACTCCTGCATCGGCACGGGTTCCATCTGCCTGGGCTGAGTCGAAGCGTGCAGGCACCCGTCGCTTCCCGTTCAACGTGTCACCGGTCGAGGTTCCCCTGATCCGGCGCACCACCCAGGGCGCGAGGTAGGTGCGCGCCCAGACTGCATGCCCGCGGGCCTGGTCCGCCAGCGGCACTGAGGGCTGCCTGGGCAGCGGGTCGAACACGCCAGCGCCCACCGGGAAGCCCAGAGCCGCGTAGGCACGCTTGGCCACCAGCCGGTGACCGAGCGCTGACATGTGGATCCGATCGTCGGCCCACATCCGCCAGTCGCGCAACGCCCGCAGACCCCAGACGTCGGTGACATAGCAGTCGTGCTTGGCCGCGATCGTGTAGATGTTGGC
The DNA here is from genome assembly GCA_035416185.1 of Propionibacteriaceae bacterium. Taxonomy (GTDB): domain Bacteria; phylum Actinomycetota; class Actinomycetes; order Propionibacteriales; family Propionibacteriaceae; genus JBHAES01. The sequence continues at coordinate 9,009 of DAOOHL010000045.1, read as the reverse complement.
GGTCAGCTCGGCAGCCTTGGGATGAGCCAGGCTGACCAGCGGGGCGCCCTTCACGTACGTCGTGGTCGACATCAGCACGTCGGCTCCGGTCGCCCGCACCCGCCGTACTGCGTCCTCCAGGAGTGCTGAGACGGCGTCGATGTCGGCGCGCGGCCGGAGGCAGTCGTTGCCCCCGCCCCAGATGCTGACCAGGTCGGGGTCGAGCTCCAGTGCCTCGTCGACCTGCCGTACGGCGATGTCGGCCATCAGCCGGCCTCGTACGGCGAGGTTGGCGTACTCGAACGAGCGCCCCTCGTCGTAGGCACGGCCCGCCAGCTGTTCTGCGAGCCGGTCGGCCCAGCCGCGGTAGGTGCCGTCCGGGCGCGCATCCTCCAAGCCCTCGGAGAGGGAGTCGCCGACGGCGACGTAGCGTCCCCAGAGCCGGGGAGTCGTGGCAATGGTCATGGCCCACCTGTAGCGCGAGTGTGGTGCGGGTTCAGCGACCCAGGTTACCGAGAGGAGTCTTCCTGCGATACGGGGTAGGTCAGGTCGCCCGAATCCAGGTCGCGTTTGATCTGGTCGACCTCGAGGGCATCGAGGTCGAGGTGGCCGTACCTGTACGACGATCGCGCCACGATGTGTGAGCCCACCGGCGAGGTGGCCAGTTGCAGCACCACCGCCACGATCGCCATGGTGGTCACCTCGGGCTGCCGGAGCGTCACAGCCACCCCGCACAGGACCAGGATCAGCCCCAGCACCTGCGGCTTCGCGGCCGCGTGGGCGCGAGCCGCCACGTCCGGGAACCGATGCTGGGCAATGCCGGCGCTGAGCGCGAGGAAGCAGCCGATCGACAGCAGGACCAGGCCCAGCCCGTCCAGGAAGGCGCTCACTTGATGTCTCGCTTCGTCCGAATCAGCCGACCCACGGCCACGGCCGAGGTGAAGGCGAGCAGCGACATGCCAAGGATCACCGGCAGCAGCAGGCCACTCCCGGTCGCAACCATCGCCAGGCCCGCGGACGCAATGACGACGGCCACCAGCACGTCACTGGCGACGATCCGGTCGAGCGCGCGGGGCCCTCGAGCCACGCGCAGCACACTGAGAACCGCTGCAACCGTCAGCATCGCCGCGTCGATGGCGAGGACCACCCACGTCACCGTGCTCATGCCGACTCCTTCCTGAGCTCGAGGCGGCGCTCCCGGAGGTTGGCCTCGGCCCGCTCAAGCTCGGCGCTGGACCCGAACGCCCGCAGCACCGCCACCTCCGCGCCCAGCGCGTCGAGCACCTCGTTGGCGACCGCGTCGGGGCCCTTGAGATCGAATACATGCAGGTAGAGGCGCCGCTCGTGCCGCGGCGCATCGACCACGATCGTGCCTGGGACGAGCGACACCAGCGCGGCCGTCATCACCTGAACCAGGTCGGAGTGGCTGGTCAGGTCGATCCGGACGACACCGGGCCTCATCTGCACGGTGCGTCGCAGGGAGTACGAGGCGAGCTCGAACGACGCCAGTACCAGGTGGCTGAACAGCTGCCACAGCAGCCGGAGCACCCCGATCGGCCGCACCTTCCCGTCGTACAGGACCGCCGGCAGCGGGAACACGACACTGACGAGGTAGCCGAGCACGATTCCCGACAGCAGCGTCACCAGGTTGAGATGTCCCCAGAGCAGCAGCCAGACGATGGTCAGGGCGGCCACCGTACGGCCCTGCCAGCGGAGCCGTGCCCGCGTCCGGAGCCTCATGAGTCCACATCCGAGAGCACGACCCTGGCGTAGTCACCATTGCGCAGCGTGTCGGCGGCGCGGTCGGCGTAGCCGTACAACGGACCAGCCGCGACAGTGATAGCCAATGTCACCCCCACCATCGCCATGGCGGTCATCGTCTGCAGTCTGGGCAGCGTGACGTTGTCGGGCGGTTCGGGCGCCCCCTCGACCGGGTCGGCCCAGAACGACCGGCTCCAGATCTTCGCCATGGCGTAGAGGGTGAGCAGGCTGGTCAGCACGCTGCCGACAACGAGCAGCCAGGCCAGCGGAGAGCCGTCGTTGACGCCAGCGTTGAGCAGCCCGAGCTTGCCGACGAACCCGGACAGCGGCGGGATGCCAGCCAGGTTCATGGCGGGTACGAAGAACAGCGCTGCCAGGGCGGGCGATGCGCTCGCGAGCCGACCCAGCCGGTCGATCGAGGTACTGCCACCCACCCGTTCGATCAGCCCCACCACCAGGAACAGCGCGGTCTGGATGGTGATGTGGTGAGCGGTGTAGAAGATCGCACCCGACAGTCCTTCGGGTGTGGCCAGGCCGATGCCGAAGATCATGTAGCCGATGTGGCTGACCAGGGTGAACGAGAGGATTCGTTTGATCTCCACCTGGGCGACGGCCCCCGCGATGCCGACCAGCATGGTCAGCAGCGCCGCCACCAGCAGCACCGGACTGAGCGGTCGATGGTCGAACAGGACGGTCTGGGTGCGCAGGATCGCGTAGACGCCCACCTTGGTGAGCAGGCCGGCGAATACGGCCGTGACCGGCGCGGGAGCAGTCGGGTACGAGTCCGGCAGCCAGGCCCACAGCGGGAACACGGCCGCCTTGATCGCGAACACGACCAGCAGGATCATCTGCAGCGCACCCTGGGCATGGTCGTCGAGCTCGGGCAGCCGCAGTGAGAGCTGGGCGATGTTGACGGTGCCGGTCGCGGCGTAGACCGCGGTCAGGGCCATGAGGAACAGGGTGCTGGAGAGCAGGTTGACCACGACGTACGTCGACCCGGCTCGGATCCGGTCGGCCGTACCGCCCAGCGTCAGCAACACGTACGAGCTGAACAGCAGCATCTCGAAGCCAACGAACAGGTTGAACAGGTCACCGGCCAGGAACGCGTTCGAGACGCCCGCCGACAGCAGCAGGAAGGTCGGATGGAAGATCGAGACCGGGGTCTCGACCTTGCGTTCCTCGTCGTCCTGGCCGGTGGCGAAGACGTGTACTGACAGGGTGACCAGGGATGCGACCAGGAGCATCAGCGCGCTCAGCCGGTCGGAGACCAAGGCGATGCCGAGCGGTGGACGCCAGCCGCCGACCCACAGGTGCTGCACGCCGCGGGTGTCGGCCAGGTAGAGCAGGACCGACGTGATCACAGGGACGGCCAGCAGACACAGGGTGGTGACCATGCGCTGGGCGCGCGGCCGATGACCCAGCAGCAGTGCCACGCCCGCTCCCAGGAGCGGGACGAGGATCGGCAGCGGGAGGAGGTTCGTCAGACTTGAGATCACTCGCTCACCACGTCCTCTCCGGTGTCGGCGAAGGCGATCGACTCGAACGACTCGGACGCCTCGTCACGATCGGCGAGCTCGCGAATCCGAGCATCCTCGACGTCGTCGCTGACCTCGTCATGACCGTGCAACTGGAAGCTGCGGTAGGCCATGGCCAGCACGAAGGCGGTGACGGCCAGGGTGATCACGATCGCGGTCAGCACCATGGCCTGCGGCAGCGGATCGGCGCTTGTCCCTGCCTCGGACGAACCCACGAACGGCGGTGGACCCGCCGGCCCAGAGGCCACCAGGAAGAAGATGTTCACCCCGTTCGACATGATGATGACGCCGATCAGGATGCGGGTCAGCGAGCGCTCGGTCAGCAGGTAGACACCGCAGGCGACCAGGATCCCGGCCACGATCGCGAGGGTCAGGTTGGGACTCACGAGTCACCTCCGAAGCCGAGCTGCTGCCCGGACACCCCGTCAGGGCGAGCGGCCCCAGCCGGCAGGGCGCGAGCCGACTCGGCGTACGGCAGAGGCGCGATGTCGTCGGCGGCCTGCTCGTCGATGCCCTTGCCCAGGGACCGGCCGATGTCGAGCAGCACGCCCATCACGATCAGGTAGACACCGATGTCGAAGGCGGTCGACGACACGAGATGGATCTTGCCGAGCAGCTCGACCTGTCCCCACGGCGTCGCGACGTACTCCAGCGCGGGCACCGTGATGTAGATGTCGTAGCTCTGGAAGATCCGCCCGCCAGCCAGAGCCGGGACGACCGCGCTGAGGAAGGCGACGACCAGCCCCGCACCCAGCAGTTTGCCCGCGTCGTACGGTGCCGCGTGGTCCAGCTCGCCGCGACCAGCGGCCAGGTAGCGCACGATCAGTGCCATGCCGCCGACCAGACCACCGGCGAAGCCGCCACCGGGGGCGTTGTGCCCAGCGAGCAGAAGGTAGACCGAGACGACCATCATCACCGGGAACAGCAGTCGGGTCGTCACCTCGACCACCACCGACTTGTCCATCGGCGACAGGTCATGGGCGCTGGCGAGCCAGCCACGATGCCCGGCAGTCGCCCGATGGCGACGTACCTCGGCACGGTCGACCCCCACCGCGCGCGAGCGAAGGTGGATCAGCGACGCCACCCCGGTGGCAGCGATCACCAGCACCGAGATCTCGCCGATGGTGTCCCACGCTCGGGTGTCGACGAGCAGCACGTTGACGATGTTGAGCCCGTACCCGAACTCGTACGCGGCGGCGTGGAAGTCGATCGACACCGGTACGGCCACCCTCGAGCCGGCGGAGTAGAGCACCAACAGCGTGACCATCAGGCCCACCGCCCCGGCGAGCACCACACGCCACCAGCGCGAGGCGAGCAGCGGCCGGGTGGTGAAGTACTTCGGCAAGGTGCGCAGCACGAGCAGGAAGACGACCACCGACACCGTCTCCACCAGCATCTGGGTGAGGGCCAGGTCGGGTGCACCATGCAACAGGAACAGGGTCGCCGTGCCGTAGCCGGTCACACCCACCAGCAGCACGGCCTTGATCCTGCCTCGGGCCGTCGCGGCGAACAGCGCTGCCAAGACGGTGACGCCTCCGGCGAGCAGCTGGGCCGGGGTGTCCCAGAGCCGGTACGACATCGGCCAGCGCTGGGCCGGCAGCAGCATCGCGGCCACCAGCACCACCGCCGTGGTCAGGATGATGGACACGTAGTGCGAGACCGAGCCGCGCTGGGCTCGCGCCGTGATCTCGACAGCGAGCCGGTCGACCAGCTGCATGTTGCGCTGGTACCAGACATCGGCACCTTCGACGGGTGGGAACGTAGCCTGCACGGCACTGATCCGATCTCGCTGCCAGAACAGCAACACGCCCAGCGCCACCGCGATCGCGGAGAGGCCGAGCTCGAGGGTCAGTCCATGCCACAGCGCCAACCCCGACCCGAGCTCACCATCGGGCAGCGTGTTGGCGTACGGAGTGAAGGCCCACGTGAGTGGCTTGCCGAGGAAGGCGAACACCAGGCTGGCGCCGGCGAGGATGAACGGCGGGATGACCAACCCGGCCGGGTTGTGATGGCACTCTGGTGCCGCAACGCCAGGCTTGTCGGCGAAGGCTCCCCACCAGAACCGCAGCGAGTAGGCCAGGGTGATCGCAGAGGCGAACACGACACCCACGACCAGCAGCCAGGCGATCAGGGGCGGCAGGGTTGCGGCGTCACTCGACACCTGGTTGAGGTCGACCAGCGCCTCGTACGCCGACTCCTTGGCGACGAACCCGAACAGCGGCGGCAGGCCAGCCATGGAGGCTGCGGCCAGCGCGCCGGCGGCGGCGACGAACGGCATCCGCCGGCCGACCCCAGTCAGCTTGGTCAGGTCGCGGGTGCCGGCGGAGTGGTCGACCACGCCGACGATGAGGAACAGTGCGCCCTTGAACAGCGCATGCGCCAAGGTCATGCCCATGCCGGCAAGGGCGGCGCCCTTCGTACCGACGCCCATCAGCAACACCATGAAGCCGAGCTGGGAGACGGTGCCGTACGCCAGCAGCAGCTTCAGGTCGGTCTGCCGCAGCGACCGCCAGCCGCCGATCACCATCGTGGCCACGCCGAGAATCGACACCGACAGCCGCCACCCGGGCACACCGGCGAAGGCGGGTGCCATGACGGCGACGAGGTAGACGCCTGCCTTCACCATGGTCGCGGCGTGCAGATAGGCGGAGACGGGCGTCGGGGCCGCCATCGCGCCCGGCAGCCAGAAGTGGAACGGCACGAGCGCCGACTTGCTCAGCGCACCGACCAGCACGAGCAGCGCGGCGATTCCGGCGACGACGCCCTGAGGCGGGTCAGCCAGCAGCCCCGACAGCGAGTACGTGCCCGCCTTCGCGCCCAGGGTGATCAGCCCCACGAGCATCGCGAGCCCGCCGGTCGTGGTCACGATCAGGGCGGTCATCGCTGCGGCGCGGTTCGCACGCCGGCTCGGGTCGTGGGCGATCAGCAGGTACGAGAAGACCGTGGTCAGCTCCCACGCGACGTAGAGGATGATCAGGTCGTCGGTGGTGGCCAGCAGCAGCATGGCCCCGGCGAACGCGGTCAGCAGCCCGCCCGTACGAGCCGCAGAGGCTTCGCCGAAGTACCAACGGCAGTAGGCCAGTACCAAGGCGCCGATTCCCGACACGACCAGGGCCAATGCCCACTGAACGAAGCCGAGCCGAAGGTCGATGTGCACCCCGAGCGACGGGATCCAGGTGACCGACCAGGCCCGGACGTCGCCGGCCATGATGGCGGGTCCCTGGGACACCAGCCACCCGAATGTGACGGCCGGCAGGATCGCGAGAACGAGGTACGTCCAGCGGTGCAGCACGCGCGACAGAAGGGGGGCGAGCATGCCTGATGCCACGTGGGCGGCGATCAGGGTCGCTAGCACACGGCCCTCTCCGGCTTCAGCCTGTGCGGCAGCCTGGGTCGTCGTATGGGGGGGACGGTGGAACTTTACCGGCTCGACCTAAAGCACCGCCACCAGGTCCGCGTTCGCCTTCTCCTTGACGGCCGCCAGAGCGTCGGCGGCTGTACGGGCCGACCGCGCGATGTCGGCCAGCTGACGGCACTCCGCCAAAGTGTGCAGCGACAAGCCGAAGCGCACCATGGACACCTTGGACGGCGCCATCGACAGGCTTGCGACCCCAAGCCCCGCCAGGACCAGGGCGAGCAGCGGGTCACCGCCGGACTCGCCGCAGACCCCCATCGGCTTGCCCGCCTTGGCCGCGCCCGCACAAGCGGCCGCGACCACATCCAGCACGGCCGGCTGCCACGGGTCGAGCAGGTCGGACAGTGCCCCCTGCATCCGGTCGGCCGCCATCGTGTACTGGGCGAGGTCGTTGGTGCCGAGGCTGCCGAAGTCACAGTCCCGCAGCACGTGCTCCGCCCGCATCGCGGCGCAGGGCACCTCGATCATCACGCCGGCCTTGGCGAGGCCGTTCTCGCGGACGCGGCGGGCGAACCAGTCGGCCTCCTCGGCCGTGGCCACCATCGGGGCCATCACCCGGACGTCGGCTCCGGTCGCCTTCGCGGCCTTCGCCAACGCCTCGAGCTGGGAGTCGAGCAGCTCTGGCCGCTCAGCTGAGAGCCGGAGACCGCGACGCCCGAGCGCGGGGTTCTCCTCGGGGCCGAGGTCGGCGAACGACAGGGGCTTGTCGGCTCCGGCGTCGAGCGTCCGGACGACGACCCGCCGGCCCTCGAACGGTGCGCAGACCTTCGTGTAGATCTCGACCTGCTCCTCGACCGTGGGCGCCTTGTCGGCGGAGAGGAAGACGAACTCCGTACGGAACAGGCCCACACCCTCGAGGTCCTGCGGTCCGGCCGCCTCGGCATCCTCGACGCCGCCGATGTTCGCGAGGAGGGCGACGGGGTGGCCGTCCTTCGTCCGACCTGGGCCGGCCGAGCCGGACAGCGCCGCCTGCCGCAGCTGGCGGCGGGACTGCAGCGAGGTGACGAACGCGGCGTCGGGGTTGAGGTTGACCTCGCCGGAGTCACCATCGATCGCCATCGGCGTTCCCACGGGAATCTGCGTGGCTCCGGCGACCTGGACGACCGCGGGGATGCCCATCTGGGCGGCCAGGATCGCCGTGTGGCTGGTACGGCCACCGGCCTCAGTGACGATGCCGACGACCAGCGCGCGGTCGAGGGTCGCGGTCTCGGCGGGGGCGAGGTCCTCGGCGACGACGATGCTCGGCTGGGTGAGCTTCGGTACGCCGGGTGCTGGCTTGCCGAGCACGGCCGCGACCGTACGGGAACCGACGTCCCGCAGGTCGGTGACCCGCTCGGCGAAGTAGCCGCCCAGCGCGGTGAACTGGGCGGCAAACTCTTCGATGGCCGCCTCGACGGCTGTAGCGGGACCCACGCCCTTGGCGAGCTGCTTGCCCACTGACTTGTGCAGGGAGCGATCGCGCGCGATCAGCGCGGTCGCCTTGAGGATCTCCTGGGCGGTGTCATCAGCAGCCGCGGCGCGCGCCTCGAGGTCGGCCGCGACCGACTCGAAGCAGGCCTTCACCCGCACGAGCTCCTGGTCCGGGTCTGCCGGGCTGGCCTCGCCGTGGGGCGCGCGGACGGCCGGCGCCACCTGGACCACCGGGCCGTACGCCGTCCCCGGGCTGACCCCGATGCCCCGGCGTGGGGCCTCACTGCTGCTGCTCACCGCCCGTCCCTCACTCAGCGTCGAGGTCGCGGGACAGCAGGGCGACCAGCGAGTCGAGCACCTCGTCGGCACCCTCGCCCTCGGCGGTCAGCTCGACGGTCTCGCCATGCTTCGCGCCCAGCGTCATCACGCCGAGGATGCTGGCGGCGTCGACCGGCTCATCGCCGGGGCGGCCGATAGTGATGTCGAGGTCGGAGTCGGACACGGCCTCCACGAAGATCGCGGCGGGGCGGGCGTGCAGGCCGACGGACGAGGCGATGATGACGGTACGGCTGGGCATGGGTCCTCCTGGTTGCGTGTCTGGTTGATCGTAGGTTGGACGGTAGGGGCTGGACGGCGTTCGAGGAGACTCAGGTGAGCGACCGGGCCAGGTCGGGGCTGGGGTCGACGTCGACCCGGATCGGGGCCAGGTCGTCGGGGCCAGGAACGCGGCTCCCCGGCAGGGTGACGGCTGCAGCACCCCACCGGACGCCGGCGGCGAGGGCGTCCGTGGGCGAGCCGCCGCCGGCCAGGGAGTGCAGCACTCCGGCGAGCAGGCCGGCGCCGGCGCCGACGGTGGACAGCGGGGTCTCGATGGTCGCGATGGCGTGCACGACCTGGTCAGCGGTGACG
>DAOOHL010000044.1:0-14053 GCA_035416185.1 Propionibacteriaceae bacterium | reverse complement strand
CCCCGGCGACGATGATCGGCGTGCTGACCATCCTCGGCTACTCGCTGTACGACACCGTCGTGGTGTTCGACAAGGTACGGGAGAACGTTGCCGAGCTCGACACCCGTCGGGTGAGTTACTCGGAGGCGGCCAACAACGCGGTCAACCAGGTGCTGATCAGGTCGCTCAACACGACCTTGATCGGTGTGCTCCCGGTTGCCGCGCTGCTGTTCGCCGGAGTGTTCGTCCTTGGCAGCGGTCCCCTTGAGGACCTGGGTCTCGCCCTGTTCGTGGGCATGATCGCTGGCGCGTACTCCTCGATCTTCATCGCCACGCCGCTGCTCGCCCAGCTCAAGGAGCGTGAGCCGGCGATGGTGGAGCACCGCCGCAAGATCGAGCGCCGGCGCACGCGTGCTGCGGCGAAGGAGGCGGGCGCGAAGGAGGTGGCGTCCGCCTCGACGGTCCGTACGGTGCGGTCGTCCTCGTCGAGGCCTGCCCCCACGGTGACCGCAGCCGCCACGGCCGTGGACGAGACGGCCGAGACCGTCGAGGACTCAAGCGTCGACACAGTCGTGGGAGAGACCTTCGAGCCTGACGTCGAGGCGACCAACCCAAACCGGGCTCGTCGCAACCAGCCCACCCGGGCGCCCCGCAGCCGCCGCAAGTGAAACAGCCCGACGCGAGAAGGACCCACCATGGCTCTCACCACCCAGGCCGAGCGTGTCGCGCTGGTCGCCTCGCTGCTGCGCGACGTGCCCGACTACCCCAAGCCGGGCATCGTCTACAAGGACATCACCCCGCTGTTGGGCAACCATGCCGCCTACCAGGCCTCCATCGACGCGCTGGTGGACGCAGCTCCCGAGGGCATCGACGTCGTGGTCGGCATGGAGGCCCGTGGCTTCTTCTTCGCCGGGCCGGTCGCCCTGGCGCTGGGTGCTGGCTTCGTTCCCGTACGCAAGCCTGGCAAGCTGCCGCGTGACGTGTTCAGCGAGTCGTTCGCCCTCGAGTACGGCAGCGACACCCTCACCGTCCACCAGGACGCCATCCCACAGCACGCCCGCGTGATGGTGATCGACGACGTGCTGGCCACCGGCGGCACGGTCGGTGCGACGGCGAAGCTGATGGGTCAGCTGGGCGCTGATCTGGTGCATGTGTCGGTCGTCATGGAGCTCGGCTTCCTCGACGGACGCGCCAAGCTCGCAGCGATGGGGATCGAGAACGTCTCGGCCCTGATCACCGTCTGACACGACGACCAATCGCACTAGACTGGGCCATCTTCTAGACGGAGGTGGTCGCGCGTGACGCAGGTCGGTGAAGCAGGAACGTCATCGGTTCCGCCCATCGAGCCTGAACGCGCCACTGAGCCAGCCCCGACGACCGTCGTCCGGGGCACGTCGCCGACGACACCGATCCGTCCGCCTGCATCACCGCCGCCCACCGCTTTCCAGATTCTGCCGCGCACTGCGTCTGGCCCTGAGCAGCCTCGGCTCCGACTGAGGGACCGCATTGCGCGCTGGGCCGCCCCGAGTGCCCCGCAGTCGGCCGTCCTTGAGCCCCTGTTCAACGTCGTACGGCAGAACCATCCCAAGGCCGACCTCGCGATCATCGAGCGGGCTTACCGCACCGCTGAGCACTACCACACCGGCCAGACGCGCAAATCGGGCGACGCCTACATCACCCATCCGCTGGCGGTCACGACCATCCTCGCTGAGCTGGGCATGACCGAGCCGACCCTGGTCGCCGCACTGCTGCATGACACGGTCGAGGACACGTCGTACACGATGGCCCAGCTGCGTGCCGACTTCGGCGCCGAGGTGGCAGAGCTGGTTGACGGGGTCACGAAGCTCGACAAGGTGCACTACGGCGACCATGCCAAGGCGGAGTCCATCCGCAAGATGGTGATCGCGATGAGCCGCGATATCCGAGTGCTGGTGATCAAGCTCGCCGACCGGCTGCACAACATGCGCACGCTGGGGTTCCTGCGGCCTGACAAGCAGAACCGGATCGCCAAGGAGACCCTCGACATCTACGCCCCGCTGGCCAACCGGCTCGGCATGAACGCAATCAAGTGGGAGCTTGAGGATCTGGCGTTCTCGACGATCCACCCGAAGGTCTACGACGAGATCGTGCATCTGGTCGCCGCCAACCAGCCCCGGCGAGAGCGCTACCTCGACGAGATCATCGCCGAGGTGACGAAGGACCTGGCCAACTCCAAGATCAACGCGACGGTGTACGGGCGGCCGAAGCACTACTGGTCGATCTACCAGAAGATGGTCGTCCGTGGCCGTGAGTTCGCCGACATCCACGACCTGCTGGGGCTGCGGATCATCGTCGACACTCAGGGGGAGTGCTACGAGGCGCTGGGCCTGATCCACGTGCGCTGGCTGCCGGTGCAAGGCCGGTTCAAGGACTACATCGCGCTGCCCAAGTTCAACCTGTACCAGTCGCTGCACACGACGGTGCTCGGTCCGGGTGGTCGGCCGGTGGAGTTCCAGATCCGTACCCAGGAGATGCATCGGCGCGCCGAGTACGGTGTCGCAGCGCATTGGAAGTACAAGCAGAACGCCGGGAAGCAGACCGGTCCGATCCGTCCCGACGGCCAGAACCTGCCATGGGTGAACCAGCTCGACTCGTTCCAGGCCGAGACCTCTGACCCGAACGAGTTCCTCGACTCGCTGATGTTCGAGATCAACTCGAGCGACCTCTACGTCTTCACCCCGAAGGGCGACATCGTCGCACTCACCCAGGGCGCCACGCCTGTCGACTTCGCCTACACAGTCCACACCGAGGTCGGCCACCGCTGCGTCGGAGCGCGGGTGAACGGGCGTCTCGTCAGCCTGGACACGAAGCTGGAGACCGGAGACGTCGTCGACGTGCTGACGTCCAAGGCTTTGGACGCAGGTCCGTCCCGCGACTGGCTGGGGTTCGTCACCTCACCGCGGGCTAGGCAGAAGATCCGGCAGTACTTCACCCGCGAGCGTCGTGACGCCTCGATCGAGCAGGGCAAGGAAGCCCTCGCCAAGCAGCTGCGTAAGGCCGGGCAGCCGTTGCAGAAGCTGATCACTCCCGATCGCATGGCCGAGGTGGCTGACGAGCTGAAGGTCGGCGATGTGCAGGGTCTGTACGTCGCGATCGGCGAGGGACACGTGTCGGCGCAGAGCGTCGTCGAGCATCTGGTGGCTCGCTCCTCGACTGCCCACGCCATCGAGGACCAGGTCGACGAGCGCGTCATCACCCGACCCCGAGCCCGCAGCAGCAACTCCAACGCGACGGGAATCGAGGTGGCTGGGGACCCGTCCATGTGGGTCAAGCTGGCCCGCTGCTGCACCCCCGTCCCAGGCGACGACATCATCGGCTTCGTCACCCGCGGACAAGGCGTCTCCGTCCACCGCCGAGACTGTACGAACGCCGACGGTCTGCTCGCGACACCGGAACGCATCGTGGAGGTGGCCTGGTCAGCCGGCTCGGGCACGTCGTTCCTCGTCGGGTTGTACGTCGAGGGCATCGACCGAGCGGGCATCCTCGCCGACCTGACGGCCACCTTGGCCGAGGAGAAGATCAGCATCCAGTCAGCGTCGATCAAGACCTCCAAGGACCGAATCTTCCGCGGCAACCTGACATTCGAGACGGCCGACCCGACCCATCTCAACCACGTGATCACCAGGTTGCTGTCGATCCCGGCCCTCTACGAGGTGAAGCGCGTCAGCGCCTGAGCCCCGTCGTGGCAGTTGGTCTGATCCGTGCCTACTCAGCCTCGTGGGCTACCTGTTGCCGCCTCAGGAGACCGCGTTGGCTCGAGCGGTGAGCGATGCCTTCGACCAGGTCGAAGAACACTGAGCCGGTCAGCCGGTGAAGTCCTTCAGAGTGGCGTTGGCCTGGTCGAGCCACGACTGGTAGGTCGCGATCGACGCCTCGGCCTGCGCTGCGGCCTTCTTGTCGCCCTTGGCCTGGGCCTTCGCCAGCTGGTCGGTGAGCTTGGCGATCTGGTCAGCCAGCAGGTTCGCCGTACCGGACGCCCGCTCGAGCGTCTCGGGATCGGTGCGCTTCCACTCCGCGTCCTCCGCGGCGCGGACGGCCTCCTCGATAGCGCGGACCCGGTTGTCGATCGTCCGGATCTGGTCGCGAGGCACTTTGCCGAACTCGTTGAACTTCTGCAGGAACGTGCGGAACTCGGCGCGGGCCTGCTTCGGGTCCTTGACCGGCAGGATCGACTTCTCTGCCGCGTCGAGCAGGGCGACCTTGGCCTCGAGGTTCCCGGAGAACTCGGCGTCCTGCTCGGCGAACGCCTGGGTACGACGGGCGAAGAAGGCGTCCTGGATGCCACGGAATTCGGCCCACAGCTTGTCGTCGACGGCGCGGGGCGCGACCCCGGCTGCCTTCCAGCGCGTCATGAGGTCGCGGAACCCACCAGCGGCAGCGCCCCACTCCGTGGTGTCGGCGAGGGCGCGCGCGTCGGCGATGATCGCCTCCTTGGCCTGCTTGGCAGCGTCACGTTTGTCGCCCTGCACGGCCATCTCCGTCTTTCGACGGCGGGTGTACGTCGTGCGGGCCCCGGAGAACCGGTGCCACAGCTCGTCGTCGGTGGTGCGGTCGATCCGGGGCAGTGCCTTCCACTCGTCGAGCAGCGTACGGAACCGGTTCACGCCTCCGCGCCAGTCGGTCCCGGCGGCCAGCTTCTCAGCCTCAGCGACCATGGCCTCCTTGGCGGCCTTCGTGGCCTCGTGTGCCTTCGCGCGCTCCGCCCTGCGGGCCTCCTGGGCCTCGGCGAGGACGGGGGTGAGGGCATCGAGCCGGGCGATGAGACCATCGAGGTCGCCGACGGCGTTGGCCTCGGTGAAGTTGCCACGCAGCGTGGCGATCGAACGCCGGGCGTCGTCGGGCGAGAGTGCCCTCTTCTTCAGCCGGGTCTCCAGCAGGCCGACCTCGACCTCCAGGGCTTCGAAGCGCCGCACGAAGAATGCCAAGGCCTCCTCGGGGGTGGAGTCAGGGATCTGGCCGACCGTACGCTCGCCCTCAGCGGTGCGGACGTGGACGGTGCCATCATCGTCGACCCGTCCGAATGCGGCGGGACCTGCTGCTTCAGTCATGGGTTCTATCTTGCCCGATAGTCTCGGGGTCGTGTTCCTCGCATCATTCCCGTCCGGCGCTTGGCAGTCGAACTGTTACATCGCTGGCGCCGCTGACCAGTCAGACGTCGTGGTGATCGACCCTGGCGACGGAGCGCTGGCTCCGTTGCGTGAGGTGATGACCGACGAGCAGCTGACCCCCGTGGCCGTTCTGCTTACCCATGGCCATTTCGACCACGTGGCCAGCGCGGCCGAGTTCGCCGACGCTTACGGGATCCCAGTTCACATCCACCCGGCTGACAGGGAGCTGCTGAGCGATCCGGCTGCAGGGGTGAGCCGTGAGTCGGCAGCGATGCTGGCGCAGCTGTTGCCCGTGACTGGGCTCGTGGAGCCGGCCGATGTGCGCGACCTTGCCGATGGGCAGCTGCTCGACCTTGCCGGGATCACGTTTCGGGTGGTGCATGCGCCCGGTCACCGGCCAGGCTGCGTCATGTTCCTGATGCCGCATCCCGACGACCCGTTCTCGTCGGTCGCGTTCACGGGGGACGTGCTGTTCGCCGGGTCGATCGGCCGTACGGATCTCCCAGGCGGCTCGATGCCAGACATGGTGGCGACCCTGCGCGACGTCGTCCTTGAGCTGCCTGATGACACCGCGCTGCTGCCTGGCCACGGACCGCAGACCACCATGGTCGCCGAACGCGCCACGAACCCGTACCTCCAGCCCGACTTCCTCAGGAGCGCTCTCTGATGGCCCGTCCCAAGCCGATCTCTGGTTTCCCTGAGCTCCTGCCTGCGCAGCGGGCCGTTGAGTTGCACGTGCTCGACGTGCTGCGCCGCACGTTCGAGTTGCACGGCTTCGCCAACGTCGAGACTCGGGCGCTGGAGCCGATGTCACAGCTCGCGCGCAAGGGTGAGATCGACAAGGAGATCTACGTTGTCCGGCGGCTGCACGCGGTCGAGGGTGAGGCATCCTCGGACGAGTTGGGGCTGCATTTCGACCTGACCGTACCGTTCGCCCGCTACGTGCTGGAGAACGCCGGCCACCTGGCTTTCCCGTTCCGGCGCTACCAGATCCAGAAGGTCTGGCGGGGGGAGCGGCCGCAAGAGGGGCGGTACCGGGAGTTCACCCAGGCCGACATCGACATCGTCGGTCAGGACCGGCTGGCGACCCATCACGACGTCGAGATCCCGCTGGTGATGCTCGAGGCGCTGGAGAAGCTGCACGTCGATCTCGGTCTCCCGCCGGCGCGGATGCGGGTGAACAACCGGCAGCTTTCGCAGGGCTTCTACGAGGGGCTTGGCATCGGGTCTCCGGGGGCGGTCCTCCAGCGGGTCGACAAGTTGGAGAAGATCGGAGCAGCGGCCGTACGGGAGCTGCTGTCGACCGAGTGCTCGCTCTCGGCTGAGCAGTCGGAGAAGGTCGTGGCGTTGGCGCAGATCTCGTCGGAGGACGCGTCGTTCATCGACCGGGTACGGGCGCTTGGGGTGTCGTCGCCGACGTTGGACGAGGGCTTGTCGCTGCTCGCTGATGTGGTGTCGGCGGCGCAGAAGTACGTGCCAGGCCGCCTGGTGGCCGACCTGTCGATCGCGCGTGGCCTCGACTACTACACGGGCACGGTCTACGAGACGGCGCTGCAGGGGTACGAGTCGATGGGCTCGATCTCGTCGGGCGGGCGGTACGACTCGCTCGCCACGGACGGCAAGGTGACGTTCCCCGGCGTGGGTCTGTCACTGGGGCTGACCCGGCTGCTGGTGCCGCTGCTGGGGAAGGGTCGTCTGGTCGCCTCGCGGTCGGTGCCGACGTGTGTGCTGGTGGCGGTGACGGACGAGGAGACTCGGGCCCACGCTGTTGAAGTCGCCGCAGCGCTGCGGTCGAGAGGCATCCCCACCGAGGTCGCCCCGACGGCCGACAAGTTCGGCAAGCAGATCCGCTACGCCGATCGGCGCGGCATCCCGTACGTCTGGTTCGGTGGCACGACCGGCGAGGTGAAGGACATCCGTACGGGAGACCAGGCCCCAGCCTCGTCGGCCCTGTGGCGACCTGCCGATGCCGACCTGACCATCGGCGTCACCGGCGCATGGACCTGACCTCAGGCGGGGTC
The DNA here is from genome assembly GCA_035416185.1 of Propionibacteriaceae bacterium. GTDB lineage: Bacteria > Actinomycetota > Actinomycetes > Propionibacteriales > Propionibacteriaceae > JBHAES01. The sequence goes on along the minus strand of DAOOHL010000044.1, from coordinate 6,906 downwards.
TGGTCCGGGGGAGTAGCGGCCCCGGACGTGAAGCAGGGCGGCGTCGTCGGTGCCCAGGGTGAGGTGCTCGAGCACTGTGTCTACGAGCAGTGACCGGCCGACCTGACGCGGCTCCTCGGCGAGCCTGACGCCCGCCCAGGCGCGGGCACCGCTGAGGATCGGTCCCCAATCGGAGTCCTGCCAGGTCTCGACGCGGAACCGGCCCCCCGGGGCGGGTACGCGATCGGCGAACACCTCAGCCAGGTGCCGGTGGCGCCAGGCGAGCAGGTTCACCACGGCCGTACGACCCGCCAGCAGTGCCCCCGTGAGGCCGGCGTCGGGGTCGAGCAGGGCCAGCACGTGCGGTGGGTCGCCGAGCGCGGTGAGCAGCGACGAGACGGTGAGGCCGACCCGGTCGTACGGGCGCTCGCCGTGACCGGCCGTCCAGACGGTGACGCCAGATCCTGTCCGGGCTCTGAAGCGGCGCGCGTCGTCACCTTGGCCGGGCGGGAGCGCGAACGGGTGGTCGGTGTGGATGGTCATCGCTGCCGACCCTACCCGTGCGTCGGCAGCGAACGCGTCGTCGTCTAGCGGCGCCTGCGGAACAGCCCGGCAACACTGCTCACGCTCAGGCGGTGGCTGGTGAGGCCAGGTCGCCTCCGACGTCGGCAAAGCAGTCCACGGTCACCTTGACGGCGGCCCGGGCGTAACGGTCGGGGCGACACATCGCCACCACGGCACGGTCAGCCCGGACGCCAGTCAGCGGCCTGGTGACCAGCCCCGGCCGGGGTCGGGTGGTGAACCTCGGCAGTAGGGCGAGACCCAGACCGGCCACAACCAGAGACTCCACCACGCGGTTATCGCGTACCCTCGCCGACCGCTCGAGCCGTTGGCCCGCCAGACGTTCGAGGGCAACGAGGATGCTGTCGAACGGATATCCCTCCGGCACGCTCACCCAGGTCGTGCCGACCAGGTCGGCGGGGGAGAGGACGTCATGGGCTGCGAGCGGGTGGTCGGCGGGGAGCGCGACATCGATCGGCTCGCGGGCAACCACGGTGGTCACCAAACGGTCGGCCCCGAGGGGTACGTCGCCAGTGAGCGTGTGGCCGATCACGATGTCGACGTCGAGCGTTCTCGGCGCGTAGTCGGCTTCGGCCAGGTCGAAGTCAGCCAGGTCGAGAGTGATCCCGGTGTGCTTCAGTCGCCCGTACAGCCCGGGCAGCAGCGCCTCGGCTGCGCTGGGCACACTCCCGATGGTGACCTGGCCAACCGGGTCTCCGGTGATGCGGTCCATCCTTGCTCGCAACTCGGCCATCGCGAGGCAGACCTCATCGGCGCCGTCGGCGAGCACCTGCCCCGCGGCGGTCAGGCGCAGCCGACGGCCATCGGGCTCGACGAGCTTCACGCCAAGGTCGCGTTCAGCCGTACGGATCTGCTGCGACAGCGCCGACGGCGTGCGGTACGTCGCGGCTGCCACCTCAGCGAGGGTGCCCCGGACAGCGAGTTCACGCAACAACTCAAGGTGGCGGATTTCCATGAAGGAAGCCTAATCGGTCAATGCAGAGATCCTCGATAGACCTGAATGGTGTGATGGGTCAGAGTTGCGCTTGTGCCGATCACCCACCGCCTCCTCGCCCTTGCCGTTGCCGTCATGTGGGGGCTGAACTTCCTCGCGATCCATGCGTCGCTCGCGCAGTTCCCGCCGCTGTTCCTCGTCGCCTTGCGGTTCGCGGTCATCGCGATCCCCGCGATCCTGTTCATCCCGCGTCCGCAGGTACCGATGAAGTGGCTGCTCGGGTACGGGATCGGCTTCGGGACGCTGCAGTTCATCGGTCTGTACCTCGGGATGGCCGCTGGCTTCCCGACCGGGCTGTCGTCACTGGTGCTGCAGTCGTCGGCGCCGTTCACGGTGGTGCTTGGGGCGCTGCTCCTGCGAGAGAAGGTGTCCGGCCGCTTGAAGCTCGGCGTGGCGATCGCGGTGGTGGGCCTGGTCCTGGTGGGCATCTCACGGTTGACCACCGGGGTGTGGTGGCCCTTCCTGCTGGTGGTCTTCGGAGGGTTCGGCTGGGCGCTGGGCAACCTGGCGAGTCGCAAGGCCGCCGCTCCGGAGCCACTGCACCTCACCGCGTGGATGGCCATCGTGCCGCCGATCCCGATGCTGTTGCTGTCGTTGCTGTTCGAGGGGCCAGCCCGCATTGGCGCATCGATCGCGACAGCGGCGACGGCCGCCGCTGTGCCCGCGTGGGTCGGACTCGCGTACACCGTCCTGATCGGCACCATTGCCGGGTCTGGGGCTTGGGTGTGGCTGATGGCGAGGCACCCCTCCTCGCAGGTGGCGCCGTTCTCGATGCTGGTCCCCGTTGTCGGGATCGCCGCGGGGTGGCTTGTGCTGGGAGAGCGCCCGGCCCTGCTCGCACTGCTGGGCGGGGTACTCGTCGTCGGCGGGGTGCTCTACGGCTCGATGAGTGCGAAAGGAACGACCTCACCCGCCACAGCCGAGGCGATCCAGGTGGGATCACCGCAGGTAGCCCGAGTCTGATGCCTGTGGGAGTGGACCCTCCCTCAATCTCGGACGACGGAAGGGCCAAAGCCGCTGTTCGATGGCGCTTGCGACGATTCAGTCAGCAGAAAATAGCAACGAGAAGCGACTTTGGCCCACGTCGGTCAGATCATCGCGTGGTAGTCCTGCAGCGAGACAGGCTCGGTGGCAGCCGACCGGGAGGCGAGGATGCCCGACGAGGCAGCCAAGGCCCCCGGTGTCGTCGTGATGTATGGCACCTTGGCCCGGATCGCGGCCTTGCGGATGTAGGAGTCGTCGTACTCCGAGCTCCGCCCAGCAGGGGTGTTCACGACAAGCTGAACCGACCCGTTGCCGATCAGGTCGGCCATGTGGGGGGAGCCCTCATGGAGCTTGTTGACCGGCGTCGCGTCGATGCCGTGCTCGGCGAGGAAGGCAGCGGTCCCCGTGGTGGAGTAGAGCGAGAACCCTGCCTCCATGAAGTCGCGAGCCGCAGCGAGGATGGTCACCCCAGGCTTGCCCACCCGATCCCGCTCGGCCACCGACAACAACACCGCACCTGATGTCGGCAGCGGAGAGCCAGCCGCATCCTGAGCCTTCGCAAACGCGGCTCCAGCATCCGTCGCCAGACCCAGCACCTCGCCGGTCGAGCGCATCTCCGGGCCGAGGAGGGGATCGACCTCGGGGAACATGGAGAAGGGGAAGACTGACTCCTTGACCCCCGTGTACGGAACGGGCCGACGTTCGAGGTTCAGGTCGGCCAGCTTCTCGCCGATCATCAGCCGGGTCGCGAGCGAGGCCATGTTGACGTCGGCCACCTTGGAGACCAACGGCACCGTACGGCTCGCCCTGGGATTCGCCTCCAACACATAGACGGTGTCGTCGTGGATCGCGTACTGCACGTTCATCAGACCCACCACGCCCAGCTCGACCGCGATGCGACGGGTGTAGTTCTCGATCACGCCGACGTGCTCGTCGGGAATGGTCACCGACGGGACGAAGCAGGCCGAGTCGCCGGAGTGGATGCCTGCATACTCGATGTGCTCCATGACCGCGGGCACGTACGCGTCGATGCCGTCGCACAGCGCGTCTGCCTCGCACTCCAGCGCATTCTCGAGGAAGCGGTCGATGAGGATGGGCCGGTCCGGCGTCACTCCGACAGCCCGTGCCATGTAGCGCCGCAGTGCAGCAGCCTCGAAGACGATCTCCATGCCGCGCCCACCGAGCACGTACGAGGGCCGCACGATGACCGGGTAACCGATCCGGTCGGCGACCTCAACCGCCTCGTCGATGGTCGTCGCCATGCCAGCCGCGGGCATCGGGATCGCCAGGCGGTCCATGATCTCCCGGAACCGGTCGCGATCCTCGGCCAGGTCGATGGTCTCCGGCGAGGTGCCGATGATCGGCACGCCGGCGTCCTTCAGCGCCTGCGCGATCGTCAGCGGCGTCTGGCCACCGAACTGGCAGATCACGCCGTCCGGCTGCTCGACGTCGATGATCGACAGCACGTCCTCGACCGTCAACGGCTCGAAGTAGAGCTTGTCTGAGGTGTCGTAGTCGGTCGACACGGTCTCGGGGTTGCAGTTCACCATGATCGTGCCGTACCCCCGCTCGCGCAGTGTGTAGGCGGCATGGACGCAGCAGTAGTCGAACTCGATGCCCTGGCCGATCCGGTTCGGGCCACCGCCGAGCACCATGATTTTCGGGTTGGTGTGGTCGACCGGCTTCGCCTCCGGCAGCGGGTTCGGGCGGGGTTCGGCGTATGTGGAGAAGTAGTACTCGGCTCCTTCGACACCGCTGACCGGGATCGCCTCGAACCGGGCGACGATCCCGGCGGCCTGCCGACGCTGGCGCACCTCGGTCGACGAGGCGTCCAGCAGCTGCGCCAGCCGGTCGTCGCCGAACCCGTCCTCCTTGGCCTGCCGCAGCACACGGGCGGGCAGCTCGGCGAGCCGCCCCTCGTACGATCCGACCTCAGCCTCCAGAGCCACCAGCTCCGCCATCTGCTCGACGAACCAGCGCTTCATGAACGTGAGCTCGACGAGCTGGTCGACCGAGACGCCCTTCTGCAGGGCGAGGTACATCAGGTACTGCCGCTCGCTGGTCGGGAACTCGAGCCGGCTGACGATCTCTTCGACCGGCAACCCGGCGAGAGCGCGGGCATCGCCCAGCCCCGTACGGCCGTTCTCCAGGGCCCGGATCGCCTTGCCGAACGACTCCTTGTAGGACTTGCCGATGCTCATCACCTCGCCCACCGCGCGCATCTGCGTGCCAAGGTGGTCAACCGCACCGGGCAGCTTCTCGAACGCCCAGCGGGCGAACTTGCTGACGACATAGTCACCGTCTGGCGTGTACTTCTCGAGCGAGCCGTCCCGCCAGTACGGCAGCTCGTCGAGGGTCAGTCCGGCCGCGAGCAGCGCCGAGACGTACGCGATCGGGAAGCCAGTCGCCTTGGACGCCAGCGCCGACGAGCGAGACGTCCGCGGGTTGATCTCGATGACCACGATCCGGTCGCTGACCGGGTCGTGCGCGGTCTGCACGTTGGTACCGCCGATGACGCCGATGCTGGACACGATCCGGTGGGCGATGTCCTGCAGCCGCGCGGTCAGCTCATCGGAGATGGTCTGCATCGGGGCGTTGCAGTACGAGTCGCCGGTGTGCACGCCCATCGGGTCGACGTTCTCGATGAAGCAGACCGAGATCATCTGGTCCTTGGCGTCGCGGACGACCTCGACCTCGAGCTCCTCCCAGCCGAGCACGGACTCCTCGACCAGCACCTGCGAGACCATCGAGGCCTTGAGGCCGCGAGCACACACCGTACGGAGCTCGTCCTCGTCGTAGACGAGGCCACCGCCGGTGCCACCCATCGTGTACGCCGGGCGCAGCACCACCGGGTAGCCCATCTGCGCCGCCACGCGGGCGGCGTCGTCGACGGTGGTGATCGTCGTCGAGCGTGGCATCTCGATGCCCAGCTCGACCATGGCCTGCTTGAACTCCTCGCGGTCCTCGCCGCGACGGATCGCGCGCGACGAGATGCCGAGCATCGTGACGCCGTACTTCTCGAGGATGCCGGCGGACTCGAGGTTCATCGACAGGTTGAGCGCGGTCTGGCCGCCGAGGTTGGGCAGCAGCGCGTCGGGCTTCGACTTGGCGATGATCCGCTCGAGGGAGTCGATGGTGAGCGGCTCGATGTACGTCTCGTCGGCCATCACCGGGTCGGTCATGATCGTCGCGGGGTTGGAGTTGACCAGCACGGTCTGGTAGCCGAGCGACCGCAGCGCCTTGCAGGCCTGGGTGCCGGAGTAGTCGAACTCGCACGCCTGGCCGATCACGATCGGCCCCGACCCGATGATCAGAACCTTCTTGATGTCATCGCGACGTGGCATCGGGTCTCCGTTCGTGGACAGCGCTGGGTCGTCGGCCACCCTAACGCTCGGAGTCGGTCGGGAGGCAACGCGTCCGTACGCGGCGTGCGACCTTGCCGAAGCAAGGCCATCGCGCCGTGACCAGGACCACCGCGACGCGCTGACCAGCTTGCTGGCGGCTCTCGCAGCGCCCGAGGCCGCGAGTCACCCGGATCGCGCACTCCTCGTCCAGGACCCCCAGACCCTCCGCGAGGCGCTCGTGCCGACCGTCGGCTGACCTGGTCCCGCCGTACGACCCTTGACAAACGCGTGCGGCAACTCATCAGGGGCACCACTAGGATCGGACGGAACCATCAACGGGAAGGGACGTCGTGATCCGTACGCACGAAGCCGGAAGCCTGCGCGCCGCCGACGCTGGGGAGCGCGTGACGCTCGCCGGATGGGTCGCGAAGCGCCGAGATCTCGGCGGGGTGGCGTTCCTCGATCTGCGTGATGCGAGCGGGGTCGTCCAGGTGGTCGTACGGGACGAGGTCCTCGCCGCTGGTGGCGCCCACGCGCTGCGCAACGAGTACTGCATCAAGGTCGTCGGTGTCGTCGAGGCCCGGCCCGAGGGCACCGTGAACCCGAACCTGGCGACCGGTGAGATCGAGGTTGCGGCCGAGACCCTCGAGGTGTTGAACACGTCTGCTCCGCTGCCGTTCCAGATCGACGAGCGGGTCACGGTCGGCGAGGAGGCGCGGCTGCGCTATCGCTACCTTGACCTTCGCCGGCCCGACCCGGCGGCCGCGATCCGGCTGCGTTCGGCGGTCAGTGCGGCGGCCCGTCGTGTGCTCGACGCCCGGAACTTCGTTGAGATCGAGACGCCGACGCTGACCCGGTCGACGCCGGAGGGTGCTCGCGACTTCCTCGTGCCGGCCCGGCTCGCGCCCGGTTCCTGGTACGCGCTGCCGCAGTCGCCTCAGCTGTTCAAGCAGCTGCTCATGGTGGCGGGCATGGAGCGGTACTACCAGATCGCCCGCTGCTACCGCGACGAGGACTTCCGCG
>DAOOHL010000043.1:11541-14659 GCA_035416185.1 Propionibacteriaceae bacterium | reverse complement strand
TCCCGCCCCTCGGTCCCTCAGCCAGTCCAAGGACCCCGCCAACGCCAACCCTCCGCTGGCGAGCCGGACCGCATCACGGTTTGGCCACAGTCAGCCCTTGGCTCTGGCCCTGTGCTCAGACCCGACCAAGATGGAGCAGTGACCCCCCACGCCACACCAGCGGCCGCTGTCGTCAGCGACCCTGTACCCGAGGGGACCTACCGGGCGCTCGCCGCCTTGACCCACGACGAGGCCGTCGACCAGGCCGCCCTCAAGGAGCTCTGCGCCTTCGTCGACACCCGCCGCGACTGCTCCGACTTCCGGGCCATCGTGCTGCTTAAGCTCGCCTACGCCTGCCCCGAACGGATCACGCCCAGCGCTGGCGTCACCCTGCGCCGTACGCTGCTGGGCTTCAAGTACTGGCTCGCCGAGCCCGGTGTCGACGCCATGTGCTTCTGGTCGGAGAACCACCAGCTCCTCTTCGCCGCCGCCGAGTACTTGGCCGGGTCCCTCTTCCCCACCGACACCTTCACGAACGACCGGCGTACGGGTGAAGCGCACCGCCTCGATGCCGAGACACGGCTTCACCGTTGGTTCGACCTGCGGTTCCGCCACGGCTACTCCGAATGGCTCTCCGGGGTCTACTACGAGGAGGACATCGCCGGCCTGACCGTCTTGATCGATCATGCCCCCAGCCAGGTGATCGTCGACCGCGCCACCATGGCGCTCGACCTGATCCTGCTCGACGTCGCGCTGCACCGCTTCCAGGGCCGCTTCGCCGCCTCAGCCGGCCGCCTGTACGAGGCGCAGAAGAAGAACCCGGACGCGGTCGAGATGCAGCTCGTGGCTGATGCCGCGTTCGGCGACCAGCCGATCACCCCGCGCTGGAACCAGCTGGGGATGCTGTTTGCGCTGCGCGACTCGTACGAAGTCCCCGGCCCGCTGCGGGAGATCGCCGCGCATCAAGGGACGGTCACCGTACGCACCTCGCAGGGGCTCGACATCGCCGAGGCGAACCGCGTGTACGACAACCCGTACGACCCTGAGACGACCGGGGCGCTGCTGTGGAGCATGGAGGCGTTTGCGAACCCTGGAGCTATCCGGGCGACGATGGCGGCCTTCCATGCCTGGCGGCTGGAGCGGAACCCGTTCCTGTCCGACCTGGCCGCGTTCGGGCGGGTGCCGTCGATCGCGCTGCCGACGCTGGCCCGTGCGCTCAACCCGGTCGTCCAGGGCACCGCGCTGCAGCGAGCCAACGTGACCACCCACCGCACCCCGGCTTTCCTGCTGTCGAGCGCCCAGCACCACCAGGTCGGCGCGTTCGGCGACCAGCAGCACCTGTGGCATGGCCTGCTCGACGGCGCGATCCCCCTGTTCACCACCCACCCAGGGCTGGCGCTGGTCGAGAACGCGAGCCGCCAGCGCACGCCCGATCTGTGGGTCGGCAACGGCGTGAACCCCGACATCGGTCAGGACGGCGGCGTGCTGCTGGCGAGGTACGACACCCGGGTCAGGAAGGGGTACGGGGAAGGCCCCCGCGCTCGCTACACCCACCTGTACCTGCCGCTCGACCGGCTCGACGAGCTCGACCTCGGCGGCACCAGGCTGATCGGCCGCGCCGGGCGGGCGCTGCTTGCTGTGCTCGGCACGGGTCCGCTCACCCGAGTGTCCGACACGGAGGTCGTGCAGCAGGGTCGGGACACCGGCTGGGCGGTGGTGCTCGCCGACGTGGCGGACTTCGGCTCGGTCGGGGAGTTCGCGAAGTCGGTGGGCGTGGTGACGCTCGATGGTCGCGTCATGCGGGCGCAGACGCCGTACGGCTGGTACGAGCTGGCCGCCGGCACCCTCCGGCGCGACGGCATCCTGCTCGACGCCGACCACCAGCGCTACGACTGCCCCTGGGTCCAGGCCAGACGAGACGCCGCCAGGATCGACATCGTCGGCGAGTCCGAGACCCTCACGCTCCTGCCCACCGGACGCCAGACCCCGGCCCCTGAGCACCCGCCCTCCGGTCCTTGAGCTGGTCGAAGGGCGACCCAGTCCCACCGGTCAGGCCGAGGCTTCAGCGATCCGCTCCACCTCGACCGCATAGTCCTCGAAGGACCGGCGGTGCAGGTCACCCAGGTGGTCGCCCAGTCGCGCCAACCCTGCCGCGACGAACCTCGGGAAGGCGGCCAGGACGAACGGGGCGTCGTCGAGCTGGAAGTCACGGCCGTGCACGGTACCTGTAAAGCCGGAGTAGCCGATCTGGACGCACGGCAGCACGTACGACAGGTCTCCCACATCACCCGCAGCCGCCGCAGCACCGCGATCGTCGAGCAGCGCACCGACGCCAGCCGATCCCGCGTGGAAGGCCGCCCGCCACGCCTGGGACAGATCGCGATCCTGGCGGAACGGCAGGTAACCGACCTCGGTCTCGATCTCTGCCCGCCCGCCGAGGGCAAGCGCGGCGCCGGTCGCCATGGCATCGAGCCGGCGCGACATCTCGCCCATGTAGGCGAGGTCGATCGTCCGTACGTCTGTCGACACCCGACACGTGTCCGGGATGACGTTGGTCGTCATCGGCGCCGACGTGATCACGGGGTTGAGCCGCGCGTACACATCCTCGCGCAGCTGTTGGCGGCCAAGCCCGATCGCTGTCGAGTAGAGGGTCGCCATCGAGGCTGCGTTGGTGCCGCTGAACGGGTCGAAGCCGGCGTGGGAGGCGGTGCCGTGGAAGGTGACGTGCTTGTACAGGAACCCGGCCAGATCGCAGTCGAGCTCGACCGTCGGTACGTCGTACCCCCCGCCCATCGCATGCACCAGCACTGCCGCGTCGACGTCGTCGAACACTCCAAGCGCCATCGCCTCCGGCTTGCCGCCGAACCAGCCGATCTCCCCAGCGTCGCGGAGGGCGCGGCGTCGGTCGAGGTCGACGTACTCCTCTGCGGGCACCCAGATGAAGACGAGGTCGTACGGGAGATCGTGGCCCTGGGCATAGTGCGCGAAGAGCGAGCAGACGATGCCGACCTGGGTGTGATGCCCGCAGGCATGCACCGCACCGGTGGCCGGGTCGGCGTCTGGGTGTGCCGGCACGACCAGTGCATCCAGTTCAGCCACGATCGCCACCGTGCGCCGAGACGACAACCCTTCGACAAGC
>DAOOHL010000043.1:0-11441 GCA_035416185.1 Propionibacteriaceae bacterium | reverse complement strand
GGGATTCGGTCCCTGAGCCTGTCGAAGGGCCCTGCTCGGTCCCTGAGCTGGTCGAAGGGCCGGGCACCCGTACCCGCACGCCGGTCCTCGCAAACCGTTCGATGGTCAGCTCGGGTGCCACTCGGGTCACCCACTCGACGACCGCCGCTGACGTACCGACCTCGTCGTACCCGAGTTCTGGATGCTCCCAGAGCCACTGCACCAGCGCCCTGACCTCGGGAAGTCGGGCGTCGAAGCCGTCCAGAGCCCCGGTCATGCTGCAGGCTCAGTCGCGGCTGCCCACAGCTCAGCGTCGGCTCGCCGTCCCGCCTCTCGGCGCCACCACCAGGCGGCGACTGCCGCTAAGAGCAGGGTCACGATCACGGTCGTTCGCATGGCTCTCCTCTGCTGTGCACTCGGACCCAGGCTAGGGCTTGCGCTCGTCGCTGGCGCGGCCTGCCAGACGACGGATCGCGACTCGATGGGGCCGGTGCTTTACTTGTCAGCGATGGTCAAACAATCGCTGTCGATCTTTGATGACGACGAGGAGCCCCGTCCGCGGCCGGCGACCGACCCTGCCGACGATGTCTCTGGCGACCCTGCAGCCGACGCTTCGGCGTCTGTCGGCGGTCGCTACGCAGACACTGGCGAAGCAGCCGACACCGCTGGCGCTCCTGCGTCAGGCGTAGCCGGGGCGGCTTCGGGCGCAGGTACGAGGGGCGACCCACCAGCCGACCCACCGCAGTCCGAGGCGACCAAGCCGGTCAAGAAGCGCCGTGGGGTGCTCTTCTTCGCGCTGCTCCTGCTGGCCTTGGTGTTCGCCGGCGCTGTCGGTGTCGCAGGCTTCTACGCGACCCAGGTCACCCGCTCGGTGAACCAGATTCAGCGTCAGCCCGATGTGATGCCGACCGCCGTGTCCCGTCCGCCGTCTGCCACCGCGGCACCTGAGGCGAGGTTAGCGCCCCTGAACATCGTGATCATGGGTACGGACTCCCGAGGGCCGAACGATCGTGGCCGCTCCGACTCCTTGATGGTGCTGCACGTCTCAGGCGACCGGAAGAACGCGTACTTCATCTCCTTCCCGCGCGACATGTGGGTCGACATCCCGGGCCGGGGCAAGGCGAAGATCAACGCGGCCTACGCCTGGGGCGGACCCGCGCTGAGCGTGCAGACGCTGGAGCAGATCACCGGCACCCGGATGGACCACGTCGCGCTGACCAACTTCGACAACTTCATCAAGCTCGTCGACGTCGTGGGTGGGGTGACCGTCAACAACAAGGTCGCCAGTTCGATGAAGTCGGAGAGCGGCAAGATCTACCAGTACCCCGTCGGCGAGATCACGCTGTCCGGCGAGGCGGCCCTGCTCTACTGCCGCGAGCGCTTCGACCTGCCCAACGGTGACTTCGACCGGGCTGGCCGTCAGCGTGACGTGCTCAAGGCCATCCTCGTCAAGGCCGCGTCGCCGGAGGTCATGGCGAACCCGGCGAAGGTGACAGAGTTGATCGGCGCGATCGGCAAGTACGTGACCGTCGACTCCGGCATGACCACCCAGCTGATGCTCGAGTACGCCGGCCAGATGAAGCTCTCCGGCGGTGACTCGATCAAGTCGCTCCAGGCGCCGCTGGTGGGTCAGTCCACATCGACCGACGGTCAGTGGATCGCGGTCTACGACCCGGCGGCCGTGGCCACGCTCGGTCAGGCGATGCGTGAGGACACGATCGGCACCTACTACGAGGGCCACCGCCTCGACTACGCCAAGCCGCTCCCACCGGTTCCCTCGCCCAAGTAGGCGCGTCGTCCGGGTCGCTCCGGCGACCTCAGTCCGGCACGATCTCGGTCACCTGACCGGACTCGACATGCCAGCGGCGGGTCAGCCGTACGTCATCAAGCATCCGCCGGTCGTGAGTGACGAGCAGGAGCGTCCCCTCGTACGACTCCAGTGCGTCCTCCAGCTGCTCGATGGCTGCAAGGTCGAGGTGGTTGGTGGGCTCGTCGAGCACGAGCAGGTTCACGCCTCGCGCCTGGAGCAGGGCCAGCGCCGCCCGGGTCCGCTCGCCCGGTGACAGCGTGTCCGCCGGACGCAGGGAGTGATGGGTGAGGCCGAACTTCGCGAGCAGGGTCCGTACGTCGGCGTCAGGCCAGTCGGGCAGCTCCCGACCGAATGCAGCGGCCACCGTGTCAGAGCCCTCGATCGCCGCCCGCGCCTGGTCGACCTCCCCCACGAGCACTCGGGAGCCGAGCGAGGCCCGACCAGCATCGGGGGCCACCCGGCCGAGCACCAGGTCGAGCAGCGTCGTCTTGCCGGAGCCGTTCGGTCCAGTGATCGCCACCCGGTCCTTGACGTCGAGCTGGAGGGTGAGCGGCCCGAGGGTGAAGTCTCCCCTCCGTACGACCGCGTCTGCCACCGTCGCGACCACATCGCCGGACCGGGGCGCCGCCGCGATGGTCATGCGCAGCTCCCACTCCTTGCGTGGCTCCTCGACGACCTCGAGCCGCTCGATCAGCCGGTCGGTCTGCCGCGCCTTCGCCGCCTGCTTCTCGGTGCGCTGGCCCTCGCGGTGGCGGATGTGCTTGTCGCTGTCGGGTGCCTTCTTGATCGCGTTGCGGACGCCCTTCGACAACCATGCCCTTTGCCGGCGTGCGCGCTCCTCGAGCTCGCCCTTGCGGTCGGCGTACGCCTCGTACGCCTCCCGCGCCTGCCGCCTGGTCACCGACCGTTCGGCGAGATAGGCGTCGTAGCCGCCGCCGTACGTCACCGTCTTCTGCAGGCTGCGGTCGATCTCGACGACCACGGTGACGGTACGGGCGAGGAACTCGCGATCGTGAGAGACCAGCACGGTCGGGGCATCGAGGCTGGTGACGAGGTTCTCGAGCAGGTCGAGGCCCTCGCTGTCGAGGTCATTGGTCGGCTCGTCGAGAAGGTAGGCGTCGAAGCGGCTGAGCAGCAGCGCCGCCAGTCCCGCGCGGGCCGCTTGGCCGCCCGAGAGGGTCGCGACCTCACGGTCGATGTCGACGGTCAGCCCGAGCTTGGCGCAGACCTGCTCGGCCCGCTCCTCAAGGTCGGCGCCGCCCAGGGCGAGCCAACGTTCGAGCGCGTGAGAGTAGGCATCGGTCGCCTGGTCGCCACCATCGGAGAGAGCGTGCGCGGCGGCTTCCATCGCTGCGGTCGCTGCCGTCACACCGGTGCGGCGGCCGAGCAGCGCCCGTACCGTCTCACCCTCACGGAGGTCGAGCTCCTGCGTGAGATGGCCGACGGTGGCATCGGCCGGGGCGATCTGTACGGTGCCCGCGTCCGGCGCCTGTTCTCCGGCCAGGATGCGCAGCAACGTCGACTTGCCGACCCCGTTGGGACCGACCAGGCCGATGACGTCTCCCGGCGCGACCAGCAGGTCGAGGCCGGCGAAGAGGACCCGGTCGCCATGCGCGGCCGCGAGTCCTTGGGCGCGAATGGTGGCTGACACGCAGGCAAGTATCCCGGTTGGGCGCGCGCCGGTCATCTGGATTCAACGGGTACCGTCGTTGGCATGACCACTCCGCTGCGGCTGTCGATCCTGGATCTCGCCTTAGTCGGGAAGGACCAGCCCGTACGGGAGGCCCTGCTCGACTCGGTCACGCTCGCCCAGAAGGCGGAGTCGCTTGACCGGTTCGAGCGGATCTGGTTCGCCGAGCACCACAACATGCCGCAGATCGCGAGCGCGGCGACGTCGGTGCTGATCGCCCACGTCGCTGCCTCGACTGAACGAATCCGGGTCGGCTCGGGTGGGGTCATGCTGCCAAACCACGCGCCGCTGGTCATCGCCGAGCAGTTCGGCACGCTCGCCGAGCTGCATCCGGGCCGGATCGACCTGGGCCTCGGCCGGGCGCCGGGCACCGACCAGCGCACGGTGCGGGCACTTCGTCGCGACCCCTCAGCAGCCGACACGTTCCCTGATGATGTCCGGGAGCTGCAGGGGTACCTCGGTGACGAGTCGCTGTTCCCCGGTGTGACCGCCACCCCGGGCAAGGGTACGCATGTCCCCTTGTACATCCTGGGTTCGTCGTTGTACGGGGCCCAGCTCGCCGCCGCCTTCGGCCTCCCGTACGCCTTCGCGTCCCACTTCGCCCCCGACGCTCTGCAGGTGGCGGTGGCCACGTACCGGGAGCGGTTCGTGCCCAGCCAGCAGCTGGCGGAGCCGTACGTGATCGCCGCCTGCAACACGATCGTCGCCGACGATCCTGCCGACGCTGACGCGATGTACGGGCAGGTGCTCAGAGAGCGCGTCCGCAGGTTCTTCGCCCGCGGCCCCCTCACCGACGAGCAGCTGGAAGAGGTCGTGGCTGGGCCGGGCGGTGATCAGGCGCGCTCGATGATGCGCCACACCGGCGTCGGAGACGGCCCCGGGGTGGCGGCATTCCTGCGCGACTTCGCCGACTTTGCCGACGCTGACGAGGTGATGTTGACCAACGTGGCGACCACCAAGGAAGCGCGGCACAGAGCCCTCGATCTGCTCGCCGACGCCTGAGTCAGTCGGGCTGGTCCGGCCCGAGCACGACCATGCCGAGGTGCAGCCGGCGGCCGGAGGACTGGACCGCCAGGGCAAGCGCGAGCCCACCAGATCGTCGTTCCCAGCGCTCGACCAGCACCGGACGTCCCGACAGCACTGCCTGCAGCACGCGCGCCATGTTGCCCGACCGCTCCGACCTGACCAGGAGCGTCGTCCCGTCGGCGAACCGTAGGCGGGTGCTGTGCAGCACGGGCCCTGCCGACACTCCCCGCACGGGGATCCGGCGCGCCATCAGCTGGTCAAGCCGGACCCCCAGCAGCGCGAGCAGGCGGCCTTCGCCCACGACGTCTGGGTCCATGCCGACCAGTGTGGCTGTCCGAGTCGCTGCCGGGAAGCGCTTGTTAGCCTGAGCCAGTGCGGATAGCCACCTGGAATGTGAACTCAGTCAAGCAGCGAGTCCCCCGGCTGCTGCCGTGGCTCGACCAGCGCCGGCCTGACGTGGTGTGTCTGCAGGAGACGAAGCTCACCGACGAGGCGTTCGCCGACCTGCTCGGTGATGACCTCGCTTCCCGCGGCTACGAGTTCGCGTCCCACGGCCAGGGGCAGTGGAACGGCGTCGCGTTGCTGTCGCGGGTCGGCCTCGATGATGTCGTACGGGGGTTCGAGGGCATGCCTGGCTTCCCCGAGCCGGAGGCTCGGGCATTGAGCGCGGTCTGTGGCGGGATCCGGGTCCACAGCCTCTACGTGCCGAACGGTCGGCAGGTCGACTCCGACCACTACCGGTACAAACTCGAGTGGCTGGCGGCGCTCCGTACGGTCGTGGCTGCCGGCCCCACCGACGTGTTGGTCTGCGGCGACATGAACATCGCCCCGGCCGACGCCGACGTGTTCGACCCCGAGGCCTACCGCAATGAGACCCACGTCACCCCGCCGGAGCGAGCCGCCCTCCAGGGCTTCCTCGACCTTGGGCTTCGTGACGTCGTCCGGGACCGCTGGCCCCACGACACCGTCTTCACCTACTGGGACTACCGCGCCGGCATGTTCCACAAGAACCTCGGGATGCGGATCGACCTGATGCTCGCAGGCGCGCCCGTCGCGGCCAGGGTCGCAGCAGCCTGGGTCGACCGTCAGGCCCGCAAGGGCAAACTCCCGAGCGACCATGCGCCGGTGATCGTCGACCTCGACACCGCGCCGGATGGCGACATCGGCCCGATGGTCCCGCCGCCGTCGGCCCCGGCTCCTGCACGTGGAGGCGTACGGCTACCGCAAGCATCCTCAACTGGGGGACGTCGCCCCCCAGACCCCCAGCCGCTCTGACCTAGCTCCTTCCGGCGGGCTTTCCGTCGCGGGCGCGCAGCCCGTACGTCCCGGCCGTCAGCGTCGCGTACGAGACCCTGACCATCTCCTCGAGCACCGCAAGGTCGAGCTTCGAGAGATCCTTCACATAGAGACAGCCGACGCCTTGCTTCGTGTGCGGGCCGAGCCGACCAAGCGCCTCCTCATGCGCGCTGAGGCCGTCCATGAAGTAGATGCTCATGGCGGCCTTGCGAGGCGCGAACCCGGCTGCCGAGGTCTCGCCGGAGCGGCCGCTCGGGTACTTGTACGAGTAGCGCCCGAAGCCGAGCATGCTCCGCTCGAGCTCCGGCGGCTCCCCGGTCACCCGCATCATCAGCTCAAGCAGGGTACGGGCGTCGCGCTGCCGTACGGCAGGAGTCACGGTGTCGAGGAAGGCCAAGACCTCGTCGGGTACGGAAGGTGCCATGCGCCAACCCTGTCAGCCGCCACCGACAATGTCACTTGCCCTGACCGGGTCACACAGTGGCGAGCTGGTCCTCGTACAGCTCCGCCGGGACGTCGCTCAGCAGCCAGGTGACCGCATCTCGGGCAGTCCAGCCCTGCGGGTGCTGCTCGATCAGTGCCTCGGGGCCGGTCAGGTCCTGGCCGAGGGTGAGGGCTGGCTGCTCGACGTACCCGTTCTTGCGCTGCTGCCCGAGCCCGATGTTGGCCATCAGGGCGTTGCAGAGGCACTTGCGGCCGTCGGTCTCGGCTGCGTCGCCACCCTTCTTCATGTACATGTGCACCGGCTCTGACGCACACCGCATCTGTACGGAGCCGTCAGGGCGCTCGACCGGCGACCGGAGGTAGCCGAGATCGCAGATCCGCTCGCGGGCCTGGTAGACCTCGTCCTCGGACTGCGTGCCTGGCACCTGGGCCACCTTGAACGGGAAGCCGGTCGGTGAGGCCAAGGGGTCGTTCTTGACGACCAGGGACCCGACGCGCAGCTTCGAGAGCATCGCATCGCGCAGCGACGGGCGCAGCCCAGAGTCCTCGCACAGGGCAAACACCGTGCCCGCCTGGACCCCCTGGGCGCCGAGGTCGATGGCCTCCCGTACCTTGTCGGCGGTGCCGTACGTTCCCGCGAGCCAGAAGGGCAGACCGATCTCGACCATGGCACGGATGTCGGCATCATCCTTGGGGCCGTAGATGGGCTCACCCGCCTCGTTCAGCGTCATCTTGCCGCGCGGGGTGGCGCTGTGACCGCCGGCCTTCGGTCCCTCGACGATGAACCCGTCTGGCCGGATCTGGTCGTTGCGGTTGAGGTAGGAGGCGAGCACGTGGAGCGAGACGATCGCGAGGAAGTCGGGCCGGTTCAGCGTCGGCAGCTCGTCGCCCATGACCGCCACCGGGTCCAGGGAGGCGCGGTAGGTCTTCGTGGCGTTGTGCACGTCGATCGTGTAGTGGCCCGTACGGCCGGCGGCAAAGTCGGTGACCAGCTGCGGCATCTCTTTGGGGATGCCGGCGCCCATGATCACGTAGTCGACGTCGGCGAGCATGGCGCCGAAGGTGGCGGTGAGGGTGGAGGTCTGCACCTTCTCGAGCAGGTTGATGCCGACGACGCCGTCGTGGCCCTCCTTGGCGAGCCAGACCTCGACGAAGTTGCCGATCACTGCCAGCTCGATGGCGTTGCGGCCAGGGTCGATCGACATGGTGGGGTGCGGGCGGTACGGCTTGCCCTGGCGCCCCTCGGGGAGGAAGTAGGCCGACAGGATCCGGTCGGCCATCGCCGGCGACGGGAAGTGGCGGAGAGCTCGGCGGATGTGGCCGCCCTCGTCGCCATCCTGGAGCCGCCGCGCGACCACTCCGTCGAGCGCGGTGCCGGACACGACGCCCAGCTGCCCAAGGCGCGACACCTCACGAGCGAGCTGCCATGACGACACGGCGATGCCCATGCCGCCCTGGATGAGGACTGGTCGCCTCGTGCGGGTCATGTTGCCTCCGAGTGATCGGCACAACCTACGGAACCGTAGGATTCAACCTACGGTAGCGTAACCTCGCGAGCAGACCAAGCCCCACCGCCAAACCAGGTGCGAACGGGTGCAGGATCGAACCGAAGCAGGTCCCGGCCGACGCACGGGGCGCCGACCGGGCCCACCATGAAGGCGGTGCACGTCGTCTTGGGGAGAACAACGGCGGGGGTGGGGATCCCTCTGTCACGCCTCCAGTACCGAGTGTTCGAGCCCAGTCTCGAACTTCCTACGCCACTGTATCGTGCTTAGCCAGCGTGGCAACAAGTAACGTACGCCGTACGTTCCGGCATCGCAAGACGGTGTGGTCGGCGAGTAAAGAGGACCGTATACATGAGTGATCTGAACGCCGGCCCGGATGGCCTGTCGAGGCCTGGTTGGGCCGCGTCCGATCCGCTGTTGCGGGACTACTACGACCACGAATGGGGCATGCCGGTCCGCGACGAGACAGGACTCTTCGAACGGCTCAGCCTCGAGGCCTTCCAGTCCGGCCTGTCATGGGCGACGATCCTCCGCAAGCGGCCAGCCTTCCGTACGGCCTTCGATGGTTTTGACCCTGACCGGGTCGCGGCGTACGGCGACGACGACGTCACCCGTTTGCTTGCCGACGCTGGGATTGTCCGGAACCGGGCCAAGGTGCTGGCGACCATCCAGAACGCGCGAGCGACCGTCGCGCTCCGCGAGGCTGGCGGGTTGGTCGAGTTGGTCTGGTCGCATCAGCCTGCGGCGACACCTCGGCCGGTACGGCAGTCGGAGGTGCCTACGTCGTCTCCTGAGTCGGTCGCGTTGGCGAAGGCGCTGAAGCGGCACGGGTTCGCGTTCGTGGGACCGACGACGATGTTCGCGCTGATGGAGGCGGTCGGGGTCGTCGACACCCACCTGGTCGGCAGCCATCGCCGGGGCAGCTCGGGAGTCTGGGTCGACTGACCGTTCGCCCGGCGACTCAGCCCAGCCGCTCCACCAGGTCGACGACAGCCCGTTCCAGGGTTTCGAACCGGTCGATCTCCTCACCGCCGTCGCACCGACACAGCGACACCACGACCGGGGGGCCCTCGTCGACGATCTCGACCGTGCCCCCGGAGTCGACCCAGCGCTGGACGCGCTCCTCGTCCTCAGATGCCATGGCGTGACTGTGCCACGTCGTCGGTCGTGGAGGAACCTCGTACGCTGACGGCATGTGCGACACGTTCGTGTCCCTCACCGGCGACGGGGTGCTGTTCGCGAAGAACTCCGACCGTGACGTCAACGAGGCGCAGGTGGTGCGGTGGTACGGGGCCG
Source organism: Propionibacteriaceae bacterium (assembly GCA_035416185.1). GTDB lineage: Bacteria > Actinomycetota > Actinomycetes > Propionibacteriales > Propionibacteriaceae > JBHAES01. The sequence goes on along the minus strand of DAOOHL010000043.1, from coordinate 2,395 downwards.
CCGACCACGCGGCGGGAACCGACCTGGCCACGACCTGGTCGACGGTCCCGCAGGTCGCCCACACGCATGCGGTCATGCTGAGCCAGCCATGGTGGATGTGGGGAGCCGAGATGGGCGCCAATGAACACGGCGTCGTCATCGGCAACGAGGCGGTGTTCACCCGGCGCACGGGCGCTGGAGCTGATGGGACCCTGCTCGGGATGGACCTGGTCAGGCTCGGCCTGGAGCGCTGCGCGACCCGGCACGAGGCGGTCGAGGTGATCGTGACACTGCTGGAGCGGTACGGGCAGGGCGGGTCGTGCAGCCGCGAGCATCCGTCATTCTCGTACGACAACTCCTACCTGGTCGCCGACCCTGACGGTGCGGTCGTGCTGGAGACGGCCGGTCGCCACCACGCGGTCGAGGAGGTGACCGGTCGGGGCCGCAGCATCAGCAACGGCCTGACCATTGCTGGCTTCGCGGAGTCGTTCGCCGACCGGCTGCGCGGTCGGGTGGCGCAGTGCGCCGTACGGCAGACGACCACTGAGGCGGCGGCGAGGCGTACGGCGGCCGTCCCCGATGCGGTGGCCGCTCTGCGTAACCATGGCGGGGCCTCACCTGACTACTCGATGGTCAACGGGGCGCTGGCCGCGCCGTGCGCGCATGCGGGCGGCCTGGTCACCTCGACGCAGACGACCGCCTCCTGGGTGGCTGACCTCGGCGCCGGTCGGCACTGGGTGACCGGGACGAGCGCTCCGTGCGTGTCCCTGTTCCGTCCGGTGACGGTGCTGGATCCCCTCGACGAAGGCCCCGCTGTGACGAACATGGCGAACGACCACCCCTGGTGGCGCCACGAACGGCTGCATCGGGCGGTGCTGCGCGACTGGCGGGTCGCTTCGTCGCTACGGGCGGACCGCGACCGCATCGAAACCGCGTGGTTCGAGGCGCCACCCGACGCTGCCGACGCGGCGAGGGACAGCGAGCGCTGGTCTGAGGAGTGGGCGGCGGTCGTCGCTACCCCGGAGGAGTCGAGGCCGTGGTGGCTGCGCCGCCTCTGGTCGCGGTGGGATACGGCCGCTGGCCTTCTCCCCGCTCGGTGACGGCCGGGCCCGTGCTCGGTGACGGCCAGCCTGCGCGTACAGGGACGGCGGGCGTCTCCGCTCAGTGGCGGTTGGCCGGTCTCGTACGGAGCACCCGCCCAAACCGGGTAGAATCTCCTTCGCTCGGGACGTTGGCGCAGCTGCTCTGCCCCCGAGGCACAACTCAATCGGGGCGTTAACTCAGTTGGTAGAGTGCGACCTTTGCAAGGTCGAAGTCAGGGGTTCGAGTCCCCTACGCTCCACCCAAAGTGTCTTGCGGGAACACGCGACATCGGAAGATGTGGAGTGTTCCCGTTTGGCTTCCTTGCCTCCGGTCGTCTCTCGAACGATGGTGGCGAACGGTTCTGCGAGGCGCGGGTGTAGTTGCTCGTCCTCAGTGATCTCCAACCGCGTGTAGAACGCTTGGTTCGCGAGCCTCCTGCTCCCGTCATCGGAGTTGGCGTAGGCGTGGCGAGCGTCGGTGAGGAGCCGCAGCGAGTCGTGGAGGAATGCCCGCCCTCCAACGTGTTGCTGGTCGTGCTCGCTGAGGCGGTGCTCGATGTCGGCAACCACAGCCGCGTCGACATCGCAGACTCGCATCGGGCGATACATCGCCTCAATCCTGCCTGGCAAGCAGGAACACACTGAGGCCGTTCAGGCAGGGGCGGCTCGCGCCGTGGCCGGCGGGACGGCATGGAATGATTGACACGGCACCAGATGGCGAGAGGACGGCAGTTCATGGCGGGCGGGTATGAGAAGGCGATCACGGTCGAGTCAGCGATCCGGAACATCGCCGAGCGTCGGTACCTCCTGCCGTCGATCCAGCGGAAGTTCACATGGGACATGGGCCAGGTGTGCCGTCTCTTCGACTCAGTCATGCAGCACTACCCGGTCAACAGCCTGATGCTCTGGAAGGTCGACTCGGCGGAAGTCCGAGATGGCTTCCGCTTCTACGAGTTCTTGACCAAGTACGTGGAGCGCTTCGCCGAGAACAACCTCGACTTCGATACCAAAGGTCACGGCGAGTTCTACGCCGTGATCGATGGGCAGCAGCGTCTGACCTCGCTCTACATCGGGCTGAAGGGCACGTACGGCGTCAAGAAGCACCGTGCTTGGTGGCCGAAGGCATACGACCCGGCTGTGCTGCCGCCTCGCACGCTCTATCTGAACCTCGCCGCTCCCTTGGACCCCGAGCGCAACGACGACCAGTTGATCTACGACTTCCAGTTCCTCACAGCCGATGGGGTAGCCAAGAAGCCGACTGACTCGGAGAACTTGTGGTTTGAGGTCGGTCAGATTCTCCACTTCCCGACGGTCGAGATCGATGACGAAATCGT